>NZ_JAOPWR010000534.1 GCF_025965585.1 Pseudonocardia sp.
ACGACCACCTCGAGGCCGTGGTACTTCATCGACTCGACGATCTTGTGCACGATGTCCGAGCCGCGCAGGCCGGACGTCATCACCAGCGTCTTCTTGAAGCCCAGCTTGAGGGCCTCCGGACCGATCATCTCGTGTGATCCCGGGCCGAGCAGCGCCCGGGGCATCGGATGGAACTCCTTGATGGGAAACGGTTTGAGTAGCTCGTCGACCTGCATGGCAGCCCTTTCGGCGATAGGAGACGTGCACAGCGGTGCTGACCAGGCTCAGGCCGGTCCTCTGCAAGTGGTCCGTCGCACCGTCGGTCGTTCCGGGTCCGGGACAGGTGCTCGGACCTCACCCTCGTGTACTCGCCGTCGATGGGCGGTGGGTGCGCGCCGGGTGTGGTCCGGTCGGCTCAGGTAACCGCGCATCATGGCAGCGGGAAAGGGCGGATCGGAGCACGACTCATCACGGGCGCCGATAACACGAGACGGCACGTTCGTCGCCGTCGTTCGTGCTGTCACCGGGGATCGAGATGGTCGAGGTGTGGAGCGCCGCCTCCAGGCCGTCGCCGTGGTGGGCGCCCAGATCGACGTACGCCACCTTCCGCACGCCGTCGGCCGGCAGTCTCCACCTCGGCGTTGTCCGCCATCACTCGCTCTCGAGGAGAGGAATGCGCCAGGTGAGGTCAGGTCTCCCCGGGGCTACATGTACTGGCCGCCGTTGACGGAGTAGATCTGGCCGGTGATGAATCCCGACTCCGGGTCGGCGAGGAACTCGACGACCCTGGCGATCTCGTCGGGCTCGCCGAGGCGACCGGCGGGGATCTTGGCGATGACCCGGTCGAGGGCGTCCTGCGGGACGGCGGCAACCATCTCGGTCGAGACGTAGCCCGGCGCGACGGAGTTGACGGTGATGCCCTTCCGGGCCGTCTCCTGAGCGAGGCTCATGGTCAGCCCGAACAGGCCTGCCTTGGCGGCGGCGTAGTTGGCCTGCCCGATGTTGCCGGACTCGCCGATGATCGAGCTGATGTTGACGATCCGCCCGGACCCGCGGTCGAGCATGTGCTGCAGGATCGCCCGGGACAGGTAGAAGGCGCCGGACAGGTTGACCTGGACGACGCGGTCCCACTCCCCCGGGGTCATCCGGCGGACGGTCTTGTCGGCGGTGATCCCGGCGTTGTTGACCAGGACGTCGAGGCGTCCGTGCTGGTTGAGTACCTCCTGGACGACCCGCTCGCAGTCCTCCACCGCGCCGATGTTGCCCTGGTGCACGCTGGAACCGCGATGCGACTCCAGGAACCGGTCGGCGGCTTCCTTGTCGCGGGAGTAGCCGGCGGCGACGGTCATCCCCCGGGCGGCGAGCCGGTCGCAGATCGCCGCCCCGATTCCCCGGATGCCGCCGGTGACCAGCGCGACCTGCCCGTTCATGTCAGCCATGTCGAGACCCTTCGTGAGGTGTGTGGCCGGAGTCAGGCATCGACACGGAGCAGCAGGGCCTCGCCCTGACCGCCACCACCACACAGGGCGGCTGCACCGAGGCCGCCGCCGCGCCGGCCGAGTTCGAGGGCGAGGTGCAGCGCGAGGCGGGCACCGGACGCGCCGACGGGATGGCCCATGGCGATCGCCCCGCCGTTGACGTTGACCACGGCCGGACCGGTTCCCAGGTCGCGCATCGACTGGACGGCCACTGCGGCGAACGCCTCGTTGATCTCGAAGAGGTCGACGTCGGACGGCGACAGGTGCTGGCGGCCCAGCGCTGCGGCGATGGCGTGTGACGGCTGCGACAGCAGCGACGCGTCGGGACCGGCCACGGTCCCGTGGGCGCCGATCTCGGCCAGGACGCTGAGCCCCAGCCGCTCGGACATGGCCCGGCTCATGACGACCACGGCCGCGGCGCCGTCGGAGAGCTGCGAGGCGTTCCCTGCGGTCACCGTGCCGTCGGGGCCGAATGCGGGACGCAGGGTGGCGAGGCTCTCGGCCGTGGTCCCGGGGCGCACCCCCTCGTCCTCGGTCACCAGCAGCGGGTCCGCCTTCCGCTGCGGCACCGGCACCGACGTGATCTCGGGGTCGAACAGCCCGTTCTTGTGCGCGGTGGTGGCCCGGTCGTGGCTCATCGCCGCGTAGTCGTCCTGCTCGGCGCGGGAGATGCCCTTGGCCGCGCTGTAGACATCGGTGGACGCGCCCATTCCGCGCTGGTCGAACGAACAGAACAGGGCGTCGTGCGCGGTCGCGTCGATGATCTCGGAGTCGCCGTACCGGTAGCCGCCGCGGGCCTTCTGCAGCAGGTACGGGCCGTTGGTCATGGACTCCATGCCGCCGGCGACCACGACGTCGAACTCGCCGCAGCCGATCAGCTGGTCGGCGAGGGCGATCGCGTTCAGTCCGGACAGACAGACCTTGTTCACCGTCAGTGCGGGCACGGTCATGGGGATGCCGCCCTTGACCGCGGCCTGCCGGGCGGTAGCCTGGCCGGCGCCTGCCTGGATGACGTGGCCCATGATCACGTGATCGACCTGGTCGCCGGTGGTCCCGGCGTTCGCCATGGCGGCCGCGATCGCGATCCCGCCCAGATCCATCGCCGTGAAGTTCTTCAGCGAGCCGGACAATTTGCCGATCGGCGTTCGAGCGCCGCCGACGATGACCGTTCCCGCCATGGGGAACTCCCTTCCGTGTGGCCACCAGGACACTCCGCCCGGTGGCAGCGGGAAAGGGCGGATCGGAGCACGGCTCATCACGGACGCCGATAACACGCCCGGGAGCGGGATCAGCCCGCCGAGGGCTGCAGCCAGCCGAGCTCCCGGGAGAGGGTGCGGGCGGCACGGACGAGGGCGCTGACATGTTCGGAGGAGTCGCCCGCCCGCCACAGCACCGACCACGGATAGCGCGACAAGGGGGCGACCAGGGGGCGCCACACGATCCCCGCCGGCGTCGGTACACACGAGGACGGTGCACAGAGCACACAGCGTTGCTGCACGACCAGGTCGACCGCAGCCAGGATGCTGTCGACCGTCCCGCTGTACAGGGTGGGTATGAACCCCACCGAGCGGCACAGCTCGATCACGAACTGGTTGAACTCGGGGGCTCGGTCCTCCTCGGAGAGCAGCAGCGGCTCCGCGGCCAGCGTCGCGACCGGGACGTCGGACCGCGCCGCGAAGGCGTGGCCCTCGGCGACGAGCACTCCGAGCGGGTCCAGTCGGAACAGCGTCGAGGCCACGGTCGGTGGTGCCAGCGACGCCCGCCCGATTCCCACGTCGAGCCGTCCGCCCACCAGCCGCTCGAACTGCTCCGGCACACCGGCCTCGATCTGGTGGATCTCCAGGTCGGGGTACTGATGCTGGACCTCGTGCAGGATCAACGACATCGAGTCGTAGCTGGCATCGACGACCCCGACCCGCAAGGAGGGCGTCGACCGAGCAGCCTGCTGCGCTGCTGCCGCGGCCCGTTCGACGTGAGCGAGGATCTGCCGAGCGTCGATCAGGAAGACGGCGCCGGCCGCGCTCAGCTGCACGTGGTGGGTCGTCCGCTCCACCAAGGTGACACCCAGCTCCCGTTCCAGCCGCTGCAGTCTCTGGCTCAGCGCGGACTGGACGATGTGCTCGCGTGCGGCGGCCCGGCCGAAATGCAGCTCCTCGGCGAGGGTGACGAAGTAGCGGAGTTGCCGGAGCTCCATGCGCTCTCCCCACTCAGTCCTGCCGTGCGGGCGCGCCGCCACGGTGATGCCGCTGCGGGGTGGGCAAGCACTCCGCCGTCGACGTGGCGATGCCGCTCATCACCCGGGGTGATGACCGCTGCACATGTTGGTCGTTTCGCGCCGCGGTCGCCAGGCGTTCCCTTGCCGGGACCGCGTGCGATCCGGCGGAGGACGAGGAGGAGCGCGATGCCACGAGGGACCCCGCGCGGTAACCACGCCGGAAGGGCCGTCCGATGCATGCATGCCATCGATCACCTCGGCGCCAGGCCGTCCTCGACGGGATGCGCGCCGTGCCGGGAGCGCGGCGACGGCTGGGCGGAGCTGTGGGTGTGCCTGACCTGCGGCTGGGTCGCCTGCTCGGGCGGCTCCCCCAACCAGCACGCGCGAGCTCACTACGAGGAGACCGACCACCCCGTCGCCGTCCGGCTACCCCCGGCGTCGCGCCTGCAGTGGTGTCACGTCCATCGGTGCGCTGTCTGACAGGCTCGCCGCCCGGAGGGGCCCTCGTGATCGCCGGCGGACCGGTTCGTCGATGGGCTGCGACTCTGTGGGCCACGGTGACCACGGTTTCGTCGATGATGCCGCTCGGCCGGCTGGGGTCTGGAACCGCTTGACATGTCGAGGGTAGTCACCACGACCGGCGGGAACCAGTTGCGCCCTACCAGTTCTGTGTCGGCCGGAGGTCCTTCAGCCCCAGCCCAGACCGACGGCGAGATCGCGCTCAGGAGCCTCCCCCGCGGCGTCGGCGATGGCGCGCAGGGCCGTGATGACGAGGTCGTGCTGCTCCGGCGGCAGCGCGGTCAGCAGCTGCTCGACCTCCTCGCGACGCCGCTGCGTGACCTGGGCGACGAGATCGCGCCCGGCCGGTGACAGCGCCACCCGCAACGACCGTCGATCGGCCTGCACGCGCGTGCGGCGGATCAGCCCGGCGCGGGAGAGCCGGTCCAGCAGCCGCGTGGCCGAGGACGGGTTGACCCCGAGCGCGACGGCGAGGTCGATCGACCGCTGCGGACCCCGGCTGGCCAGCACCACCAGGGCTCGGTACTGCGGGAGCGTGACGTCCCCGGCCGTGGCCAGGGATCGCGCGGCGATCGCCACGAGGACGCGGCTGGCGGTCATGACGGCGTCCACCAGCTCACCACCCTGGCCGTCCGGGCGCGGTGGACCCGACGGACCTCCGGTGGTCGGTGTCGCGTCACTCACCGGGGCACCCTTTCACGTCGCTCGGCGGCATCTCCGCCACCTTCAAACCGGACGGCCCCGCACTCATCGTGCTTGCCGCTGATCCCACGCCATGCCAGGGTGTGGGCTCGTCTTCAGTCGGGGACAGTTGCGCGGGGCACGACCGAACATCCCGAAGGTCTAGGCCGCCGTGGAGGTCCTGGCCATGAAACGACTGCTCGTGATCACGGCCGTCGCCCTTGCAGGGTTCGTTCTTGCTGCGCCGGCTGCTCTGGCCGTGCCCGCAGCACCGCCGGTCGACCGCTCCGGCTACGCGGCGCTCGGTGACTCCTACTCATCCGGTGTGGGCACCCGCGTCTACCAGCCGTCCAGCGGGGCCTGCCAACGCAGCCCGCTGGCCTACCCGTCACTGGCCGCCCCGCTCCGGCGACGGACTCTCACCTTTCTCGCCTGTTCGGGCGCGACGACGGCCGACGTCCGCAGCAGCCAGATCGCCGGCGTGCCGCAGGACGCCAGCCTGGTCACGATCACCGTCGGCGGAGACGACGTCGGCTTCACCCCGGTCCTGGCCGCGTGCTCAGCGGGCACACCCGCACAGTGCGCAGCCGCGGTGACAGCAGGCGACGCCGCGATCCAGCAGGTGCTTCCGGGGAGCCTCGACGCCATGTTCGCGATGATCCACACCCGGGCGCCACACGCCGAGCTGGTCGTGGTCGGCTACCCGCACCTCTTCGGGTCCGGCGCCTGCAACGCGGCCGGCTTACCACCGGCGGCGGCCAGAACGGCGATCGACGCCGGCACCGACCTGCTCGACTCGGTCATCCAGGAGCGCGCCACTGCAGCGCAGGCCACCTTCGTCGATGTCCGACCGCGGTTCAACGCCCACGGGACCTGCGCAGCGGTCCTGCTGCGCTGGATCAACCCACCGACCGTACCGACATCGGACAGCTATCACCCGAACATCGCCGGACAGGCACTGGGGTATCTGCCCGCTCTGCTCAGGACATCCTCCTGAACACTGCCCGGCGAGCACAGCAAGGGCCGGAGCACCCGCCACCGATGGGCGCTCAGCGGCGGCGGGTGCTGTCGCGAAGAACCACCTCGCCGACAACCGTGGTCGATCGGGCACCGCCGCGGGTGGCCTCGGTCAGGACCAGCCGCACGGCCGTCTCCCCCATGCTCTCCAGCGGCAGGCGGACGGTGGTGAGCGCGGGCACGTGGTCCTGGACGGTGGTGATGTCGTCGAACCCGGCGACCTGGACGTCCTGCGGGATCCGCAGCCCCCTGTCACGCAGGCCTGCCATGGCCCCGATGGCCATGACGTCGTTCACCGCGAAGATGCAGAGGCCGTCGCCGCCCCGGGCCAGCCCGAGCTCGGCCACGAGACGGCGCGCAGCGTCGAAGCCGCCGTCACGGGTGAACGCGCTCGGCACCGTCGCGAGCGGCTCCAGACCGTGGCGACGGAGCGCCTCGGTGAAGCCGACGGTCCGGTCCACCGCCGTCTGCAGCTCGGTCGGCCCGGTGAAGACGGCGAACCGGCGGTGCCCCTGCTTGACGAGGGCGTCGGCGAGCGCGGCGGCCCCCTCGCGGTTCTGCGGCACCACGGAGTTCGCCAGCGGTGTGGCCTGACCGATGACGGCCATCCGCCCGCCCATCTCGGTGTAGCGCTTCAACTCGGAGTTGAGCAGCCGATCGTGCGCGCGGCGGCCGATGAACCGGGATCCCACCATGATCAGTGCGTCGGCGCGCAACGAGATGAACGAGGTGACGGCGTCGAGGTCACCGGCCGGATCGGCCTCGGTGCACGACAGCAGCACGTGCCGGTCGTGCTCCCGGGCGATGCGCTGCACGCCACGGGCGATCGAGGAGAAGTACGGATCGGAGATCTCGCGCACGACCAGCCCGATGAGCCCGCTGGACGAGCGTGCGAGGGCCTGCGCCTGCGCGTTCGGGACGTACCCGAGCTCCGCGGCGGCCTTGCGCACCAGCTCGGCCACCCCTGGGCCGGGGACGCGCAGCGAGCCGTTCAACACGCGCGACGCGGTCGCCTGGGACACCCCGGCATGCCGGGCCACCTCCTGCAGCGTCACCGCCCGCATGGTGCACCTCACCCCCCTCGCCGTCGTCAGTATCGCAATCGTGCCAGGTCACCCGGCCGACAGCCCCGGACGTCGTCCTCTCCGGACCGGCGGCGCCGTCCGCGGGCGGCTGATCCGCGGCTCACGGGGCGATGCGGTCGAGCGGGGGCAGCACGTGCTCGAGGTAGCGCCGCGTGAGCGTGGCCAGTACGGCGTGCCCGTCGGCGGCCCAGATGTCGGCGTTGAAGATCTCCACCTCGACATCGCCGGCGTAGCCCGCGTCCCGGACCCAACCCCCGACGGCCCCGAAGTCGATGTGGCCGTCGCCCATCATCCCGCGGGACAGCAACGCGTCCTGCGCGATCGGAAGCATCCAGTCGCACACCTGGTAGGAGGCGATCCGTCCCTCGCGTCCGGCGCGGCCGATACCGCGTTCCAGCTCGGGATCCCACCAGACATGGAAGGTGTCGACCACGACGCCGACGGTGTCGGCGGGATGCGGGGCGGCGAGGTCGAGGGCCTGGCCCAGGGTGGAGAGCACGGCGCGGTCGGCGCAGTACATCGGGTGCAGGGCCTCCAGGGCGAGCCGGACGCCGTGGTCGGCCGCGATCGGTGCCAGCTCGGCGATCCGCTCGGCGACGCGCCGCCGGGCCGCGGCCAGGTCGTGGTCGCCGTCGGGCAGCCCGCCCACCACCATGACGAGCTCACGGGCGCCCAGCACCGCGGCCTCCCGGATGGCGGCCCGGTTGTCCTGCAGAGCCGCGTCGACGCCGCCGGCGCCCGCAGCGGTGAGGAACCCGCCACGGCACAGGCTGGAGACACGCAGGCCCGCGTCCGCGATCATCGCGGCAGCCCGCCGGACGCCCACCTCCGCGACCCGGTCGCGCCAGACGCCGAGTGCCGGGATCCCCGCGCGGACGGCCCCGTCGACGGCCTCGGCCAGCGTCCAGTTCTTCGTGGTGGCCGTGTTCAGCGACAGCCGGGCCAGCCGGGGGTCGCCGGGCCCCGAGTCCTCAGTGGCCATGGCCGACCTCGATCCCGTTGACCGCCAGCAGGGACCGCAGACGGTGCCGGGCCAGATCCGGGTCGAGCAGCAGCCCGGCCTCGTCGGCCAGCCGGAAGACGGTGACGAGGTGCGGCACCGACCGGCCCGACTGCAGGCCGGCCACCATCGAGAACCCCGGCTGCCGGCCGTTGAGCCAGGACAGGAACGCGATACCGGTCTTGTAGTAGAAGGTCGGCGCCGAGAAGATGTGCCGCCCCAGGGCCTGGGTGGAGTCGAGGATCTGCCGGGCCCGGGTGGCGTCACCGGCGTCGAGGGCCTGCAGGGCGGCCGAGGCGGCGGGATAGATGGCGGCGAAGATGCCCAGCAGGGCGTCGGAGTGGCCCTCGTCGTCCCCGACCACCAGCTCGGGGTAGTTGAAGTCGTCCCCGGTGTAGAGCCGCACGCCCGCCGGCAACGCGGCCCGCAACGCCTTCTCGTGCCCGGCGTCGAGCAGTGACACCTTGATGCCGTCGACCTTCTCCGGGTGCGCCCGGATCAGGTCCAGCACCGTGGCGGTCGCGGTGGGCAGGTCGTGCGAGCCCCAGTAGCCGGACAGCGCGGGGTCGAACATGGCTCCGAGCCAGTGCAGGATGACCGGCCTGTCGGCCTCGCTCAGCAGCCGGGAGTACACCTCCAGGTAGTCCTGGGCCCCACGGGCGGCACCGGCGAGTGCGCGCGACGCCATCAGGATGACGGTCGCGCCGGCCTCGGTGACCACCTCGACCTGCTCGCGGTAGGCCGCCTCGACCGAGCGGAGACCAGCGGGCCCGTCCGGGATCATGGCCCGGTCCAGCTGGTCGGTGCCCGCGCCGCAGGCCAGAGCTCCCCCGACGGCCGCGGCCTCGGCCCCGCTGCGCCGGATCAGCTCGCGGGTGGCGGCCCAGTCCAGGCCCATGCCGCGCTGGGCCGTGTCCATCGCGTCGGCGACGCCCAGGCCGTACGACCAGAGCTCGTGGCGGTAGGCGAGGGTCACGTCCCAGTCCAGCACCGCAGGGGCACCAGGTGCGTTGTCGGCGTCGACGACCGGCACGACGTGTGCTGCCGCGTAGGCCACGCGGGAGCGGATCGGGCCGGTGGGACGCGTCCAGAGCATCGCCGGCCGCGGCGCCGGAAGGTCCACGGCGGCTGCCACCGACGGGCGTACCGCCGTCGCGGGCGTGCTCACAGCGTCACCTCGGGGACCTCGAGACGCCGGCCCTCGGCGGAGGACCGCAGTCCGAGCTCCGCGAGCTGCACACCCCGGGCCGCCGAGAGCAGGCCGAACCGGTGCGGGCGCCCGGCGACGACGTCGCGGAGGAACTCCTCCCACTGCATCTTGAAACCGTTGCCGAGGTCGTCGTTGGCGGGTACCGGAAGCCACTGGGAGCGGAAGGGTTCGGTGACCGGGAGATCGGGGTTCCACACCGGCTTCGGGGTGTGGGCCCGCTGCTGCGCCACGCACTCGCGCAGGCCCGCCACGGCCGAGCCGTGCGTGCCGTCCACCTGGAACTCGACGAGCTCGTCGCGGTGCACCCGGACGGCCCAGGAGGAGTTCATCTGGGCGATGACGCCGCCCTCGATCTCGAAGATCGCGTAGGCCGCGTCGTCAGCGGTGGCGGCGTAGGCCTGGTCCTGTTCGTCCCACCGCTGCGGGATGTGGGTGACGGCCCGGGCCGTGACGGCCTGCACCGGTCCCAGGATGTTCTCCAGCACGTAGTTCCAGTGGCAGAACATGTCGACGACGATCCCGCCGCCGTCCTCGGCCCGGTAGTTCCAGCTCGGCCGCTGGCTGCGCTGGCCGTCGCCCTCGAAGACCCAGTACCCGAACTCCCCGCGCAACGACAGGATCCGGCCGAAGAACCCCTCGTCGACGAGCCTGCGCAGCTTGATCAGACCGGGTAGGTAGAGCTTGTCGTGCACCACTCCGGCCACCACGCCCGCGTCCTGCGCCAGCCGCGCGAGCTCGACGGCCTCGCTCAGGGTCTCGGCCGTGGGCTTCTCGGTGAAGATGTGCTTGCCCGCCTTGATGGCCGCCGTCAGCGCCGCGCTCCGCCGCGAGGTGACCTGCGCGTCGAAGTAGATGTCGATCGACGGGTCGGAGATCACCGCGTCGACATCAGTGGTCCACTGCGTGATGCCGTGCGCGTCGGCGATCCTGCGGACCCTGTCGGCGTTGCGCCCGACCAGGACCGGCTCGATCCCGACCCGGCTCCCGTCCGGCAGCTCCACTCCCCCGTCGTCGCGCAACGGCAGGATCGACCGGACCAGGTGCTGGCGGTAGCCCATCCGGCCGGTGACGCCGTTCATCGCGATCCGCAGGGTCTTCGGCTGGCTCATTCTTCCTTCTCTCCAGGGACGATCTACGGAAGCCGTGCCGGCCGCTCCGGCGGCCCGTCGTCGGCGTCGGTTCCGGCAGGCCGACCGAGGACGATGCTGCGCGCACAGCCGGGATACCGGTGCGGAATGCGCATTCCATCCTGGCCGACGGCCCGGTGTGCAGTCAAGGTGCGCAGGACCGCGGCTCAGCGGGGCGGCCGGAAGGCGTTCGGCACCCACTCCAGGCCGGGGTGCTCGGCCACCGCGACGATCCACTCGGCGTGGTCGCGGGCCGGCGGGGGCTTGCGGATGGTCGCCAGGAGGGTGTGCCGGCCCGCGGCCAGCGACACGTCGGCCCCCTGCCCCATCGGCGGCCGGTGCTGCGTGGGCATGATCATCGACGGCTGGCTGCCGAGCAACCATTCCCCGTCCAACCACACCCGGATGTCCTCGGAGCAGTTGAACATCACCCGGGCCTCGACGGGCCGGTCGAGGTCGATCGCGTAGCGCACGACCATGATCAGGTCCTCGAACTCCTCGCGTGGCCACCGCACCCAGGTGCCCGGCACCGTCAGCTCCCGGGCGCCTTCCGGCATCGGCGGCTCCGGCGCACCCTGCGGCGGCAGCGAGGAGATGTCACGCTGGCCCCAGATCTGGCCGTAGGGCGAGGACCAGCCCACAGTCACCGGTATCGCGTAGACCGACGGGTCGAACTCCGCGGTCTCGTCCGGCTCCGGCCACACACCGACCAGGGCGTCGCGCAGGCCCGCCACCTGATCGGCGAACTCGTCCACCGAGGCCGGTGCCGCGATGCCGACGACCTCCGGGTTGAGCACGAGATCGCGGCCGACGGGGGCGAGCCACCTCTCCGGAATGGTGTCGGGGTCGATGATGGCCATCAGCGCACCGACCGAGGCCGTCGTGCTGTCGGTGTCCGCTCCGCACCCGTTGGTGATGGTGATGGCGGTGTGGAAGTCGCCCCCGGAGGCCAGCCAGCCCAGCACCACGAAGCCGGTGTTGATCCGGGTGTCGGTGAAATCGGTGGCGCGGTACCGGTCGAGGATCAGCGCCATCACCTCCTCCCACCCGAGTCCCGCGGACACCCACACCCGGGTGTCGTGCACGACCTGGCGGATCCGGCTGCTGACGGGCAGCAGCGCGGACGCGGCGTCGAGCAGCCGGTCGGGATCGCTCTCGACGAAGGCGTGGGACTGAAGAGCGGCCATGAACACCGACGCCCAGATCCCGTCCCCTGCGTGGTCGAAACAGGCGTCCTCGTAGGCGTAGGCCGCCGCCCGCTCCGGCTCCCCCGGAGCCAGGCAGGCCCACAGCTCCGTGCGGATCACCGCTCCCTCGCCGCAGGTGTACCAGTTGTCGAAGGATCCGGTGAACGGCGGGACCAGGCCCTCGGCGAGGTTGCGCTTGGCGACCCCGTACTCGCACCAGGGAAAACGGATGTGCTCACGCCAGGCCTGCGCGAGGACGTGCCGGTCCACCCGCGGCTTCTCCAGCCCGCACAGCACCGCCGCGTAGACGACCTGCATGTCCAGGTCGTCGTTGGGCACCATCGCATCGGGGACCGGCACGTAGTAGTCGGCCCGTATCGGCCCGTCCAGTCCCTCGAAGGACTGCCCGAAGGAACCGCCCACCGCCTTGCCGAACCAGCAGGCCAGGACCTTGTCCCGGTAGCGGTCGATCGTGGGGGCGGACGGGGCGACGTCGTCGGTCATGGTGTTTCTCCGGCTCGGGTTCGGCGGGGGGAGGCAAGGGGAACAGGGCTAGCCCTTCACGGAGCCCGCCGTGAGGCCGCTGATGAGGTAGCGCTGGATCAGGATGAAGACCACGACGGGCGGCAGGGACGTCACGAGGCTGGCCGCCATCAGGTTGTTCCACTGCGGCAGCGCGCCGTCGGCGGAGGCGCTGGCGAACGCCTGGATGCCCACCCCGACCGTCTGCGTGGTGTCCGAGGTCAGGACACTGGCGAAGAGCACGTCGTTCCACGCCAGGACGAACGCGAAGATCGCGGTGACCACGATCGCCGGCCGAGCCAGCGGGAACACCACCTTGCGCAGCGTCTGCAGGCGGCTGGCGCCGTCCAGCGCCGCCGCCTCCTCCAGCTCGAGCGGGATGGTCGACAGATATCCGCTCAGCATCCAGATCGTGTACGGCAGGCTGAACGACATGTAGGTCAGGATCAGCACCGGCGTCGATCCGATCAGCCTGACGCCGATCATGTTCTGGATCTGCACGTAGATCGTGTACAGCGGGATCATCAGCACGATCCCCGGCGTCGAGTACGAGGCGAGCAACGACAGCCGGAGCGTGTCGCGGAACCGGAACCGGAACCGCGACAGCACATAGGCCGCCCCGAACCCGACGATCGAGGAGGCCACGGCGGTGCAGGTGGAGACGACGAGACTGTTCTCCAGGTTGCCGGCCAGGTCGATGATGCTCCAGATGTCCGCGAAGGCCCGCAGCGTCAGGTGGCCGACCGACAACGTGCTCCCTGCGATGTCCGTGGGCTGCAACGAGACCAGCACCATGTACGCGACGGGCACCAGGGCCAGCAGCCCGAAGACCAGGGCCCCGGCGTGCAGGAGCCATCGGGCGCCGGCGCGCCTGCCGGGCCGGGCGCGGAGCATCAGAGCGGCGTCAGTCATCGGAGCCGGCCCTCCTCAGGTAGTAGGCGACCGGGACCAGCAGCACCAGCAGGTTGACCACGGCGATCGCCGTGGAGTGCCCGAAGTCGAACGACGTGAACGACGCCGTGTAGATGGTGATCGGCAGCACGTTGGCCTGCGGTGGCGGCGGGCTCCCGAACAGGATGAAGGGCAGCGTGAAGTTGTTGAAGTGGCTGATCGTCGTCAGGCACGCCGCCAGGGTGAGGGTCGGCCGGATCGAGGGGAGGGTGATCGACCAGAAGCGTCGGATCGCGCCGGCACCGTCCACCACGGCGGCTTCGTAGTACTCGTGCGGGATGGACTGCAGCGTCGCCAGCACCATGATGTAGACGAACGGCCAGCTGGTCCAGATCCCGGTGATCACCAGCGCCCAGAACGAGTTCGGGCCGATCAGCCACAGGGTGTCGCCGTCCCCGAGCCCGGTCGCCCGCATGAGCTGGTCGATGGCACCGGTGCCGGTCTGGAACATCAGGCGCCAGATCAGCGCACTGCCGAAGGCCGGCAGGATGAACGGGAGCAGCATCACCGTCCGCAGCACGGCCCGTCCCCGGAACCGCTGGTTCACCAGCAGGGCCGCGCCGATCCCCAGCGGCGTCGCGACGACCGTGCTGAGGACGCTGAACAGCACGCTGGTGCGCAGCGATCCCAGGATCGACAACGAGCTGGACGGGTTCAGCACGTCCAGGTAGTTGCGGGCGCCGACCCCACGCGCCGAGCTCATGTCCCCGATGGTGAACTGGTTCAGCGCCGTCAGGCTGATGAGCACCGCAAGGAGCAGCGGCAGGTAGGTCACCACCGCCATCAGCGCGAAGCTGGGCGACATCAGCCAGTAGGGAACGCGGTGTGCAGTCCGGCGCCGGCGACGGCGCGGTGGGGAAGCCTGCGCGACGGACCCGCGCTGTTCGAGAACCGACTGACTCGTCACCGCTCACTCTCCAAGGCCTGGGCCAACGTCTGGTCGGCGGTGTCGAGCTGCTTGCGCAGCGCGGCCGGGTCGTAGGTCCCGTTCGCCGCGAGCTCGGCGAAGCTCGGCTTCACGGCGGCGGACAGCAGCGGTGAGACCTGCGCGAACGACGGTGACCACGGCGTCGGTGCCGCATTGACCGCGGCCTCGTAGGTGACCGCCCAGACGCCCTGCTTCGTCTCCGGATAGGCGGTGAAGGTCTCGGTGGTGACCGGGATGCCGCCGACCTCCTGCCACGTCATCCGCTGGATGTCGGGATCACCCATGATCTTGGCCATCCCGAGGGCGAGGGTCCGGTTGCGGGTGTACTTGGAGATCGCCCAGGTCGCCCCGCCGAGATAGGTCTGCACCGGCTTCTGCCCGGCCGGCAGGGCCGTGCGCCCGTACGGGACCGTCGGGTTGCCCGCGAGGGCCCAGTCGTCGGCGACGCCGGTGCCGCCCATGCTGCTGATCGCCTGGGTGAAACCGCAGCAGAACATCGCGGTCGTCCCCGCGGTGAACTGCTTGATCTGCTCGGCGGAGACGTTGGTCGCGTCCCGCCTGTTGGCGATGCCGTACTTCGCGATCCAGTCCAGCCAGAAGCTCGTGGCCTCCACGACCTGCGGGGAGTTGAGCCGGGACGTTCTGCCGTCGGCGCTGATCAGCTCTCCACCGAGCTGCGTGGTGAGCAACCAGATCACGTGCCAGGGGTCGGACGGTTCGGCGGCACCGAGACCGACCGCGTACCGGCCCTGCGCGGGTGCGGACAGCTGTCGTCCGATGTCGACGAACTCGGTCCACGTCTGCGGCGGGGCGGTGATGCCGGCCTGCTGGAACGTCCGGCGGTTGTAGTACATGGCCATGGTGGACGCGTAGTACGGGATCCCTACGAGCTCGTCGGTCGTCCGGCCGGTCGCCGCCAGCGCCGTCGGCAGGTATCTGCCCTTGCCTCCCACGGCCGCCCAGTCGCTGTCGGAGAGCACCTCGAACACCCCGACGGCCTGGCCGGTGGGCAGGGTCTGCGGGCTGACCTCGAAGATGTCGGGGCCGTCCCGGCTCGTGGCGGCGGTGATCACCGACGTGGTCACCGCCGAACCGAGGGTGACCACGTTGAACCTCACCGAGGCGCCGGGATGGGCGGCTTCGAACTTCTTCTGCATCGCCGCCAGGATCCGGCGCTGCCCCGCCGGTGCCGTCGGGCTCTGCGCGACCTGGACGGTGATGCTGTTCGGATCCTCGCCCCGCCCGCACGCGCTCAGCAGCGCCGGCGCGGCGACCGCTGCCACTCCGACCCCGCCGAGCTTGAGGACACCCCGCCGGGACAAGGGTCTCCCCCTCCCCGCCGACCGCCTCGGTCCTGCCTGCTGCATCCGGCGTTCACCGGTGCTGTCGGGCCGCATTCCTCACGCTCCTTCAGGGCGTCCTGTATCGTTGCGGACAGGTGAGCCGGTACCTGGGACCGCAGTTCCGCGAGCGGAGGTCCCCGCCGCGCTCTGATCGGATGGCTACCTCACCTGGGCTGCGCACTCGGCGGGCCCTGCTCGGCGACGGCGCTGTCCAGGATCGCCCGGAGGTTCGCCACGTCGGCGAGGGCGTCGCGCTGCAGCTCGAGGTGTTCCTCGGGGCTGCGCGGATGGAAGAGCATCAGGTCGTCGCTGAACGCTGCGAGCTTGTATCCCACGGCTGTCCCATCTAGGTGGAGATCGGGTTGCGTCACATGGCGGCAGCGCGGAACGACCGCGCCGGTTCCGAGGTCGTCACCCTCAGGGTCCCACCGTTTCGGAATGCGGTTTCCAGAGCTTCGCACCCAGGTCATCGGGTGTCAAGATCGATCGCCGGCCGGATCCGTCCAGATACGGGACTGGTGCACGGAACACGATCTGTGGTTCGCTGCGGCGGCACGCAGACCTCGCGAGAGCTCATCATCGAGCCGCGGGGGACCCAGCCGCAGGCCCCGCGGAAGCCGCTTGCCGAGGCGCATGTGGATGGTCGCGGGCGCACCGCGCATCCGCCCGGACCGACGCGACGCCGCCCCACCGGTCGCCCCCGGCGAGCTGCGGGCGCCTGCGCCCGCAGCCACCAGGACAGGAGACGGACATGGAACCGACGACGCACGCTCGGCGCAGCCAGTTCACCCGGTACGACCTCGGCGTCACACCGTTCTGGACCGACGCCTCGCCCGAGGAGCAGGACGCGCAGCGCGCCTGGCACGCAGAGATCGCCACCCGCGGCGAGGTCCATCTCGGCCCCGGCGCCTTCGTCTCGCCGCTCGCCGCCGTGTACGCCGACCGGCTCGTGGTCGGGGCACAGTCCTACCTCGCCGCACACGTCTACCTGTGGGGTGAGCACGAGATCGGCGAGAACTGCACCCTCAACCCGTTCTCCGAGCTCAGAGGCCGGGTCCGGATGGGCGACGGCGTGCGCGTCGGAGCACACACCTCGATCCTCGGGTTCAACCACCTGACCTCCCCCGACGAGCCCATCCACCAGCAGCCCCTGGTCTACAAGGGGATCTCGATCGGCGACGACGTGTGGATCGGCTCCCACGTGGTGGTCCTCGACGGCGTCAGCATCGGGGCGCACAGCGTGATCGGCGCCGGCTCGGTGGTGACCAAGGACGTGCCCGCCTGGACCGTCGCGGCCGGGAACCCGGCGCGACCGATCCGCGATCGCCGGGCGACGAAGCCCGCGAGCGGGCCGGCAGATCTGGGGAGCAGCCTGCACCGGCTCGCCGAGACCGCCCGGGCCCAGGCCGCTGAGCTGCTGCAACGGTGCTGGCAGGGTGACGACCCGGAGCCCGGGTTCGTGGACCGTCCGGACGCCGACCCGACCCTGCGCGCCTGGTGCGATGCGGTGGAGCTCTCGGACATGCTGCTCGACTCCACGCCACCGCAGGTCGGCGCCGAACGCATCATCGAGGTGCTGCGGTCCGGGCAGGACCCACGGACCGGCCTGGTCCCCGAGCTGCCCGGCCCGGACGGCCCCCGGTCGGCCGCACCGTCGGCCGACGGCCACGCCGCCGTGAACTACCACGTCCTGGCCGCGGGATACGCCCTGGAACTGCTCGGATCCCGGTTCGCGCACCCGATCACCTCCGTGGCGGAAATGTCGTCGCAGGACCTGAGGTCCGCGTTGGACCGGCTGCCGTGGGCCGGTGAGAGCTGGCGGGCCGGCTCCTGGGTCGACGCGATCGGCACGGCGCTGTACCGCAACCGGGCCGACTTCGGACTCGACGGCGAGATCGAGAGCCTGTTCGGCTGGCTGCTGACCCGCTGCGACCGCTCCACCGGCCTGTGGGGGCGTCCGGACGAGCGGTCCCGCTGGCTGGAGCCGGTCAACGGCTTCTACCGGCTGACCCGGGGCACGTTCGCCCAGTTCGGCGTCCCGCTGCCCTACCCGGAGCGGACGATCGACAGCGTGCTGGCCCACGCCGCGGACACGCACTGGTTCCGCGACGACCGTGGCACCGCGTGCAACGTGCTCGACGTGATCCACCCGCTGTGGCTCTGTGCGCGGCAGACCGGCCATCGGCGGGCCGAGGGCGAGCAGTGGGCGCGGCGGCAGCTGGCCCGGGTGCTGCGGTCCTGGCGCGACGGGGCCGGCTTCAGCTTCGCCCTCGAGGCCGGCCACGGCCCTGAGCGGACACCGGGCCTGCTGGGCACCGAGATGTGGCTGTCGATCACCTGGCTGCTCGCCGATCACCTCGGCTGCAGCGACGCTCTCGGCTACACGCCCCGGGGGGTGCACCGGCCCGAACCGCGCGGCGCGGTCGCCGCCGGCCCCCTCTGAGATCGGCGGACCGACTTCCCGACAGCAAGTCGGCAAGCGCATTCCAACCTGATACCGTGCACCGCGGATCACAGGCGCCCAGACCGGAGGTGGCGGACGTGCCAGTCCTCGACATCGTGATCGCGATGACGCCGGAGTTCGTCGACATGACGCTGGAGCCGTCGGTCCGCGCGCGGCTGGAAAGGTTCGGCCGGGTCCGCTACTCCCCCACCCCGACCGACCACGGCTCGCCGGCCGCACGGGCGCTGCTCGCCACGGCCGACGTGGTCGTCACCGGGACCGGGACCGCCCTGCTGGACGACGACACGTTCACCGCCGCACCGCGGCTGAAGGCGGTGATCCACGCTGCCGGATCGCTGCGTCCCGTGGTCACAGCCTTCGCCTACGACCGCGGCGTGCGGCTCTCCTCCCAGGCCGGGGCCAACGCCCTCCCGGTCGCCGAGTACACGCTGGCGATGATCCTGCTGGAGCTCAAGGGCGTCCGGGGGACCGAGCAGATCTATCGCCGCGAGCGCCGGGAGGTCGACGTCGACGGCCTGCTCGCAACCAGCGGCACCTACGGACGACGGGTGGGAGTCATCAGCGCGTCCGCCATCGGGCTCCGGGTGATCGACCTGCTCCGGCCCTTCGACGTGCACGTGGTGATCCACGACCCGTACCTGAGCGACGCCGCGGCGGCCGAGCTCGGGGTCGAGCGCGCGGACCTGCACACCGTCCTGTCCACATCGGACGTCGTGACCCTGCACGCCCCGCTGCTGCCCGAGACCCGCGGCATGATCGGTGCACCCGAGCTCGCCGCGCTCCGCGACGGGGTCACGTTCATCAACACCGCACGCGGTGCCCTGATCGACCAGGACGCATTGGTCAGCGAGCTCTGCAGCGGCCGGATCCGTGCCGTCATCGACGTCACCGACCCCGAGGTGTCCGCACCCGACTCGCCGCTGTGGGACCTCGACAACGTCGTCCTGACACCCCACGTCGCGGGCTCGCGCGGCCTCGAGCTGCACCGGATCGGGGAGCGGGCCGTGGCCGAGGTGGGCCGGCTCGCCCGCGGTGAACCACTCGCCTACGAGGTGACGCGCGAGAGGTACGCGACGAACGCGTGACCGCCCGGTACCGGAGGTGCCGCCCGCGGTCGTCAACCGCGGCGGTACACCCGGCCCGCGCGGGAGGGGCGGTAGCCGCCACCGTCGACGATCACGGTGCCGTTGACGAGCACGTACTCGATCCCGGTCGGTGACGACGTGGTGTCGGAGTAGGTCGTCGTGTCGCCGACCTCGTCGAGGTCGAAGACCACCAGGTCGGCCGCGCATCCCGGCCCGATCCGGCCGATCGTCGACAGGCCGACCCGCCCGGCGGCCAGCCCCGTCATCCGGTGGATCGCCTGCTCGAGGGACAGCAGCCCCTCGGATCGCACGAAGTGGCCGAGCATCCGGGGGTAGGCGCCGAAGGCTCCGCGGTTGGGGGTGCCTTCGCCGGTGACGATGGCGTCGGTCTCCAGCGCGGTGTAGGGCAGGCCGAGGACCTCCCGCAGCGGCGCGTCGGACCGCATGCTGCCGGCCGAGCCGACCACGAGCATCATCGTCTCGCCGCGGTCGGCGACGAGCAGGTCCATCGTGGCGTCGAACGGGTCGCGGCCGGTGCGCTCCGCGAGCTGGGCGAGCGAGCCGCCCTCGTGCTCGCGGTACTGGGCCGAGCCGACGGTCAGCAACAGGATGTTGTCGTAGCCGAGCGACGCGATCATGTTGTCGGTCCAGCCGCCGGACGGGGTGGGCCACTGCGGGCGCTCGTCCTCGATGCTGCGCCGGATCTCCGTGCGGGTGCGCGGGTCGTCGAGCCGCGCGGCCACCTCGTCCATCCCGCCCTCGACCGCCCAGGGCGGGAGCAGCGCGGCCAGCGTCGTGTTCCCGGCGATGTAGGCCTGGCAGTCGGTGGCGACGTCGATCCCCCGCCTGCGGGCCACCTCCAGGGAGTCGATCGCCCGGCCGATCCGCGGCCAGTTCGACTCCCCCAGCGCGCACAGGTGCGAGAACTGGGTCCGCACCTCGCCGTGGGCAGCGATCTCGACGACCTCGTTGACGGCGTCGACGAGGGTCTCCGACAGTCCCCGGCTGTGGCAGGTGAACAGCCCGTCGGTGCGTCCGACGAGGCGGGCCAGGTGCGTCACCTCCGCCGTGTCGGCGTACATGCCCGGTGCGTACGCCAGGCCGGCCGACATCCCGAAGGCGCCGGCGGCGAGGGACTCCTCGAGCAGCGCGGTCATCTGCCGCAGCTCGGCGGCATCCGGCTCCCGCTTGGCGAAACCCATCGTGGCGATCCGCAGTGCGCCGTGGGCCGCCAGTGGCACCACGTTGAGCGCGACCCCGGCGTCGTCGAGGGTGTCGAGGTAGTCCGCCATCGTCGGCCAGCCGCTGCGCGAACCACGCGAGCGCAGGAACGAGGTGTAGCCCCGCATCTCGGGATCGAAGGCCGGGACCGCCGGGGCCGGGGCGAAACCACAGTTGCCGGTGACCAGCGTCGTGATGCCCTGACGCAGGAAGCAGCTCAGGATGTCCTCGTGCCGCGGGTCGGCCAGCACGAAGTCGGAGTGGCTGTGGATGTCGACGAAGCCCGGGCTGACCACCTTCCCGCGGGCGTCGATCACCCGATCCGCCTGCACGCCCTCGGGGAGGGTCCCGACGTAGACGATGTCGCGTCCCAGGACCCCGACGTCCGCGACGAACGCCGGAGCACCGGTCCCGTCCACGACGAGCCCGTCACGGATCAACAAGTCCAGGTTCACGCTGCCGCCTCGATCGCTGCCGTCAGATGGGGGGTGAGCTCGATGGTGCCGATCAGGCCGGGGCACGCCGTGGCAGCGGCCTCCATCGCCAGCCGGACCGACCCGACGATGGGTGAGGCCTGCGCCTGCTGCCAGGACAGGCACCGGGCCGGGCCGGCGCTGTGCCGCCGGACGCAGGCTCGGAACAAGGCGTCCCCCGACACCCCGCCCACCAGGGCGAACGGCGTCGGTGGATCGCCCTCGTCGCGCACGGCCGCCGCGGCGGCCCCGGCGAACTCGACCAGGGCGGTCGCGGCCGCCTCGACGATCCGCTCGGCCACGGGATCGCCGGCACTCGCGTGGTGGAGCACCACCGGGGCCAGCGCCGCGACGTCCGAGGGCTGCATGCGGAAGTGCATGTGGTCGATGATCGACTGCGGCTCGGTGAGCCCGAGCTCCCGCAGGACCGGACCGCACAACGCAGTGGGAGGTCCGACGCGGTCGTGCTGGCGCAGCACCGCGATCAGCGCACGCCGCCCGATGTCGTAGCCACTGCCCTCGTCACCGAGCAGCGCTCCCCACCCGCCGGCCCGGGCCTCCCGGGCGCCGTTGCGGGCGAAGGCCACGGAGCCGGTGCCGGAGATGGCGACCACCCCGGACGAGCCCGTGCCGAACGCGCCCATCCACGCCCCCATCGCGTCGTTGGCCAGCGACCAGTCGATGTCGGGCGCCGCCTCGCGCAGCCCGTCCGCCAGCGCGGCCTCGACCTCCTTGGTGTCCAACCCGGCCGCGCAGACCGCCGCATACACCGGTGCTCCGGGCGGCGTGTCGCGCAGCGCCGCGCGGACGAGTCCCACGAGCGTGCGACCGCTGGCCTGCGGGCCGTGGCGGTGGACGTTGGCCCCCGGGCCGGTCACGCGGCCGATGACGGTGCCGGTCGAGCTGATCGCGGCGCACCGGGCGCGCGTGCCGCCGGCGTCGACTCCCACGAAGATCATATGAGCAGTCGCCGCATGTCGGTGTTGACCTGCTGGTGGACCGCGGCCGCGGCACCGCGCAGCGTGGCGTCCGCGCCCAGCCGTGACGGGATTACGGTCGGCGGGTGGGGCAGCACATCGGCGAGCCGGTCGGTGAGCTCCTCGTCGAGTCGTCGGCCGTAGCGGAGGATCTCCTCGCCGAGGACGATGACGCCCACGTCGAGCACCGCCGCAACCGCCACGCAGGCGGACGCCAGGATCTCGGTGATCCCGGTGGTCGACGCCTCGTCCGCCGTGCCGTTCTCCCCGACCGCGCGCATGTGGTCGAACAGCGTGGTCTCCAGCGGGCCGAAGTCGCGCGACCCGCGCTCGCCGGACGGCGCGGGCAGGTACCCGATCTCGCCGGCCGCGAAGTGCACGCCGCGGTGCAGCGTTCCCCCCAGGATCAGACCTGCGCCCAGACCGCCGCGGACGCCGAACATGACCAGGTCGGACGCGTCGTGCTCGCCGAAGGCATGCTCGCCCAGCGCGCCGAGGTTGAGGTCGTTGTCGACCACCACCACCTCGGTCCGCACCGTGGCCCGGACCTCGTCGAGCAGCCGGACGTCACGCCACCCGAGGCTCGGCGCCCACTCGATGGTGCCGGTCAGCGGGTCGGTGACGCCGGGGACCGCGAGTCCGATGCCGACCACGTGCTCCAGGCCGCTCACCTGCTTCGCGAGCCAGCGGACGAAGGTCGCCGGGCTGCGCAGCGCCGTCGCGGGGACGTCGTGGAGCGAACCGGCGACGATGCCGCCGTTCAGGTCGACGAGAGCGTGCCGGGCCGGCTCACCGCTCAGGTCCACCGCCAGCACCGTGCGGGATCCGGCGTCGAGCCCGTACAGGTCGCCCCGTCGGCCGCCGGTCGCCGGTCCCTCGCCGACCGGGGTGACCACACCGGCCTCGGTCAGCGTCGTCACCACCGCCGAGACCGTCGGGCCGCTCAGACCCGTCTCGCGCGCGATACCGGCCCGGGTCATGGCGCCGACCCGCCGCAGGGTCTCCACGACCGCGCGCAGGTTCACCTCGCGGATGTAGCCGCGGTCGGCCGTCCGGACGTCAAACATAGGTCGGCAGCCGGTTCCCGGCCTGATCGAACACACCGTGCAACACGGGCCGCTCCCCTGCGCCGCTGACGACGGCGATGTTCGCCCGCGTGACGAAGGACTGGATGCGGAAACCCATCACGACGGTCGAGCCGACGGGCGCGGTCTGCGGCGTGCCGCTGATGTAGCCGTAGTAGTCGATGCCCCCGAACCCGCCGGTGGTGCCGGACCCCGCGCCGTGGAACTCCTCGCGGTGCTCGTGGATCTCCTCCAGGCTGTTGCCGACCATGACGGTCCGCCGGAACTCCGGGTCCAGCCACACCGGGTCGTCGACGAAGAAGCCGCCGCCGTAGACGTAGGCGCGATCGCCCACGTGGTGGGCCACCTCGGTGACGTAGCAGGCGGCCGGGATCTCCGGCAGGTCCTGCACGAGGTGGTAGGGCGTGGTGCCGAGGAACCCGTGCCCGGGCTCGACGTGGGTGGCGCCGAGCTCGGCCTGCGTGCGCAGCGTGTAGACGGAGGTGTTGCCGGGGGCGTTCACCTGGAGCACCTCGAGGCCCATGCCCTCGAGGATGTCGCGGGCCCGCAGCAACGTCGCGAAGTTCGCGGTGGGGACGGGCTTCGCCGCCTCGGAGTAGGCCAGCGCCGGGAACGTCGTCACGCCCACGACCCGAACGCCCGGCAGTGCCGCGATCTCCGCCGCCGTCGTGCGCAGGTCGTCGATGAGCACGCCGCCGTCCATGCCGGGCAGGTACGTGTCCCTGGCCGGGTCGGCGACGCGGATCAGCAGGTCCTGCGTGCGGCCCTGGCGGTGGGCCTCGGTCGCGATCTGCCGTGCCTTGGCCGCGCTGAAGACCGAGATGGCCTCGGGTTCGGCGGCCACGATTCGCGGGATGTCGATCGTCGGCACCTGCACCAGGTTCCCGACGTGTCCCAGCCGGAAGCCGTGGGCCAGTAGCGCGTTGGCGTCGGCGATGTCCACCGCGACGGTCTCGCCACCGCCCGCGCCGACCAGCGCCTCGGTGATCACCGGGTTCCGGCCGATCTGCTTGGTCATGAAGTACAGCGCCAACCCGACGGCATCGGCCTCGGCCCGGATGACGGCGGCGTTGGCCGCGATCGCGTCGCGGTCGAGCACGAAGGTGTTCGGCGGGATCCGCCGCTGCAGGGCGAGATCGGCCGCCGCCGTCAGCAGGGCAGGGTTGCGCCGCCGGAGGAGCTCAAGAAACACGGGCCACCACCACTTCGTCGAATCGGAGGTCGAGACGATCACCGCTGTCGGGATCGAAGGCCAGCGCGTGCGCCCAGTCGACAGCCAGGTCGACCGGCGTGTCGGCGTCGAGCACCTCGTCGTCGCTGCGCACCGCGACGAGCTCGTCCCCCCGGTCGGTGGTGATCGTGTACTTCACCTGGCCGCCGATGATCTCGCGGGTGAGGACCCGGAAGGCCGACGACGCGCTGCGCGTGATGCGCAGGTGCTCGGGCCGGACACCGAGGTCGAACCGCTCGGGCAGCGGGCCACCGGGTGGGGTGAGCACCAGGCTCCCGCCGAACGCGGAGAGCGTGACGCCGTCCTGGTGCTCGATCGTGACGAGGTTGAACGGCTGCACGCTGACGAAGTCGGCGAGCCACGCCGAGGCCGGCTGCCGGTACAGGGTCAGTGGGTCGGCCACCTGCACCAGCGTGCCGTTACGCATCACCGCCACCCGATCGGCGATGCTCATCGCCTCCTCCTGGTCGTGGGTGACGAACACCGTCGTGGTGCCGAACTGCCGGTGCAGCTTGGCGAGCTCGGTGCGCATCTGACGCCGGAGCTGGGCGTCGACGGCCGAGAACGGCTCGTCCATGAGCAGCAGGGCGGGATGGGAGACAAGGGCCTTGGCCACCGCGGAGCGCTGCCGCTCGCCGCCGGAGACCTCGTGCGGCTTGCGGTCGAGCAGGTGGTCGATGCGCAGCCAGCCGGCGACCTCGTCGATGCGCCGCTGGATCTCCCCCGCCGGCAGCTTCTGCATCTTCAGCGCGAACGCGATGCTCTGCCGCAGGGACAGGTGCGGGTAGAGCATCGAGGACTGGAAGACCACGGCGACGTTGCGCCGCTCGGCGGGGATGTCGGTGACGTCCTCGTCGCCGAACCGCAGTCGCCCGGAGTTGACGGGCTCGAGCCCGGCCAGCACGTTGAGCAGCGTGCTCTTGCCGCCGCCGGACGGGCCCAGCACCGCGAGCAGCTCACCGGGACGGATCTCGAGGTCGACGTCGTCCAGGGCGGCGCGCGGGGCCCTGCCGTAGCGCTTGGTCACCGACTCGACCGAGATGCCGACCTGCAGCACTTCAGGTTCCATGACAGCTGTCCGTTCCTCAGAGGCCGACAAGGTTCACCTTGCGGATGTAGCGCTGGAAGAGGCCCGCCACGAGCAGCGGCGGGATGAGGCCCAACACCGTCGCGCTCGCGACGTCGGTGGGCACCGAGACCTGGAAGAACATGCTCGACAACGCCGGCGGGAAGGTCTGCGCGGGCGTGCCGGTGTTGAAGATGAGGGCGAACGTGAACTCGTCCCAGGAGGTGATGAACGCGATCACCGCCATCGCCGTCATGGAGTTCCGCGACGCAGGCACGACGACGCGGGCGAACGCCAGCCACCGCGAACAGCCGTCCACCCGGGCCATCCGCTCGAGGCCGGGCGGCAGGCCGCCGAAGAAGCTGGTCCCGATCCACACCAGCAGCGGGACCGTGATCGTCATGTGGGCGATGACCAGGCCGGTCTTCGTGCCCGACAGCCCGAGGCCCTGGTAGAGCGCGAAGAACGGGATCGTGGTCGCGACCGGTGGGATGGACCGGGTGGCCACGATCGTGAGCAGTCCGGCCTGGCGGAACCGCATCTGGACCCGCGACAGCGCGTAGGCGGCGGGCACCGCGACGATCATGCTCAGCACCGTCACCCAGACGGCGACCTCGGCGCTGTTGAGCAGGCCCTGGCGGATCAGCGGCCCGTACGCGTTCGGGCCCTGGGGGACGCCGTTCCAGTCAGGAGCGTCGCCGCCGAGCAGCCGGACGTAGTTGGCCAGCGTCGGCTGGTGCGGGAACAGGTGGATGTCCGCCGAGGCGAACTCGTGGTGGTACATCAGCGAGATCAGCACGATCCAGACGATGGGCACCACCGTCCAGACCAACGCGATCAACGCGAGGATGTGGATGAGGATCTTCCGTCGCACGCTCATGCCCCCGCCGCCTTGCCCTGCCGCGACCCGGATCTCATCGCCACGACGTAGTAGCCGGCGGTCAGCACCGTGACCACGACCAAGAGGATCCAGGACATCGCGGCGCCGGGCCCGAAGCTCAGGTCCTGGAACGTCTCCTGGTAGATGGCGTAGGTCAACGTCTGGGACGCGCCCCCCGGCCCGCCGGACGTCAGGAAGTAGATCAGGTCGAACGCCATCGCCGCCTGGCCCCCGACGAGCACGACGTAGATGGCGAACGGCAGCCGGATGTAGGGCATCGTGATCGCGCGGAACCGCCGCAGGATGCCCATGCCGTCGACCTTCGCGAGCTTGTAGAGGTCGTCCGGGATCACCTGCAGGCTCGCCAGCAGGAAGTAGGCCCCCAGCGGGGCGAACTGCCAGGCGTGTACCAGCGCCAGCGCCGGGATCACCGTGTTCGTCGAGAGCAGATCGAGCGGTGGCAGACCCAGGTGCTGCGCGATCGCGGCGAGCAGTCCGTACTGCGGGCTGTAGACGTAGCGCCAGACGACGCCCGCCGCGTAGGTCGACAGCGACCAGGGCAGCACGATCAGCGCCATCAGGACCGGACGCCCGACGAACCTCTCGCGCAGCAGCAGCGCCAGGCCCAGCGCCACGGCGGCGGCCAGCACCGTCACGCACACGACGTAGTAGACGGTCAGCCACGTGGAGTTCCAGAAGTCCGGGTCGCTGAGCACCTGCCCGAAGTTGTCGAGGCCGGCGAAGCGCCGGACCCCGGTGAAGGGGTTCGTGTGCGACAGGCTCAGGTACAGCGAGTACGCCACCGGGTAGATCACGATCGCCACCAGCAGGACAGCCACCGGCGCGACGAGCAGCAGACCGAACCCGGTTGGGCTGATCCGCGAGCTGAACGGCGTCCTCGGCCGGGCGGTGGACTCCTCGACGGGTTTCGCCGGACCCGGCGGCGCGGGCTCAGTTACCGTACTCATCGATCAGGCTCTCTGCTTTCGTCTGCAGCTTCTTCACGACAGCGGCCGGGGTCTCGTCCCCGTTGACCGCCTTCGGCAGTTCCCGGGACGCGTACGTCATCCACACCGAGCCCCACGTGGTGTGGAACAGGTCGGTCGCGACCTGCGGATCGGTCAGGTAGTCCTTCAGGACCGGCCAGTTCGTCTCCGGATCGGGCAGCCACTTCGCGACCGACTCGGCCAGCGCGGGGCTGTTGTTCACCGCGCTGTAGCCCTGGGTCAGGTAGTAGTTGCCCGCCCAGGCGTCGGGCACGTCGAACCGGCCGGTGCGCCGGTCGCGGTATCCGAAGTGCTGGGCCAGGTCGTAGGCCTGCGCCAGGGCGGCGTCGTCCTGCCCGTAGTTGCCGACCAGGTACGCGCCGACGTGCAGCATGCCCCACTTCTGCCCCTGTTGCGGGACGGGGACGATCTTGCCGGCGACCTGCGACGTCTGCGGGTCGGAGAAGGTCTTGATGTCGTACTGCAGCTGTGGTGAGTAGGCGATGCCGCCCTTCGCGAACGCCTCCGTCCAGTCCGACTCCTGGAAGGTCAGGACGCCCGGGGGCACCAGCCCCTCCTGGTACAGGCTGCGCCACTGGCCGAGCATGTCGACCACCTCGGACTGCTCGTCGAAGAGCGGCCGCCCGCCCGGGCCGAACAGCGGGATGTTCCGGTTCAGCGCCTCCTGGATGAACCCGAACGGGATGCCGAACCAGGGCGCGGACCAGAACGACGGCAGGTAGGGCGTGTCGCTCGCGCCCCGGCGCTTGATCAGCCGCACCTGGGCGTAGAGCTCCTCGTAGGTCTTCGGGTACTGACCTTCGAGGTCGGCCTTGCGCAGCACGTCCGTGTTGGCGAACAGCGCCCCGTTGACGAAGGCGAAGTACGGCAGCCCGACGAGCTTGCCGTTGATGGTCAGGGCATCGCGGACGGCCGGGAGCATCTCCTTCTCGGCGGCGTCCTTGGCCCAGAACCGCTCGAAGTCGTGGATCCAGTTCGCCTCGGCGTACGCCTGGGGCATGTGCCAGAGGCTGTAGACCATGTCCAGCGGCGTGCCCTGGCGCAGCAGGTTGGTCATCAGCGACGGGTAGTCACCGGCGATCACGCCCAGGTCCACCCGGGCGCCGTAGGTCTTCTCGAACGCCGCCACCTCGGACGTCACGAAGTCGGGGTAGGCACCCCAGATCCGCATCGCCAGGTCGCCACCCCCGGTACTCGGCGGCGCCAGAGGCGGGCCCGCAGCCGGGGCCGGCCGAGCACCACCCCCACCGCACGCCTGAAGCAGAGGCGTGGCCCCGAACGCCAGTGCGGCCAGGCCGCCGGCCTTCAGGAATCGCCTGCGCGAGGTGTCCACCATGCTCGGTAGCCTTCCTTCGGAAAGTTTCGTAAGGTCTAGCTGGCGGTTCGGTGAACTGTCAAGAGCCGTCCCGGGACACGCCGGGGACGGCAGGCGTGGTGGAGGTTCGTGGTGACGCAAGGATCCGTTCTGCAGGGGCCGCCGACGAGCGGCCGGGCGATGGCCGCGGAGATCGCCGAGCAGCCCGAGGTGTGGCGCCGCTCGCTCACCGGGCGCGCCCGCCTCGCGCCCGTCGTCGCGGTGCTGAAACGGAGGCAGCCGCGCTTCGTGCTGCTCGCCGCCCGCGGCACGTCCGACCACGCCGCTCTGTACGCGAAGTACCTCTTCGAGGTCGTGCACGGCATGCCGGTGGGGCTGGCCTCACCGTCCACCGTGACCGCCTACGGCTCGACGCCGGATCTGCGCGACACGCTGCTGATCGCGGTCAGCCAGTCGGGCCAGTCCCCCGACCTGGTCGAGATGGTGCAGACCGGCCGCCGCCACGGAGCGATCACGCTGGCGGTCACCAATGCCCCCGCGTCACCGCTCGCGCAGGCCGCCGAGCTGCACATCGACGTTCTCGCCGGTGAGGAGCGGGCCGTGGCCGCGACGAAGTCCTACACCGCGCAGCTGCTGGCGCTGTACTTGCTGGTGGACATGCTCCGCGACGGCGACGGCTCAGCTCTGGAGGCGCTCCCGGCCGCCGGCGAGGCGTTGAATGCCCGGTCCGACGACATGCGGGCGCTCGCGGCGCGCTACCAGTTCGCCTCCCGCCTCGTGGTCACCGGCCGCGGCTACGCCTACCCGACCGCCCGCGAAGGCGCGTTGAAGCTGATGGAGACCTGCTACCTCAGCGCGCAGGCCTTCTCCGGAGCCGACCTGCTGCACGGCCCGCTGGCGATGGTCACGTCCCAGGTCCCGGTCCTCGCCGTAGCCCCGGACGGCGTCGGGGGCCGGATCATGGGCGAGGTGCTGCAGCGCCTGCACGCGGTCGGCGCGCACGTCTTCACCATCGGCGGCGCCGAGGCGATCGCCGCCTCCAGCGCCGGACTGCAGCTGCCGGCCGGGATCGACGAAGCGGTGTCCCCGCTGATCGAGATCCTCCCGCTCCAGCAGCTCGCGCTCCACCTGGCGATCACGCGCGGCGAGGACCCCGACGTCCCGCGCGGGCTGTCGAAGGTCACCAAGACCTTGTGAAGAACCTCAACCGCATCGTCCGGGAGTACTTCCCCGAAGGAGCGGCGATCACCTCGGATCCCACTTGTCTGGCGATGGTGGCTTCCGATATCAACGACCGACCCCGTACGATCCACAACCGGAAGAAGCCCTCCGAGGCATGCACCGAACTTGTCGAGGCGAATGCTTCCACTGGCTGAATCTGCGCACTGCATCACTGCAGCCGGCATAGCCGGTCTGCATTGTGCCAGATCTCCACCGGCTGCCCTGCCAGTGAGGTGATCTCAACAAGAAGCGCGTAGTCGAAGTTGTTCGATATGCGTGAGAACGAGTGCGGCTTCGAGGTGGTCGCCGATTCTGCGGGGGCTGGTGGTGACGCCTCGCAGCGCTCGCCGGCGGCCGGCGTGCGGGGCGAAGCCCGTTCGCCGCGGGGCGGCTGACCCCGCCCGGATCCGCGCGCCGTTTTGCGTCCTCGCACCGTCCACGGAGGGTGCGAGGACGCAAAATCGCGCGCGAATCGCGCGCAGGTCGGGGCGGTTCGCTCAGCCGGCCAGCTGCTCCGCCGCGCGCCGGGCCGGCCTCGATGAACGCGGTCAGAAGCTGAGGGATACCTCCAGATGCTGCAGGGCCTCGGCGCACCGCTTGGCGCTCTCGGAGTGCAGGCGGCAGTGCTCGTACTGAGCGGCGTGTGGCCCGCAGGCCGCGGCGCTGGCCTGGCAGGCCATCACGCAGGCGTGCACGACGGATCCGACGATGTTCAGGTCGGTCGCCGGGCCGCGGGACAGGATGCGTTCGGTCACATCGCACATGTCCGCGCAGTCCAGCGCTCGGCGCACCTCCGCCACCATTCCGCCGGCCTCGACCATGGCCATCGCGCATGCGTTCGAGGCCTGCTCGCACTCTCTGACGGCGTCGATCACCGCGGCGAGCTCGGCGTGGGCCGGGACCGGGCCGGCTCCGGCACTGTCGATGACCTGCAGAGTCTCGGTCACTGGTCTGCTCCTCACTGTCGGCCAGGACGCAATCCTCCTCGGTGGACCCCGGTATGCACCAGCGGTCGGCGGCGCTTGTGTGCGGGCATCGGCGAGGCGAGGACAGCAGGTGGAATCACCGGTATGTCAATAAATTTCCGATAACGATCGGGTGCTCGCCGTGCCCTCTCACGCTTTCGGGTCCGGGCGGGAGCTTATTGCCCCTACCCCGTAGCCGTATGGAATCAAATCGACTCGAAGAGTTAGTCTCCGCCGCGATTGGTGCTACACGGTCGGGGGTCCGGCAATGGACGGGGCGTGTCGTGGCTGGATCCGGGAACGGGTTCTGCGGGCTGGGCTCGCGGCGCCGGGATCGGCTTCCGGCGATGCCCTCGGGGCCTGGGCCCGTCGTTGCCGAGCACCGTCCGTAGGACGACGAAGGGCCTCATGTGAATTTTCCGCTTCCGCTGTCGGTCGCGCTGACCGTGCTGTTCGCCATCACCGGGACGTACTCGCTGGTGCGCTGGGCATCGTTGGTGTCGGTCCGCTCGGTGCGCGGCGGGGACCCGTTGGCCGAGCTGTTCCATCTGCTGATGAGCGTGGCGATGATCGCCATGACCTGGACGTGGAGCGGGCCGCTGGGCGACCGGGTGCAGATCGTCGTGTTCAGCGCGTTCGGCGTGTATTTCCTTTGGCGGATCACGGGCCGCACTGCTGATCGGCTCGTTCATGGCCGGATCGAGCTGGGCTACCACGTGCTGATGGCCGCGGCGATGGTCTGGATGGTCGCCGGGATGCCGGTGCTGATGGGCATGTCCTCCGGCGGTCCTGCGCACCCGGGGCACAGCGGCTCGGCGGGCATGGCGTCCATGCCTGACATGCCCGGCATGCCGGTGAGCCCGGCTGCCATGTCCGGCATGCCGATGAGCGCCGGGGCGACGCCGGCGTGGGCGATCGGGCTGAGCGTGCTGCTGTCCGTTGTTCTGCTGGGCGCTGCGGTGATGTGGGCCGTCCGGGTGTTCCGGCACGCCACGCACGAACCGGTACCGGCCGTCACGCTCGTCCCGGCCGTCGCTGAGCCGACCGCCACCACACGGACCGCCCTCACACAGGCCGGCGCGCCTGGTTCGGCGCCGCAGGCGGCGGGGGCGATGGCCCGTCAGCTGCTCGGCGCCCGCGGTTCGGCCGGCTGTCATCTGCTGATGAGTCTCGGCATGGCGGCGATGTTGCTTGTGATGCTGTAGAGGTCGCCGGCCGGTGTGACCGGCCCTCCTCCCGTCTCTGATGACCGCGGTGGCCGCGCTCCTGCGGTCCGACCGTCGACCCCGCACGCCCGTGAGGAGCAACATGTCGGATACCACCGAGACCCGCCCGGTCGGGCTCGACGAGATGGCGGAGGCGCCGGCCGGAGGTACCGCGATCCCGCCGGCTCCCCTCGCGACCGCGGCGACGACCCGGGCCGGGGCGTGGAGCTGGTGGTGGCAGGGGCTGCGGCCGCTGGTGCTGCGGCTGCACTTCTACGCCGGGCTGCTGGTCGGCCCGTTCCTGCTGGTCGCGGCGACGACCGGGCTGCTCTACACGCTGACCCCGCAGCTCGAGCAGTTGGTCTACCGCCACGAGCTGACCGTGCCGGTCGGGGCCCGGGTGCTGCCGCTGCAGCAGCAGGTCGCCGCGGCGGCCGCGGCCCTGCCGCAGGGCACGCTGACCGCGATCCGCCCGGGGCCCACCCCTGGGGGCACGACCCGTGTCGTGTTCGCCGCGCCGGGGCTGGCCGACGGGTACTCCCGTACGGTGTTCGTCGACCCCTACACCGCGCAGGTCCGGGGCACGCTGACGACCTACGGGGAATGGCTGCCGCTCCGCGCCTGGTTCGACGACCTGCACCGCACTCTGCATCTGGGCGACGTCGGCCGGGTCTACAGCGAGCTGGCCGCCAGTCGGCTGTGGGTGCTCACGCTCAGCGGGCTGGGGATCTGGGCGATCCGCGGGCGCCGGGCGAAGCGGCTGCGCCGCACCCTGGCCCCGGAGTTCGCCGCGAGGGACCGGATCCGGTTGCGCTCCTGGCACGGCTCGGTCGGGTTGTGGGCGAGCGCCGGGCTGCTGTTCCTGTCCGCGACCGGGCTGACCTGGTCCCACTTCGCCGGCGCCAACGTCGGCGCGCTGCGCTCGGCGCTGCACTGGAGCACCCCGTCGATCACCAGGACGCTCGCCCCCGCCCCGACGACTGCCGCCGCCCCGTCCGCTGCAGCGGCGGGGGCCGCCGGCATCGGGGCCGCCGCGGATCGGGTGCTGGCCGCTGCCCGCTCGGAAGGTCTCACCGATCCGGTTCAGATCACCCCGGCGAGCAAGCCGGGCCAGGCCTGGGTCGTCGCGCAGGTGCAGCGGTCCTGGCCGGAGAAGCAGGACTCCGTGGCCGTCGACCCGCACACCGGCACCGTCGTCGACGTGCTGCGCTTCGCCGACTGGCCGATCGCGGCGAAGCTGGCGCGCTGGGGCATCGACACCCACATGGGCCTGCTGTTCGGAGTGGTCAACCAGATCCTGCTCGCCGCACTGGCCCTCGGCCTGATCTGCGTGGTGATCTGGGGCTACCGCATGTGGTGGCTGCGCCGCCCGACCCCCGGCGGCCTCGCCGGCGCCCCCGGCGGCAACGCGCGGACCAGCCTCGGAGCCGTCATCGTCATCGGCATCCTCGCCGTCGGTGTGGGCCTGTTCGAACCCGTGCTCGGCTGCTCGCTGCTGGCCTTTCTGGCCATCGACGGCATCCGCAGCCACCTGCAGACCGGAGCCGCTCCCCGCGTGTAGACCCGTGGCCCGAGTCTGTGTTCCGGTCGGAGACGCGAGAACGCGACGTCCTGGGCTCTGGTGGACACCGAGCCGAGGACGTCGCGAGAAGATCTCAGCCTCGGTCCAGCCAGGGATAGCGAGCGGTGTCCTGCCCCGCGTAGTCGGGATCGAGGTAGATGAACACCCGCTGGATCAGGAAGTCACGGATCTCGAACACATCGCACCAGCGCCCCGCGCCCCACTCCGGCACGCCCGCCCGCCAACTGCCGTCCTGGTGCTCCCCGTACGAGGTGCCCTCCGCAACCACCGTGTCCCCGCCGGAGAAGATCCAGTTGAACGACGCGTAGTCGTGCTTGATCGACTTCAGCGTGCCGCCGACGTCCCCGAACAGCCTGCCGATCTCGGCCTTGCCCTCGGCGATGCCCCACTTCGGGAGGTAGACCTGCGCATCGTCGGCGAACAGGTCGAGAATCGCCCCGCCGGTGCTGGTGACCCCGGCGTGGTCGAACGCCTTGAGGTACTCCAACGCCACGGACTTGCGCTGCTCGTCGGTCATGACCTGGGTGGCAAGGGCCATCGGTTTCTCCAGTTCGGACGACGGGATGGGGGCGAGCGCCTCGCCCGCGGCCGCGACGCGGTACGCGACAGCGGATCGGGCCGAGCGCGGCGCGGCCGGCCCACCAGGAGGTGCCTGATGTCGAGGCGACCCAGCTGCCGACACCCCAGGGCTCAGGGATCGGGCCGCCGAGGTCATCGAGCTGCATCAGGATCTCCTCATCAGTGAGCCGTGTCACAGTCGCGCACCGGTCAGGTCTTTGTCCAACGCCAATCTCGGGTTACGGATCGTGCGTGATCACTCGGCAGCCGCTGGAAACCGGCAGCGTGGGGACCGCGCGGTCTGGACGACGACGACATTCGTGCCATCGACAACCCGTTCGTCTCACAGGTCGTTTCAGAATGACGTCGGCGCGTCCGCTGTGGACAACAGATGATCGCCGCCAGGCCGCGGCACCTGGTTGACCGTCTTGTCCCGCTCCCCCCTGGAGACGGGTGGTGCCGTTGCCAAGGGCTCGCCTACCCGGGCGGCACCGCTTCCCAGCGGGGAGGCGCATCTTCAGTCACGACAGCCGGGCTCATCGACCGAGATCCACCGGACACGTCTAGGCGAGTGCTGCATCGATCAGGGTCTGTGCGGCTGCACGCGCGGCGATGGCGATCGAGGAGTCGCGGTCCATCCGCGCGGACGTGCCTGCCCCGTCGTAGATGAGGTGGAGCTGGCGAGCGAGGGTGTCCGGGTCGGGGGCGCCGGCGTCGGCGGCGAGGCCGTGGAACAGTCCGCGGATGTCGGCGCGGTAGTCGTCGGCGGCCTGCTCGATCCTGCCACCACGGGGGGCTTCGGCGGTGGCGGAGGAGAAGGCGCAGCCACGGAAGCCGGGCTGGGAGAAGAACTCGGCCTGGGCGTCGAACACCGCGAGCAGCCGGGCGCGGGGGTCGGACTCCCGCTCGACGGCGGCGTGCAGCCGAGCGG
>NZ_JAOPWR010000544.1 GCF_025965585.1 Pseudonocardia sp.
CCGATGGCGTGGTCGAGGGAGTAGGCGCCGGGGCCGGTGGTGCCCACGACGACGCCGATGACGGCGAGGATGAGGTTGTATTCGTAGCCGGAACGGACGCTGAAGAAACCGTTCTTCAGGTGCACGGTGTAGGCCGCCACGAGCATCACGGCGACGAAGGCCGCGCCGGCGAGCGGGGTGAGGAACCCCAGTGCGAGTAGGACCCCGGCACCGAGTTCGGTGGTGGCGGCGGCGACGGCGTGGATCCGTCCCGGGCGCATGCCCATGCTGTCGAACCAGCCCGCGGTGCCGGCGATGCGGCCGCCGGAGAAGAACTTCTGGTAGCCATGGGCGGCCATCGTCAGCCCGGTCACCACCCGCAGGATGAGGATGCCGGCGTCGACGGCCTCGCTGTCGATCATCGTGTGAACATCTCCGGTCTCAGTTGTCGTCCGGGTCGTCGACGTAGCCGACGGCCTTCGTCTGCAGGTGCTGCTCGAAGCCTTCGATGCCGTTCTGCCGTCCGACGCCGGAGGCCTTGTAGCCGCCGTAGGGGGAGTCGGCGCCGTAGAAGAGGCCTCCGTTGACCATGGCGCTACCGATCCGCAGCTGGCGCGTGACGTCGAACGCCCGCTGACGGTCGGCCGAGAAGATCCCGCCCGACAGGCCGTAGTCGTTGTCGTTGGCGATGCGCACGGCGTCGGCATCGTCGTCGAAGGGGATGACGGCGAGCACAGGCCCGAAGATCTCCTCGCGCGCGATCGTGTGGTGGTTCTCCACGTCGGCGAAGACCGTGGGCTCCACGAAGAAGCCGCGGGGGTGGTCCTTCGGCACCCCACCGCCGATCGTGACGCGGGCTCCCTCCGCCTTGCCTTTCTCGATGTAGCCGAGCACGCGATCGCGCTGCTTGGCGCTGACCAGCGGGCCGGAGATGTTGGCCGGGTCGGAGGGGTCACCGACGGTGACGCCCGCGAACGCGTCGGTCACGAGCTCGACGGCCTCGTCGTAGCGCATCCGCGGCACCAGCAGCCGGGTCTGCATTGCACAGCCCTGGCCGGCGTGCATGCACATGAACGACGCGCCGGGCACAGTCGCCTCGAGGTCGCAGTCGTCCAGGACGATCATCGCGGACTTCCCGCCCAGCTCGAGGAACGTCCGCTTCACCATGGGCGCGGCCTTCTCGGCGATCCGGCGGCCCGTGGCCGTGGAGCCGGTGAAGGAGACCATGTCCACGCGCGGGTCGACGACGAGCTGCTCGCCGAGCATGTGGTCGGTGGAGGTCACGACGTTGACGACGCCCGCCGGGATGTCGGTGCGCTCGGCGATCAGGCGTCCGAGCCGCGTCGCGTTCCAGGGGGTGTCGGGGGCCGGCTTGACCACCGTGGTGTTGCCGGTGGCGAGGATCTGGCCGAGCTTGCCGATCGTCACCTCGAACGGGTAGTTCCACGGGCAGATCGCGCCGACGACGCCGACGGCCTCCTTCCACACCAGCCGGTGGCTGAGCATGCCGAAGAGCTCGGTGTCGGGCAGCGTGCGCTCCCACGGGAACGTCGAGATCAGCTGCGCGGGCCAGCGCAGCGCGTCGTCGAGGGGCCACTCGAGCTGGGGGCCGAACGTGGCGATCGCCGGGCAGCCCGCCTCGGCGATGAGCTCGGCACGCAGCTCCTCCTTCTCGTCCTCGAGCGCCTCCTGGAGCTGCTCGAGGCAGCGCTGCCGGAAGGCGTGGTTCGTGGACCAGTCGGTCTCGTCGAACGCGCGGCGGGCCGCGGCGATCGCGGTGTCCATGTCGGCGGCGTCGGCGTCCGCGGTGGTGCCGAGGACCTCCTCGGTGGCAGGGTTGACGTTGTCGAACTGCCGGCCGCTCCGCGCGTGGGTGAGCGTGCCGTCGATGAGCATCCTGACCTCGCCGACCTGAGCGGAGGTGCTGATGGCAGAACTCATGTGATCGATCCCTCGTCCTCGAGTCGTCGGCGGCCGTAGGCCGGAATCTAGAGACCATTGTCAAGGTCGTCAAGAATGGGCTGTTCCCGCCTTCCGGTGTTCCTCCTTGACCGGCCGAACGAGCCTCCCATAGGCTGCTGACACTTTCGTCAAAGAAGACGCTGGAGGGATCCGCATGGGCAGGATGGACGGTCGAGTCGTCTTCATCACCGGGGCCGCTCGCGGCCAGGGCCGCTCGCACGCGGTGCGGCTGGCCGAGGAGGGCGCCAACATCGTCGGCGTCGACATCTGCTCGCAGATCGACGCGGTGCCCTACGCGATGAGCACCCCCGACGACCTCGACCAGACGATCGCCATGGTCGAGAAGACCGATCGGCGGATGCTCGGGATCCAGGTCGACGTGCGCGACCGCGCGGCGCTGCAGGCGGCTTTCGACGCGGGCGTGGCCGAGTTCGGTCACGTCGACACCGTGCTGGCCAACGCCGGCGTCATCCTCACCCGGGCCGACGAGCCCGACTCCCAGGGCGCCTGGGAGACGGGTATCGGTGTGATGCTCACCGGCGTGTGGAACACCATCCAGGTGTCCTACCCGCACATGGTCGACCGGGGGATGGGCGGCGCGATCGTCGTCACCAGCTCGATGGCGGGTCTGCGTGCGCTGACCGACGGCAGCGGCGGATCCGACTCCTACGCCGCAGCCAAGCTCGCAGTCACCGGGCTGGTCCGGGCCTACGCCCAGTTCCTCGGCCCGGAGGAGATCCGCGTGACCGCCGTGGCGCCGACCGGCGTCGCGACGCCGATGGTCACCGACAACCCTGGGATGTTCGAGGTCATCGAGGCCAACCCGAACCTCGCGAACGCCATGCAGAACGCCATGCCGACCCTCATGATCGAGCCGATCGACATCAGCGAGGCGATCCTCTACCTCGTCGCCGACTCCGGCCGCTACGTCACCGGCATCACGCTCCCCGTCGACGCCGGCATGGGCGTGGCCTGAGCGCAGCACGACCCTCACCCACCACAGCTCCTGGAGGATTCTCGTGAGTGCCATCAGCAAGTCGATCAGCGTCAACGCGCCGGAGGACCAGATCCTCGGGATCATCCTGAACGTCGAGGACTACCCGAGCTGGCAGAAGGAGGTCCAGAAGGTCGAGGTCCTCGAGAAGGATGACCAGGGCCGCCCGAAGCAGGCCACGATGCACGTCTCGGCCATGGGCCAGGCGGGCTACTACACCGTCGAGTACTCCTACCCGGACGGGAACGTCGAGTACCACCTCCTCGACGGCGACATGATGACCAAGAACGATGCCAGCTTCACCCTCGCCGGCAACGGCGGCACCACCGAGGTCACCGTCGCGATGGACCTCGCGATCAAGTGGGCGCTGCCCGAGTTCATGGTGAACCAGCTGATCCTCAAGGGCGTCAAGGACATGCTCAAGAGCATCAAGACCAAGGCGGAGCAGGCCTAGTGGCGACGGACGCCTACGTCCTGGCCGGCTGCCGGACGGCCATCGGCACTGCCTTCAAGGGGTCGCTGTCGCGCACGCCCGTGTTCGATCTCGCCGAGCCCGTCGTGGCCCTGGCCGTGCAGCGGTCGGGTCTCGCCGTCGAGGACCTCGACGACATCGTGCTGGGCGAGGTCATGCACGGCGGCGGCGACATCGCCCGGCACACCGCCGTCGCGCTGGGCATGGAGTCGCTGCCCGGGCTCGCCCATAACCGGCAGTGCGCCTCGGGGCTCGCCGCCGTGTCGACCGCGGCCGCCGGGATCCGGGCGGGGATGGACCGCGCGGTCGTCGCGGGCGGGGTCGAGTCCTCCTCCACCCGGCCCGCCACGATCCTGCGCGATCCGGCCACCGGCGAGAAGAAGCCATGGATGTCCCCGTCTCATCCCGCCACGCCGGACGCGCCGACCATGGACATGTCGATCACCGTCGGGTGGAACACCGCGCAGCTCGCCGGGGTGAGCCGCACGGAGATGGACGAGTGGGCGCTGCGCTCGCACGAGCGGGCGCTTGCCTCGATCCACGCGGGATGGTTCCGCGACGAGATCGTCCCGTTGAAGGTCACCGGCGCCGACGGGGCCCCTTCGGTGTTCGACACCGACGAGCACCCCCGCCGGGGCACCACCCTCGAACGGCTGGCGGGCCTGAAGACACTCCATCCCGAGATCGACGGCTTCAGCATCACGGCCGGCAACTCGTCGGGGATCAACGACGCCGCCGCCGCCGTGGTGGTCGTCGCCGAGGAGATGCTGGAGCGGGCGGGTACGGCCCCGCTCGGCATCGTGCGTTCGTGGGCGTCCGTCGGCGTGGATCCGGTGCGTACCGGCCTGGCCCCGACGCTGGCGATCCCGAAGGCGCTCCATCGAGCCGGGATCTCCGCGGAGGAGGTCGGCCTCTACGAGATCAACGAGGCCTTCGCCTCCGTGCCGGTGGCCTGCGCCCGCATTCTCGGGCTCGACCCGGAGCGCGTGAACGTCAACGGCAGCGGCTGCAGCCTCGGCCACCCGGTCGCGGCCACCGGCACGCGGATGGTTCTGACGATGCTGCACGAGCTCCGCAGGCGCGGTGAGCGATTCGGCGTGATCGCGCTCTGCGCCGGGGGCGGCATGGGCTCGGCGATGGTGCTCGAGGCCGTCTGAGCCCGTCCGCACTCATCATCACACCAACGGCTTGGGAGATCTTGTGAACCTGGCAGGGAACGTCGCGATCGTGACCGGTGGGGCCGGCGGCCTCGGCGAGGCCACCGTGCGCCGGATCGTCGAGGGCGGCGGATCGGTCGTCATCGCCGACCTCGCCGACGACCGCGGGGAGAAGCTCGCGGCCGACCTCGGGTCCGCGGCCCGGTACGTGCGTACCGACGTGCTCGACGACGACGCCGTGCTGGCGGCCATCGCGGCCGCAGGCGAGCTCGGCACGTTGCGCTACGCCGTCACCGCCCACGGCGGCTTCGGCGTGCCCGAGAAGCTGGTGCAGCGCGACGGCTCGCCCGCCGATCGCGGTGCCTTCCAGAAGACCGTCGACCTCTACCTCACCGGCACGTACAACGTCGCCCGGTTGGTGGCCGCCGCCATCGCCACCGCCGAGCCCGGCGAGGACGGCGAGCGCGGCGCGATCGTCACCACCGCGAGCATCGCCGCATTCGAGGGGCAGATCGGGCAGACGTCCTACTCGGCGGCCAAGGGCGGCGTGGTCGGGCTGACGCTCGCCGCGGCTCGCGACCTGAGCAGCCTGGGCATCCGGGTCGTCTGCATCGCGCCCGGCACCATGCGCACACCGATCATGGAGTCCGTCGGGGAGGAGGCGCTGGCCAAGTTCAGCGCCGCCATCCCGTTCCCGAAGCGGCTCGGTCACCCGTCGGAGTACGCCTCGCTCGCGACGCACATCCTGGAGAACTCGTACCTGAATGGCGAGGTCATCCGGATCGACGGGGCACAGCGCTTCCAGCCCCGCTGATACGCGATCCACGGCTGATCCGACCATGCCGTCGACTGATGCCTCGTGCATCGACAGGAGAGGTGACCCATGACCGCAGATGTCGTACCGCTGATTCCGGGAGTACCGGTGCTGGACTTCGACTCCGTCCCGATGGGGGTGGATCGCGGACGGGGCTGGGCCGTCGTCCGAGAGGCCGGGCCGGTCGTCAAGATGGGCGACTTCTACTACGTGACGCGGCGCGAGGACGTCGTCGACGCGCTGCGCCGCCCAGAGTTGTTCTCGTCCAAGAAGGCGTTCGACATCCTGGGGAGCCCCATCCCCCTGGTCCCCATCTCGTTCGACCCTCCGGACCACACGCGCTACCGCAAGATCCTTCAGCCCTTCTTCAGCCCGCGGACCCTCGGGGCGATGCTGCCGTCGCTGCAGCAGCAGATCGAGGACCTGATCGACGACCTGGCCGCCGCGGGCGAGTGCGAGGCCGTCAGCGGGATCGCCGAGCCCTACCCGTCGCAGGTGTTCCTGACGCTGTTCGGGCTGCCGGTCGCCGACCGCGACCGGCTCATGGTCTGGAAGGACGCGGTGATCGCGCTCGCGGACTCGCCCAACCTGGAGGGGGTGGACCTCACGCCGGCGCTCGAGCTGTTCACGTACCTGAACGAGACGATCGCCGCGCGCAGGAAGGATCCGGGCGAGGACATCCTCTCCCAGCTCATCACCGGTGAGGAAGCCCTGAACGACCAGGACGCGATCGGGCTCAGCTTCCTGTTCGTGCTGGCCGGACTCGACACGGTCACCGCCAGCATCGGCTTCGCGCTGCACGAGCTGGCCCGCGACCCCGAGCTCCGCCGGTCGCTGGTGGCCGATCCCGAGCGGATCCCCGAGTTCGTGGAGGAGGTCGTGCGGCTGGAGCCTCCCGCACCGGTCCTCCCGCGTGTCACCACCGCGGAGGTGACGATCGGCGGGGTCACGCTGCCCCCCGACACGTTCGTCCGGCTCTGCCTCGGCTCTGCCAACCGGGAGGAGGGCCTGGTCGCGACGCCGGACGACGTCCTGCTCGACGGCGTGGCGCACCGGCACTGGGGCTTCGGCGGCGGCCCGCACCGCTGCCTCGGGTCGCACCTGGCACGCATGGAGCTGAAGCTCGTGGTCACCGAATGGCTCCGCCGCGTACCGGAGTTCGAGCTGGCCCCCGGCACCGAGCCGAGGATCCCCTTCCCCGCCAACACGTTCTCGCTGCAGAGCTTGCCGCTGCGCTACCCCGTCACCGCCGAGGAAGCCTGATGCGCCGCACCATCTTCGAGCCGGAGCACGACCTGTTCCGGGAGACCGCGCGGGCGTACTACGAGAAGGAGTGCGTGCCGCACGCCGCCGAGTGGGAAGCGGCGGGGCTCGTCGACCGCGAGGCGTACCGCAAGGCAGGCGACCAGGGCTTGATCGGCTGGGAGGTGCCCGAAGAGTACGGTGGCGGAGGGGTCAAGGACTTCCGATACAACGCGATCATGAGCGAGGAGTTCCACGCCACCGGCACGGTGGGCATCGGCCTGTCGCTGGGCAACGACATCCTCGCCGGCTACCTCGTGGACCTCACCACCGACGAGCAGAAGCGGCGCTGGCTGCCCGGCTACGTCGCGGGCGAGATCATCCCGGCCATCGCGATGTCGGAGCCGGGCGCGGGCTCCGACCTCGCGGGGATCAGCAGCACCGCCCGCCGCGACGGCGACCACTACGTGATCAACGGCGCCAAGACGTTCATCAGCAACGGCATCCTCGCCGATCTCGTCGTCGTCGCGGTCAAGACCGATCCCGCGGCCGGTCACAAGGGCGTCAGCCTGATCGCGGTGGAGGGCGGCACCCCCGGGTTCGAGCGCGGCCGCAAGCTCGACAAGATCGGGCTGCGCTCCGCCGACACCGCCGAGCTGTCGTTCACCGACGTACAGGTGCCGGTGGAGAACCTCATCGGCGAGGAGAACCGCGGCTTCTACCATCTGATGCGCAACCTTCCCGCCGAGCGGCTGGGCATCGCGATCCAGGCGGTCGCGCAGGCACGGCGGGCGTTCGACCTCACCTGCGAGTACGCGTCCGACCGCAAGGCCTTCGGCAAGGCGATCGGCACATTCCAGGTGAACCGGCACGCCCTCGCCGAGCTGAAGACCAAACTCGATGTCATGCAGGTCTATGTCGACCGGTGCATCGAGGCGGTGAACGCCGGAGAGCTCACCGCGCAGGAGGCGGCGGGGGCCAAGTACTGGGCCACCGAGACCCAGTGGGAGATCCTCGACCGCTGCCTGCAGCTGCACGGCGGCTACGGCTACGTCAACGAGTACGAGATCGCGCGGCTGTGGCGCGACGCCCGGGTGCAGCGCCTCTACGGCGGCACCACCGAGATCATGAAGGACATCGTCGGGCGCGGGCTGGGCTTCTGAGCCGCGTGTGTGGGCCGGGCGGGATGCCCGGCCCACACACGTGATCACGGCACGACCGTGATGGCCTGCTCCGGGCAAGCCGCCGCGCCGTTCTCGGCCTGGTTCTCCAGACCGGCGGATACATCGTTGTTCGGGATCACGCAGTAGCCGTCGTCGTCCAGGTCGTAGACGTCCGGGGCGACGGCGTTGCACTGCGCGTGCCCGGTGCAGCGGTCGCGGTCAACGGAAACATGCATGGTGGAACCTCTTCGGTGCGGGATGGGGAGCGCCGTCGTTCACTGTGCAGCGGGGCCGCCGAGAATTCCCATGATGGCCACCGCGATCGCACGGATCAGGTCGGCATCCTCGACGGGCAGCCCCTGGGCGTGCGCGTAGAACCATGAGCGGTCGAGCATGGCAAGCGTCGTCAGCCCCAGCGCGTCAGGCGCGTCGGTCGGGCTCGCCTGACGGGTGCGCAGGCCTGACCCCAGCATCCAGCCGACTCGCATCTGCATGCGCTCACTGTTGGCGCGGATCCGGGGATCGCTGGGGGCGGACTGGGTGGACGAGAAGATGAACGCACCGTGCCGGTCCATGAACGCGAAGTACTCGCGGATCCAGCCCTCGACGTCGGCGATGGAGCAGGGGGTCGGCAGCTCGTCCCACCGGTTGACCACCTCGATGATCTCGCGGTAGGTGGCCTCGCCGATGAGGCTGAAGACCTCCTGCTTGTCCTTGAAGTAGGTGTAGAAGCCAGCGCGCGAGATGCCGCAGGCGTCGGTGATGTTGTTGATCCGGGTGCCCGCGAAGCCCCGTTCGAGGAACAGCTTCCGGGACGCCTCGATGATCGCGTCACGCGTCTGCGCGGCCCGCAACCCCAGCGCGGGCTCGTCCTCGGCGACCGCGTCGCTGACGACTGTCGTGTCCTTGATGATCGTCCTCTTCCCCGGAAACGTGGATGTGCAAGGCCCTGACCGGCGATGATAGCGACCGCCGGCCAGGGGCGGCGTGTGTCAGGCCGGGCGCGGGAAGTGCAGCATCCGGCGCGCGTTGGTCTCGACGATCTTCTCGACCTCGTCGTCCGGCACATCGGCGAGCACCTCGCTCGCGCGCTTGCGCGAGTTGGGCCAGTTGGAGTCGGAATGCGGATAGTCGACCTCCAGCGTGATGCGGTCGATACCGATCTGGTGCCGGTTGACCAGTCCGTGCTCGTCGTCGATGAAGCAGCCCCAGAAGTGCTCGCGGAACAGGTCGCTGGGCCGCGTGTCGAAGTCGATGTTCTGGTAGTAGCGGTGTCGCTCCCAGGTGTAGTCCGAGCGCTCGAGGATGTAAGGGATCCAGCCGATCCCGCCCTCGGCCAGCGAGAACTGCAGCTTCGGGAAGCGCTGCAGAGCGCCGGAGAACAGCAGGTCGACGGTGCTCCACATGAGGTTCGAGGAGAACAGCACGATCGGCACGGCGAACGGGACGTTCTCCACGAGCATGCCCGCGCCGACCGGCTTCCCGCTGAAGGAGAAGCCGGGCACGAACGCGCCGGAGCCGAAGTGCAGCGACACCGGCATGTCGGTGTCGGAGCAAACCTGCCAGAGCGGGTCCCAGTGGTTCGTGTGGAACGACGGCAGGCCCAGGGGGACGGGGCTGTCGGGGAAGGAGATGGTGCGCGCGCCCTTGGCCGCGATCCGCTCGGCTTCCCTGGCCGACGCGTCGATGTCCCAGACCGGCAGGATCCCCATCGGGATGAAGCGGTCCGGGGCCGTCGCGCACCACTCGTCGATGTAGAAGTCGTTCCAGGCCTGGACGCAGAGCAGCGCCAGGTCCTTGTCCTGGGCCCGGT
>NZ_JAOPWR010000005.1 GCF_025965585.1 Pseudonocardia sp.
ACGGCCGGTAGCGGTGCTCGGGCCTCCCTGCGTGGCCGTAGCGCAGGTGGAGCTCGATCGAGCCGGTGTCGGCGAGATGGGCGAGGTAGCGCTGCGCGGTGGTACGGCTGATGCCGACCCGGTCGGCGATCTCGGATGCCGACCAGTCCGGCTCGGGGCCGGCGAACACGGCCCTCACGAGCACCATGGTCGCCTCCGAGCAGCCCTTCGGCAGGACGCTCGTCGCGTCGATCCCGCGCATCGACCCGAAGATCCGGTCGACCTCACCCTGCTCGACCTCGCCCGTCGACCGGGTCTGCACCCAGAGCTGCCGGTAGACGTGCAGGCGCTCGGCGAGAGCACGGAAACGGAACGGCTTGACCAGGTACTGCACGGCTCCTCGCTGCATGGCGAGGTGCACGCTCGGCATGTCCCGGGCCGCGGTCACCGCGATGACGTCGGGATGCCGGCCCGCCCCCTCCCGGAAACGGGTCAGCAGCTCCAGCCCGTCGACATCGGGCAGGTAGAGATCGAGCAGGACGAGGTCCGGGGCGCGGGTCCGAACACACTCGAGTGCCGCGGTGGCGGTGTGCACCGTGGCCGTCACCCGGAAGCCGGGCACCCGGCCGACGAAGTCGGCGTGCAACGCGGCGACCCGGAAGTCGTCGTCGACCACGAGCACCGAGATCGCGTCCGGGCTCACGGCCCCGCTCCGCGCAGGACGGCGTCGGCCGTCGGCGACGGCCCGCGGGGCGTGGGGACGACGACCCGGAAGCGTGCGCCGGGGCGCTCCTCGACCTCGATCGATCCGCCGAGCTGTCCGACGAGCTGACGCACCAGGGCCAGCCCGATGCCCCGCGCCCGACCGCCGGGAACGAGCTTGGTCGACCAGCCGCCGGTGAAGATCGACGCGGCTGCGCCCGCGGGAATCCCCGGTCCGCTGTCGGCCACCTCGACGACCAGCTCCCGCTCGTCGTCCGCGAGCACGACGGTCACCGACGGAATCTCTCCCGCCCCTCCCCCGGACCCCGCCGCCTCGATGGCGTTGTCGATCAGGTTGCCGAGGATCGAGACGAGCGCGTCGACGGCGGCGTCCTCGACGGCCACGCGCGCGGCCGCCGTCACCGTCAGCTCGACCCCGCGCTCACGGGCGACGGTCGACTTGGCCAGCAGCAGCGCGACGATGCGCGGGCTGTCGATGTGCGCCTCGAGCGTGCTCGCGACGCCGGAGGTCGCGGTCTCGATCTCGACCGCGTACCCGATCGCGTCGTCGTAGCGGCGCATCTCCAGCAGCCCCGACATCACGTGCATCCGGTTGGAGAACTCGTGCTGCTGAGCCCGCAGCGCATCGGTCAGGCTCCTGACCTCGTCCAGCTCGCGCAGGGCCGCCTCCAGCTCGGTCCGGTCCCGCAGGGTGACGACCGATCCGAGATCGCGCCCACCGTGGGAGACCCGCACCCGGCTGCCGACGAGCAACCGCCCGTCCAGGAGCACGAGGCGATCGGCGGCGTCGCCGGGGTCCCGGAGCAGGTCGCGGAGGTCGCCGTCGGGCAGGACGTCCTCCACGACGCGGCCGCGGTCCGCCGGTGACGTGCCGAGCAGTTGGTGGGCCTGGTCGTTCATCAGCGAGAGGCGGCCGGAGGGGTCGACCGCGACGACGCCCTCCCGGATGCCGTGCAGCGTCGCCTCGCGCTCCTGCAGCAGCCCGGCGATCTCGTCGAGCTCGAGCCCGAAGGTCTGCTGCTTGAGCTGGCGGGCGAGCAGCACCGCGGCGGCGAGCCCGACGGCGAGGGCCACCGCGAGGTAGACGGCCAGGTTGACCAGCTCGTCGCCGGCCTTCGCCGCGATGGCCGTCTCGACCACGCCCGTCGACACCTCGCCGACGACCGTGCCGTCGGGCGCGAGCACCGGCGCCCTGCCGTTGGCCGAGCGGCCGAGGCTGCCGAGGTCGACCCCGACGTGGGGGGCGCCGTCGAGCGCGACCACCGGCTCCTCGATCACCCGGCCGATCAGGGCCGCGTTGGGGTGGGAGTAGCGGACGCCGTTCCGGTCGATCACGACGACGTAGGAGGCGCCGGTGGCGCGGGCCGTCCGCTGCGCCAGCTCCTGCACCCCCGCGGGGTCGCCGGCGACGAGGGCGGCCTCGACCTGCGGGGTCGACGCGACCGCCTGGGCGATCGCCAGCGCGCGTTGCTCGTACTGGTCGTCGAGCTCGCTGCGGGCGGCGCGGGCCCAGAGGAAGAACCCGATCAGGCCGGCGAGGAGCAGGACGCCGACATGCCCGACGAGCAGGCGCGCGGACAGGGTCCGACGCCTGCGAGACCACCGTGGTCCTTCCACCGCGACAGTGTGCACGCCGACGGGGCCGCAGCCACCCCCTCCGGCCGTACGGACCTGTGGGCGATATGGGCACAACGCCGCCAACGCGCGTTCGGCCGACCCTACGGGCAGAACATCGGCGTGCGGCGGACAGCACTCCACGATGGCCTCCGACTGAGAGCGCGGTCACACCGACGGCGCGACGAGGAGGTTCGGATGGCGATGCCGGCACAGACGATGTCCATGTTCGGAGGCGGTGAGACCGGCCCACCGGCGATCGAGCTGCGTGGCGTGTCGAAGGTCTTCGACACCTCGGGCGGTGGGCGCTACCAGGCGCTGCGCGACCTCGACCTGACCGTCGGGGCCGGCGAGTTCTGCGCGGTGGTCGGACCCACCGGGTGCGGCAAGTCGACCACGCTGACACTGGTGGCGGGCCTGGAGCGGCCGACGACCGGGCAGGCGCTGGTGCACGGCGAGAACGTGAGCGGCATCGGCTCCGATGTCGGCTTCGTGTTCCAGAACGACGCCGTCTTCCCGTGGAAGACGGTGCTCGACAACGTCCTGGCAGGCCCGCGGTTCCGCGGCAGGCCGTCGGGGCAGTCCCGGGTCGATGCGCTCGACTGGCTGCGCCGGGTGGGCCTCAACGGGTTCGAGGACCGCTACCCCCACCAGCTCTCCGGCGGCATGCGCAAGCGGGTGGCGCTCGCCCAGAGCCTCATCAACGAGCCGCGCATCCTCCTGATGGACGAGCCGTTCAGCGCGCTCGACGTCCAGACGCGGGCGATCATGTCCGACGAGCTGCTCGCGCTGTGGGAGCTCACCCGTCCGGCCGTGGTCTTCGTGACCCACGACCTGGAGGAGGCGATCGCGCTCGGGGACAAGGTCGTGGTCCTCACCGCCGGTCCGGCCACGGTGAAGGAGATCTTCCCGATCGACCTGCCGCGACCGCGGACGGTCCAGGAGATCCGCTTCGACCCCGCCTTCGTCGCGCTCTACCAGGACATCTGGCACGCGCTGCGCGACGAGGTCGACGTCGCCTACTCGCGGACGACCACCGCCACCGTCCCCGTCCGGGGTGACGCATGACCACCGTCGAGCAGACACCCGCACCGGCCGCCGTCGACGGCGACGCCCCTCGCCGGGGCAGCTACACCACCGCGGTCTGGACCGGCCGCGCCGTCGTCCTGGTCGTCGTTCTCGGTGGCTGGGAGCTCTTCGCGCGGCTGGGCCTCGTGGACCCGTTCTTCTACGGCGAGCCCAGCCAGGTCATCGGCCAGATCGTCACGTGGGTGCAGAACGGCACCGCGCAGGGCTCGCTGTGGGCCCAGATCGGCGTGACGATGGAGGAGACGATCCTCGGCTGGGTGATCGGCGTCGTCTTCGGCGTCGTCTTCGGGATCGCCCTCGGGCGGATCCGCTTCCTCTCCGATGTGCTCGGGCCCTACATCAAGATCATGAACTCGATCCCGCGCATCGTGCTGGGCTCGATCTTCATCGTCGCGTTCGGACTCGGGCTCGGGTCGAAGGTGCTCCTCGCGGTCGTGCTCGTGTTCTTCGCCGTGTTCTTCAACGCCTTCCAGGGCACCCGCGAGGTCGACCGCAACCTCATGGCCAACGCCCGCATCCTCGGCGCCTCTCGCTGGCGGGTGACCCGCGAGGTCGTCCTGCCCTCGGCCTTCACCTGGATCATCGCCAGCCTGCATGTCAGCTTCGGCTTCGCGCTGATCGGCGCGATCGTCGGGGAGTTCCTCGGCGCGCAGCAGGGTCTCGGGCTCCTGATCCGTACCGCCCAGGGCACGTTCAACGCGAACGGCGTCCTCGCCGCGATGGTCATCGTCGCCGTCGTCGCCCTGATCGCCGAGGGCCTCATCACCGCGCTGGAGAAGAAGATCCTCCGCTGGCGGCCGCCGGCGCTGAGCGGACCCGACCTGTGACACCACCGATCAACCACCCCCGCCCCACCCCGATGTCAGAGAGGACACCGTCGTGAAGAAGTCCCTGGTGGCCGGAGCCGCCGTCGCTGCACTGGCACTGACGCTCAGTGCCTGCGGATCCGGAGCAAGCTCGTCCAGCGCCAACCCCAACAACATGTCGATCATGGTCGGGGGCCTGGACAAGCAGATCTACCTGCCGTTCATGCTCGCCGAGAAGCTCGGCTACTACAAGGACGCCGGACTGAACGTGACGCTCTCCGACGAGCCCGCCGGCGTGAACGCCGAGACCGCGATGCTCGCCGGGCAGGTCGATGCCGTCGGCGGCTTCTACGACCACACCATCGACCTGCAAGCGAAGGGTCAGGCCACCGAGGCGGTGGTGTCGATGCTGCAGGTGCCAGGCGAGGTCGAGCTCTGCCGCAGCGACCTCAAGGGCACCATCTCCTCCCCTGCCGACTTCAAGGGCCGCAACCTCGGGGTCACCGATCTCGGCTCCTCCACGGACTTCCTCACCCAGTACCTCGCGCAGAAGAACGGCGTCTCGCCCACCGACACCACCCGCATCGGCGTCCAGGCCGGTCCGACGTTCATCGCGGCCATCGACCACAAGTCGATCGACTGCGGGATGACCACCGAGCCGACGGTGTCCAACCTGATCAGCAGCGGCAAGGCCTACATCATCGACGACATGCGCACCGCCGACGGCGCCCGGAAGGCCCTCGGCGGCGCCTACCCTGCGACGTCGCTGTACCTGCGGACCGACTTCGCGAACTCCCACAAGGACGAGGTGCAGAAGCTCGTCGGCGCCTACGTGCGCACGCTGAAGTACATCCAGACCCACACGGCGGCAGAGATCACCGACCAGATGCCGGCCGACTACTACACCGGCGTCGGCAAGGCCGCCTACACCGCGGCGCTCGACAGCGAGAAGGGCATCTACAACCCGACCGGACTCATGCCGTCCGACGGCCCGGCCACCTGCCTCGCCGTCCTGCAGGCCAACACCGACGTCGCCGGCAAGAAGCTCGACCTCGCCACGACCTTCACCAACGACTTCGCCCAAGCCGCTCAGAAGCAGTGACCGAGCAGCCGTGATCCGCGCCGGGAGCCCGAGCAACGGGCTCCCGGCGCGCCACCATGGGCAATGGTCGTGCTGTCCGAGCCCACCGGCCGGTCCGGACCAGTCGAACCTCGCAGATCCGGCGCCGAACGCCCGATCGTCGCGCCCGGTTCACCGACCGGCCATCTCATCGCTCTTCCTGAGCCAGCATCGTCACTCATGGTTCCTAACAGCGGTTACGTGAGCCGCAAAACGGACCCGGATGAGGGAGATGGCTGTGACGAGTAGTCATCGTCGGCGGTGGGTCGCCGGCACGGTGGTGAGCACGGTGGCGGCGGTGGTCCTCGCGGGGTGCGGCAGCTCCGCGGGGTCGGCGCCCGCCGCCTCGGGAGCCGGGTCGGCGGCTCCGGCGGCCGGGACGGTTCCGCTGGTCGTCTACTCCGCGCAGGGCTACGACGCGCCGGTGACCAAGGCGTTCACGGCCGCGACCGGGATCCCGGTGAGCCTGGTCGACGACAGCACCGGACCGCTGCTGACGAAGGTGGCCGCCGAGAAGAACAACCCGCAGTGGGGCCTGCTGTGGGTGGACGGCGACACCGCGTTCGCCGCGCTGGACAAGCAGGGCCAGCTGCTGGACTACACCACGCCCACGCCGCTGAACGCGGTCGGGAAGGCGCTGGTGCCGGCCGACCACTCCTACGTGCCGGCGAGCACCACCGTGATGGCCGCGCTGATCTACAACGCCGCCAGGACGACCTCGGTGCCGACGAGCTACCAGGACCTGCTCGGCCCCGCCTACAAGGGGCTCGTCGGGATGAACGACCCGGCCCAGTCGGGCCCGACGTTCCCCTTCGTCGCCGGTCTGATGAACCAGCTCGGCGGCCAGACCGGTGGCGTGACGGCCGGTGAGAACTACCTGCGTGCGCTCAAGGGCAACGGGCTGCACGTGTTCCCGACCAACGGCGACACCCTGCACGCCCTGGAGACCGGTCAGATCACCTACGGGCTGATCCAGAGCTCCGCGGCGAGCGGCGAGGTCGCGAAGGCGCCGAAGAGCGCGGCCTACGACCCGAAGATCGTCTACCTGCCGCGGTCGACGCTCCTGCCCGCCGTGATCGGCATCGACAAGGGCTCTCCGCCCGCGATGCAGACCGAGGCGAAGAAGTTCGTCGAGTTCGTCCTCTCCCCCGCCGGCCAGCACGCCATGCAGGCCGGCGACCCGACGGGCGACTCGCTGTTCTGGCCGGTGGTCGACGGCGTGACCCCGCTGCCGGCGCTGCCCGCGTTCCCCGCCGGCTACCAGAAGATCGACCCCTACTTCTGGGGACCGCTGGAGGACCAGGTCAATACCTTCTTCGACGCGACGATCAAGTAGGGCTGCCGTGACGACGACCGTCGAGCGGCCGATCGAGCGCCGGGCCGCCCCACCGGCACCGCGCAGCGGGGCGTGGCTGCGCTGCGCTCCGCTGCTGGCCTTCTGGGTGCTCGTCGTCGCGATCCTGGTGGCGCCGATCCTGCTGTTCCTGCTGGTGGCGTTCTCGCCGCGGCTGTTCGAGCAGGGGCCGCAGTGGTTCACCCTCGACGGCTTCCGGGAGGCGCTGAGCGGCACGCTGCTGCAGGGGCTGCTCAACTCGCTGCTGGTGGGGCTGGCGACCGCGGTGATCGCCGCCGCCGTCGGCTTCGGGGTGGCGTGGGCGGTGGCCCGCACCGACGTCCCCGCCCGGCCGCTCTGGACGGCCACGATGTTCGGGCTGCTGCTCGCGCCGTCCTACCTCGTCGCCCTGGGCTGGGAACGGCTGCTCGAACCCGCCGGCGTTCTCGAGCTGCTCGGGCTGGACGTCACCGCGGCACGCGGGCTGTTCTACGGGCCGTTCGGCGTGGTCGTGGTGCTCGCGGTGAAGGGCGTCCCCTTCGCCTACCTGGCGATCTCGTCGGCGCTGCGGGGACTCGGCGAGGAGCTCGAGGCGGCGGCGCGCGTCCACGGCGGCGGGCGGATCGCCGCGCTGCGCATCGTCGTGGCGCTCCTGGCTCCGGCGGTGTGGTCGGCGCTGGCGATCGTGTTCGCGGAGTCGATCAGCGACTTCGGGGTGGCGGCGACGCTCGCGAACGACGCCCACTTCCCGGTGGCCACGTTCACGCTCTACGACGCGGTCGACAGCTTCCCTGTGCGCTTCCCCGTGGCGGCCGCGGTCGGCTGGATGCTGATGGGGCTGGCAGGGCTGGCCCTGCTCGCGCAGTCCCGCGCCCTGCGCGGGCGCAGCTACCGCGTCCTCGGCGGGCGCAGCAGGCCGGCCCGGCGGCACCGGCTGGGTGCCCCGACGACGGTCCTGACCGTGGCCGGGCTCACGGTGGTGGCGCTCGTCGGGCTCGGGGTGCCGGCACTCGGAGCGGTCTCGGCGTCACTGATCGACGGGCTCGGGTCGCTGATCGGCAGCCACGGCCTGACCCTGGCCAACTACGAGCGGGTGCTGGCCAGCCCCGCGCTGCGCGAGCCGCTGCTGTACTCGGCCCGGCTGGCCGCGATCACGGCCACGGCGACGGCGGTGCTCGGGGTGGCGGTGGCGCGCATCCTGAGCACCCGCGGCACCCGGATCAGCTCGCGGCTGCTCGACCTGCTGCTGCTCACCGCGGTGGCGCTGCCCGGCATCGTCTTCGCGGCGGGCTACATCTTCACCTACAACCTGCCGTTGATCAACGGGCTCGGGATCCACCTCTACGAGACCACGACCCTGCTGGTGCTGGGGTACCTGGCCACCGCGCTGCCCTCGACGTCACGGGTGCTGCTGGGCAGCGTCGGCCAGGTGCAGGAGTCGCTGCGCGAGGCCGGCCGCGTCCACGGCGCGGGCGCGACCGCGTCGTGGCTGCGCACCGTGCTGCCGCTGCTGGCCCGGCCCCTCCTCTCCGCCTGGGTCCTCACCTTCGCCGGGACGCTCCTCGAGCTGCCCGTCTCGCAACTGCTCTACCCGCCCGACCACCCGCCGGTCTCGGTGGGCATCACCAAGGCACTTGCCAACTACGACTTCGGCGGCGGCACCGCGATGGAGGTCAGCGCCGTGGTGCTCGCACTGGCCGTCGCCGCGGTGGTCTGGGGCGGGTTCCACCTGCTGGCCCCCGCCGGGTGGCGCCGCATCGGGAGGACACGTGACTGACCACGTTCACACCGCGCGCGAGCGCGACGCAGGCCCCGGCCATGCGGTGCGGGTCCGCGAGGCGGTCAAGCGCTACGGGCCCGTGCACGCGCTGGCCGGGATCGACCTCGACGTCGCCGCCGGCCGGTTCCTGGTGCTGCTCGGGCCGTCCGGGTCGGGCAAGTCGACCCTGATCCGGACGCTCGCCGGGGTGGAGCGCCTCGACGACGGCCGGATCGAGCTCGGCGGCAGCGTCATCAGCGACCGCCGGCGGCACCTCGCGCCCGAGCGCCGTGACCTGGCGATGGTGTTCCAGGACTACGCGCTGTGGCCGCACCTCACGGTCGCGGGCAACGTCGGCTACGCGCTGCGGCGACGCAGGCTCGCCGCACCGGAGGCGGCCCGGCGCTCCGCGGAGGCCCTCGAACGCGTCGGCCTGGGCGCGCTGGCCGATCGGTACCCCCACGAGCTCTCGGGTGGCGAGCAGCAGCGCGTCGCGCTGGCCCGCGCGGTGGTGGCACGCCCCGGACTGCTGCTGTTCGACGAGCCGCTGTCGAACCTCGACGCCGACCTGCGCGAGCGACTGCGGGTGCAGATCTCCACCCTGACCCGCGACAGCGGGGCGACGGCGGTCTACATCACCCACGACCAGTCCGAGGCGTTCGCCCTGGCCGACGTCATCGGTGTCCTCGACCGCGGCACGCTCGTCCAGCTCGACCGTCCGGAGGCCGTCTACGCCCGGCCGGCCACGCCCTTCGTCGCGCGCTTCACCGGGCTCGCGGGCGAGCTGCCCGGACGGGTGGTGGCCACCGACGGCGACGACGTCGTGGTGTGCGTCGCCGACCGGCGCCTGCGCAGCCGCGTGGTCGGCACCGTGGGCATCGGCGACGAGGTGACGCTGGCCGTGCGGCCGGCCGCCACGACCGTCCTGCCCGCCGACGTCCCGGCGCCCCACGGCTCGCTGGCCGGCACCGTCGTCGACGTCGCCTACCGCGGCCGGGGCTACGACCACGTCGTCACCGGCCCGGCCGGCACCCTCGCCGCCGTCTTCGACCAACGCTCCCGGCCCCGCGGTTCGACTGTCGAGATCGCCCTGGACCCGGCGGGCTGCGTGGCCTACCCAATTGCTCCGACTCGATGTCACACTACAGATGTAACAGTTGTTAGTATCGCGAGCTGAAGGAGGGATCGATGAGCAGCGGTGCTTTGTTCCTCGCCGTGTTCCTGGCCTGCGTGGTCGAAGCGGTGGAGGCGTTGACGATCGTGCTGGCCGCGGGGACCGGCCGCGACTGGCGCTCGGCCGTCACCGGCGTCGTCGCGGGTGTGGCGGTGCTGGCGGTGGTCGTGGCCGCGCTGGGGCCTGCGGTGACGGCGATCCCGCTGGGCGGCCTGCGGCTGGTGGTCGGCGGGCTGCTGCTGATCTTCGGCCTGCAGTGGCTGCGCAAGGCGATCCTGCGCGCGAGCGGGCTCAAAGCCCTGCACGACGAGGACGCCATCTACGCGCGGGAGCTGGCTGCGGCCCGGGCCGCCGCGCCCGGGCGGCGCGGCATGGTCGCGGATTGGTACTCCTTCACACTGTCGTTCAAGGGCGTCGTCCTCGAAGGCCTCGAGGTCGCGTTCATCGCGCTCACGTTCGGCGCCAACCAGCAGAACATCCCGCTCGCGGCGATCGCGGCGCTGTCCGCGATCGTCGTCGTCACCGTCGCGGGCATCGCCGTCCGCGCACCGCTGGCCCGGGTCCCGGAGAACACCATGAAGTTCGTCGTCGGCGTCATGCTGACCTCCTTCGGCATCTTCTGGGGAGCGGAGGGGGCGGGGGCCGTGTGGCCCGGCGCCGACGCCGCGCTGCTCGTCGTCGTGCCGGTCGTCGCGCTGTTCGCGCTCGCGCTGGTGGCGACGCTGCGCAGGGCCGTCACCGCGCCCGGGGCGGTGGCGTCGTGATGCGGCACGTCAGGGCCTTCGTCGCCTTCTGGTACGACTTCATCGTCGGCGACGACTGGCGCGTCGCGGTCGCGGTGGTGGCCGCGCTGGCCGTCACGTTCGGCGTCGCCGCCGCCGGGATCCCGGCCTGGTGGGTGCTGCCCGTCACCGTGGCGGTCCTGCTGCCGCTGAGCCTGTGGCGGGTGGCTCGGACCGCCCGCCGGCCGAGCTGAGCACGATCGGGGCACCGGGGCGACGCCGCCCGCCACGCCGCAGCAGCGAGACTGTCGCGGTGAGCGGAGACGACGACCCGGTGGCCGCGACCGACACCGGAGCGCAGGGCGGATGGCTGGTGCTGATCTACCGGATCCCGTCCGAACCCACCCGGCTCCGCGCCGCGGTGTGGCGGCGACTCAAGGGACTGGGGGCGATCTACCTGCAGAACTCGGCGGCGGCGCTGCCGGCCGGCCCCTCCGCAGAACGCGCCCTGCGGCTGTTGCAGCGCGAGATCCTCGACATGTCGGGCACGGCGTCGCTGCTCGCGTGCTCGGTGCTCGCCGGGGAGAAGGAGATCCGCGCAGCGTTCCAGGGCGCCCGCGACGACGAGTACGAGGAGATCGTCGACAAGTGCCACGACTTCGTCGCCGGCATCCGCAAGGAGTTCCGCCAGGAGCACTTCACCTATGCGGAGCTCGAGGAGAACGACGAGGACCTCATCAAGCTGAGGAACTGGTTCGCCAAGATCAAGGACCGCGACGTCTTCGGCGCCCCCGGCAGGCAGGCGTGCGAGGAGGCACTCGCCATCTGCGAGAAGGAGCTCGAGGGCTACGGCGCATGGGTCTACGCCGGGGAATCCGACGGGGCCTGAGCACCACCGTGG
>NZ_JAOPWR010000018.1 GCF_025965585.1 Pseudonocardia sp.
CGCCACAGCAGGCCCCGGCGGGGCCGCAGGAGCCGTCGCCGCTTCCCTCCGCGCCGGCGGACACGCCGCCGCGCGCCGCCACCCGCTGGACCGACCCGGGGGCCGTGGCCGCGCAGGAGGCCCAGCAGGCCCGCAACCCCGACCAGGCCAACCCCGACCTGTCCTCGGCGCGGCTGCTGCGGCCCTCGAAGCGGCCACCGCAGTCGGGCTGGCGCCGGCTGGTCTACGTGCTGTCCGGGCGTTTGCTGAACCCGGGCGAGAGCCCTGCCGACATCGAGCGCCGCGAGCTCACCGTGCGCGTCAACCAGCCGCTGCTGGGCTGCTACAAGATCGCGATGCTGAGCCTCAAGGGCGGCGTGGGCAAGACCACGATGACGGCCACGCTCGGCGCCACGTTCGCGTCGCTGCGCGGCGACCGCGTGGTGGCGGTGGACGCCAACCCCGACCGCGGCACGCTCAGCCAGAAGATCCCGCTGGAGACCAGCGCCACCGTGCGCAACCTGCTGCGGGACGCCCAGCGCGTGCGCCGCTACACCGACGTGCGCGCCTACACCTCGCAGGGGCCGTCACGGCTCGAGGTGCTGGCCAGCGAGCAGGACCCGGCCGTGTCGGAGGCGTTCAGCGAGGACGACTACCGGCGCACGGTGAACCTGCTGGAGCACTTCTACAACATCGTGCTGACCGACTGCGGCACCGGACTGATGCACTCCGCGATGTACGGGGTGCTCGGCGTGGCCGACCAGCTCATCATCGTGTCGTCGAGCTCCATCGACGGGGCGCGCAGCGCGTCGGCCACGATGGACTGGCTCGACGCGCACGGGCACGGGGACCTGGTGCGGAACTCGGTGGCGGTGGTCAACAGCGTCAGCCGCTCGTCGGGCGGCGTGGACCTGGACCGGGTGGCCGAGCACTTCGCGGCGCGTTGCCGCTCGGTGGTGCGCATCCCGTTCGACGCCCACCTGCAGGAGGGCGCCGAGGTGGACCTGGACCGACTGGAGCCGGAGACCCGGCTCGCGCTCCTGAAGCTGGCCGCCTCCGTGGCCGACGCCTTCGAGGGGGCACCGGGCTAGCGGGAGCTCAGGGGGCGGGCGGGTCGTCGCGCCGCTTGACCTTCTCGTCGAGCTGACGCAGGAAGTCGGGGTCGTCGTCCGGCCCGCTCACACGCGTGCGCTGCGGCGCGGCCTGCGGCCGCCCGGGGTCCTGCTGCGGGATCTCGGCCCTGGCGGTGTTCATCGCCCTCCACAGCACCAGGGCGATGACCGCGGCGCCGACGAACGCGATGAGGAACAACATCGGTACCACCTCCGCCGTCGAGGTTAGCCGTTCGCGGGTGGCCGGGTGATGAACTGCCCGGTTCACCCGCGAACGCGGCGGTGTAGTGCTCGAGTACTCGTCAGGAGTGCGCCGGTGGCAGCGTGGCCTCGCTGGTGAGGTCGGCGAGCATGCTGCGGACCTCGGACTCGCGGAACCGGCGGTGGCCGCCCGGCGTGCGGATCGAACCGATCCGGCCGGCCGACGCCCAGCGGGTAACGGTCTTGGGGTCGACGCGGAAGAGCGTGGCCACCTCGCCCGGGGTGAGCAGGCGCTCGTTACCGCTGCTCGGCATGGTGATCGTCATGGTGGGCCTCCAACAATTGCCGCTGTTACCGGGCCATCGTGACACCTGGGACCCCACGTACTCGAACGGTTGTCCGGAGGTAAAGGGCTCTTAAAGGACGAACCGGACAGGTTTCACAGGAACCACACAGCAGAGGAGGCGGCTCGCGGCGACCTTCCGCCGCCGGTCGTAGGCTCGGGGTATGTCGTACCCGACCTCGTCATCGCCCGACCCGGCGCCCGGGTCGACCCCTGCAGCGGCGCCGCGGCGGGAGCCCGGCCTCGTCGCCACCGTACTGCTCTACGCGCTCGCGCGCGTCGGGCTTGTGGCAGTCGTCGCCGGACTGCTCGTCGTCGCCGGTGTACCGGTCGTCCTCTCGATCCTGATCGGGCTGATCGTGGCGCTGCCGCTGTCCATGGTGCTGTTCCGCGGGCTGCGCTCCCGGCTCGACACGGCCGTCGCGGTGGCCGGGGCCCGGCGCTCGGCGGAGCGGGAGGCGCTGCGGGCCCGCCTGCGCGGTGACGGGGGCGCTGTTCCCACTGCCGACCCCGCTGCCGACCCGGCCCCCGACCTCGCTGCCGACCCGGCGACGTCCGATGCCGGGACGCGGCCCTCAGACGACGGCGGCCAGCGATAGCCCCACGGCGGTGGCCACCGACCAGGCGAGCAGCAGCAGCCCGGTCTGGCCGAGCACACGGATGAGTGCCCGGCCGTCGGCGCCGCCGAGCACACGGCGCGCCTGGACCACGGCCAGCGGGGCCGCGAGCAGCCCCAGGGCGAGCGGCCAGCTGCGTAGCGCTCCCAGGATCGAGAGCAGGAACGGCACGGTCACCAGGGCCACGTAGAGCCTGCGGGTGTCGGTGGCGCCGAGCAGCACCGCGAGCGTGCGCTTGGCCACCACCTCGTCGCCCGCGATGTCTCGCAGGTTGTTGGCGACGAGCACGGCGCAGGTCAGCATGCCCACGCCCACCGAGGCGACGATCGCGAGCGGGCCCACCGACCCCGTCTGCGTGACGTCGGTTCCCAGCACGGCCACGGGGCCGAAGAAGACGAACACGGCGGCCTCGCCGAGGCCCGCGTAGCCGTAGGGGCGCTTACCGCCCGTGTAGAACCAGGCCCCGGCCACGCACACGGCCCCGACCGCGATCCACCACCACTGGCGGCTCAGCGAGACGAGCGTCAGACCGGCGAGCCCGGCGATCGAGAAGCAGATCAGCGCGGCCGTGCGCACCGTGGTGGCCGCGGCCGCCTTCGACCCGACGAGGCGCAGCGGCCCCACCCGGTCGTCGTCGGTGCCGCGGATGCCATCGGAGTAGTCGTTGGCGAAGTTGACGCCGATGACGAGCGCCACGGCCACGACGAGCGCCAGCAGCGCGAGTCCCGGTGCGACGATCCCGTCGCCGACAGCGGCCCCGGTGCCGACGAGCACGGGGGACACCGCTGTCGGGAGGGTGCGCGGACGGGCGCCCTCGATCCACTGCGCGGGGGTGGCCACGGGTGAACGTTATCCGGCGGCGCCCGTGGGCTTCGCGGCCTCCCGAGCCGGGATGGTGGCGGACGCGGTGGTGGTCGTCGCACTGGTCGCTGCGGAGCTGGTCGGGGCGGTCCCGCTCGTCGGGCCCGGCGTCTCCGGGGCGGTCGTGGTGGTGCCAGCCGTCGGGGTCGCCACCGGAGCGGCAGCCGTGGTCGCACACGGGCCGACCTGCCCGGCCTGCGGCACGGCCGCCGCGGTGACGAACTGGCCGATGCCGATCTGCAGCCATGAGCTGCCGCCCGTGGAGAGCTCGCACTGGACGGGCACCGCGGCGCCCTCGACGGCCACGCCGACCACCTTCGCGCCCGCGTTCGGGGCGGCCAGCACGTTCACCGGGTCGTTGCCGACCACCTTGGAGAGACGGACGTCGCCGGTCCACAGATAGGCCACGGTCACGTAGGAGTTGTCCGTGAGCCCCAGCGCGTCCCAGAAGATGCCGTCACCGAGGTCGATGCCCGCCGGGTTGGCCACCTTGCGGCCGAACCCGTCGTTGCCGCCGTTGTAGCCGGTGTCGTGGGCGGCCTGGGCCTCCGGGGTCCCCTGCGGCAGGTCGGTGAACGACTGGCGCTGCGCGGGCGGGTTCCAGTAGTCGTCCTTGGTGTTCCACGGGCCGACGTCCCACACCGGTGCGAACGCGCACTTGCCGGTGGGGGCGCAGACCTTCACCGAGTAGTCGCTCGTGTCCTTGGGCGAGAGGGCGCGGCGCGACGGCAGGGCCACGAAGTGGTCGCGATCGGCGATCACGTGCCCGTTGGCGGTCGTACTGCCGGCCAGGCCCTCCCGGGTGGCGAACACGCGGAAGTTCAGCGGGGCGGCCTCGGCGCCTGCCGTGGCGTCGGCGGTGCCCTCGGCGCCGCGGCTCGCGGGCCGGGCGGTCAGGGTGACGCCGCGCACCATCGGCACCGCGGGGCCCTCCCCGGTCAGCACCAGCCGCGCCTGCACCTCCGACGTCGCCTCCGGCAGCGTGGTGCTCCCGCCCTCGGTGGTGGGGGTGGAGGGGATCCACTCCGTCCAGTTGCCGCTGGCCCGCATCCCACGGACGTCCACCGAGGCGGTGGTGCCCGCGGGCACGTCGCCCCTAACCGCGGAGTCGACGCGGTCGGTGATGGCGCCGAGGCGCCGTTCGGGCAGCGTCAGGAGCCCGGTCGGCACGCTCTGGGCGCCCTCGGCGAGCCCCCCGTCGTCGACCGGTGCGACGAACGCGGTGGCGGGGTCGAGCCGGGCCGACCCGGCGGCGACGTCGATCCCGGTCGCCTCGCCCGCGCCGAGGTCGGCGTTCCACGTGGCGACCTCGGGCGGCGCGGCCAGGGCCGGCGTGACCGAACCGGCCGTCAGCGCGCCTGCGATCGTGAGCAGTGCCGCGGTGCGCAGCCTCATCCGCATGCTGTGGTCTCCCCGTGTGACGTCTGGGACGCAAGTGCCGCCCGGGACGCAGCAGACCGGATGATGGTGTAGCAGTCAATCAACGCAGAGTGATCGAGCCCATGGGGTGTAGCAGTTCGTCACCCGGGCGAGTGTATAACGCCGTCGTCGATGGTCACGAGGTGTGCCACCGCGCGGCGGTCCGGCTTGCCGATGCCGCGCACCGGGATCTCCGGGAGGGAGATCACGCGGCGCGGGACGGCAGCGCGTCCGAGCTCGGAGCGCACGGCGGCGCGCAACGGCTCGACCCACCCCTCGGCGGCGTCTGCTCCCCGCACCACGGCCGCGGCCACGACCTGACCCCACTCGGGGTCGGGCACGCCCACCACACAGACCGCGCGGACGCCCGGCTGGGCCGCGAGCACGCGCTCGACGGCGGCCGGCGCGATCTTCTCGCCGCCGGTGATGATCACGTCGTCGGCGCGGCCGAGGATCTCCAGTCGACCGTCGGCGAAGCGTCCGAGGTCGCCGGTGCGGAACCGGCCCCCGACGAACGTGTCGGCGGTCTCCTCGGGGCGTCCGAGGTAGCCATCGGCCAGCGTGGGCCCGCCGAGCAGCACCCGGCCGTCGGGGTCGAGGTCGACCACCACCCCGTCGAGCGGCACGCCGTCGTAGACGCAGCCTCCGCAGGTCTCGCTCATCCCGTACGTGGTGACGATGCGCGCCCCCGCGTCCACGGCACGGCTCCGCAGGCCGGGCTCCAGCGCGGCGCCGCCGACGAGGATCGCGTCGTAGCTGCGCAGCGCGTCGAGGGCGGGGCCGCCGGCGTCGAGGACGCGCAGCAGCTGCGTGGGCACGAGGCTCGTGTACCGCCGTCCGTCGCCGAGCGCGGCGGTGGCGGCGGTGAAGTCGTCCACGCGGAACCCCGGCCGCAGGTCCTGCACCACCGGCGGGGCCCCCGCGAGACGTGCCCGGAGGATCACCTGTACCCCGGCGACGTGCTCGGCTGGCAGGGCGAGCAGCCACCGGGCGGGGCCGCCGAGGCGGTCGGCCGTGGCCTTCGCCGAGGCGCGCAATGCGGCGGCCGAGAGCGCGACGAGCTTGGGCTCACCCGTGGACCCCGACGTCGCGATCACCACGGCCGCTCCGCCCGCCGGGGTCGAGGCCGCGGCCGGGACGCTCGCGCCGGGCCCGAGCGGCAGCACCGCGGGCCCACCGTTCATCGCCGTGTCGAGCGCGGTGGCCAGCGCACCGATGCCCGCGGGGGAGCCGTCGACGGCGACCGTCCGGAGCCCGCTCACCGGTGGTCACCGACCGGGGACGGGGGGCCGCCCACGAGCGCCTGCCGGCGACGACCGGCACCCCCACCACCGATCACGTGCCGCAGCGGCATGTCAGTAGTGCCAGGGGTAGGCGCCCCAGTCGGGGTCGCGCTTCTCCAGGAACGCGTCCCGGCCCTCCACGGCCTCGTCCGTCATGTACGCCAGCCGCGTGGCCTCGCCGGCGAACAGCTGCTGGCCGACCAGCCCGTCGTCGGCGAGGTTGAAGGCGTACTTGAGCATCCGCTGCGAGGTGGGCGACTTGCCGTTGATCTCCTTCGCCCACTGCAGCGCGGTGGCCTCCAGCTCGGCGTGGGGCACCACGGCGTTGACCGCGCCCATGTGGTGCATCTCCTCGGCGGTGTACGTGCGGCCGAGGAAGAAGATCTCGCGCGCGAACTTCTGGCCCACCTGCTTGGCCAGGTACGCCGAGCCGTAGCCGCCGTCGAACGACCCGACGTCGGCGTCGGTCTGTTTGAAGCGCCCGTGCTCGGCGCTGGCCAGGGTGAGGTCCGCGGTGGCGTGCAGCGAGTGGCCGCCGCCTGCCGCCCACCCGTTGACGACGGCGATGACGACCTTCGGCATGAACCGGATCAGCCGCTGGCACTCCAGGATGTGCAGCCGCCCCGAGCGGGCGGGGTCGACCGTGTCGGCGGTGTCGCCGGACGCGTACTGGTAGCCGGTACGGCCGCGGATGCGCTGGTCGCCGCCGGAGCAGAACGCCCAGCCGCCGTCCTTCGGTGAGGGACCGTTTCCGGTCAGCAGCACGCACCCGACGTCCGACGTCGTGCGCGCGTGCTCGAGCGCGCGGTAGAGCTCGTCGACCGTGCCCGGGCGGAACGCGTTGCGCACCTCCGGGCGGTCGAACGCGATGCGCACCGCGCCCGTGTCGACGGCGCGGTGGTAGGTGATGTCGGTGAAGTCGAACCCGGGCACTTCCCGCCACGCCGCAGGATCGAACAGTTCGGAAACGGTCTCGGCCACCGATCGAGACTACTGAGCGGGTCGTTCCAGCGTGGCCGGCAGCCCGTCGACGCCACCCGGCCCGACGCGTCCCTCGACCTCCGTGCTGGTGATCGCCTCGAGCCGCCACCCGTCGGCGGCCTCGTCGTCCAGGAGCGTCTCCAGCGGTGCTGGCGACGGTGGCGCTGTTCCCCCGCGACGGGCTGCGCGTCGTCCCGGCGGCGACGCCCGTGCGCGGGGCCGTCGCCGCCGCCTGATCCGGCGGCGAAGCCCCCACGCGGGCGGGTCCGCTGGCAGGATCGCGGCCGTGCAGTACCTCCCGAAGGGCGCGAACGCCCCGCTGCCGTCCGGTCCCGTCGCGGTGCGCGTCACGGCGAGCTCGCCCGTGGACATCTCCGCGTTGCTGGTGACCGGGAGCGGCAAGGTCCGCGGCGACGCCGACTTCGTGTTCTACAACCAGCCCACCGCGCCCGGCGTGCGCTACGACCCGGCCGGCGTCGACATCGAACCGGACCGGGTCGACGCGGCGATCGAGAAGGTCGTGGTCACCGCCAGTCTCGACGGGCGCGGGCCGGCCACGTTCGGCGCGCTCGGCGGCCTGCGGATGGATGTCGCCGTGGCCGGCACGCCCGTCGCCGTCTTCGAGCCCGACGGCCTCGGCCCCGAGCGGGCGCTGCTGTGCGTCGAGATCTACAGGCGGGACGGCCGGTGGAAGGTGCGTGCGATCGGGCAGGGCTACGCCGACGGGCTGGCCGGGATCGCCACCGACTACGGCATCACGGTCGAGGAGGACGTACCCGCGCCGCCTCCCGCTGCGGCGCCGGCGAGCACCGGGAAGGTCGATCTCGACAAGGGCCGGGTGTCGCTGCAGAAGCGCCAGACCGTCTCGCTGGTCAAGACCGGTGCTCCCGCGCTGCGCCGCGTCGCGATGGGGCTGGGCTGGGACCCCGCGGCCTCGGGCCGGAGCATCGACCTCGACGCGTCGGCGATCGTGGTGGACGGGCGGGGCAAGAAGGTCGAGTCCGTCTGGTTCATGAGCAAGAGCGCCTACCGTGGGGCCATCGAGCACTCCGGTGACAACCTCACCGGCGACGGCGAGGGCGACGACGAGACGATCATCGTGGACCTCTCCCGGCTCCCGGCGGAGGCCCAGGCGCTGGTGTTCGTCGTCAACTCGTTCCAGGGACAGAAGTTCACCGAGGTGCGCAGCGCCTACTGCCGGCTGCTCGACCTCGACTCCGGCGCCGAGCTGGTCCGTTTCGACCTCACCGACTCGGAGCCCAGCACCGGCGTGATCATGTGCGTGCTGCACCGATCCGGACCGACCTGGGACATGACCGCGATCGGCGACTTCCAGGACGGCAAGACGGCGCGGGCGATGTACGGGCCGGCCGAGACCGTCGTCCGCGGGCTGCGGTAGCCGGGCGTGGAACAGCTCCGCCAGGCCGAGTCGATGAACGCCCGGGTGCTCGACGCGCTGCGCGCCGCCGTCATCTCGGGGGAGCTGGCGCCCGGCACGCTGCACTCGGTGCAGACGCTCGCCACGCAGCTCGGGGTGTCGCGCACGCCGGTCCGCGAGGCGCTGATCAAGCTGGCGCAGCAGGGCATGGTGCGGTTCGAGCGCAACCGCGGCGTCCGGGTGCTGCAGACGTCGGTGCACGACCTCGAGGAGGTCTTCGCGCTGCGGCTGCTGCTCGAGGTGCCGGCCACCCGGCGGGCCTGCCAGCAGATCGACGCGGCGGGCCGCAAGGAGCTGCGGCGGCTCTACCGGGCCATGGAGCGCGCGGCGGAGGCCGACGACGAGTTCAAGCTCTGGGAGAATGACCGGCGCTTCCATCGGGCGGTGCTGGAGGCCTCGGGCAACACGCGGCTCGCCGCGTACGTCGACGGGCTCCGCGACACGGTGCTGCGCCGCGGTGTGTCGACCGCCCGCTCGTCGCGCACCCTCGACGACATCGTGCGTGAGCACTTCGCCGTCCTGGAGCGGATCGAGGCCGGTGACGCCGATGGCGCGGCCGCCGCGATGCGCGCCCACGTGCTGCACACCGCCGAGCTGCTCCTCGCCCAGGAGAGTGGCGTGAAGGTGGGGAGCGTCGAGATCGACCTGGGATGGACCGATCAGGGGGTGCGCACGGATTGACGAGTGGCATGTCACATGCCACCTTGACCGTGCGCGTCCGAGCGCGCGAGCACGACCCCTCGACGTCGAGAGGACTCCCCGTGGCGACCGCGAACAAGGTCACCGTCATTCCCTGTGGTGCGATGACGGCCGACCTGACCTGGCTCCTGCTCAAGCCCGGCCTGTCCATCACGGACCGGCATCACAAGGACGGCCCCGCGCCCTGGGTGGACGTCCCGACGCACTGCGTGCTCGTGGAGACCGACGAGGGCAAGGTCCTGTGGGACACCAGCTGCCCGCGTGACTGGGAGGAGCGCTGGGGGCCGACCGGCCTGCAGGACTTCTTCCCCTACGACAAGGTCAGCGACGACGAGTACCTCGACTCGCGGCTCAACCAGATCGGCGTGGGCCTCGACGAGATCGACTACGTGATCCTGTCGCACCTGCACTTCGACCACGCCGGCAACGTGCAGATGTTCAAGGACACCAACGCGAAGCTCGTCTGCCACGAGAAGGAGAAGGACTTCGCCTTCGGCTTCGACGGGCTGTTCACCGGTGCGCACCTCAAGACCGACTACGAGGGCCTGGAGTTCCAGACCGTCTCCGGCGACACCGACTTCCTGCCCGGCGTGAAGCTGATCGAGACCCCGGGCCACACCGTCGGCACGATGTCGATGCAGGTGGACCTCCCGGACACCGGCACCATGATCTTCACCTCGGACGCCGTGTACATGGGTGACAGCTACGGGCCGCCCGCCACACCCGCGGCGATCGTCAACAATCTCGAGGACTTCTACTCGTCCGTCGAGAAGCTGCGCGGCATCCAGGAGCAGACGGGCGCCCAGATGGTGTTCGGTCACGACGCCGAGCAGATCCGCCAGCTGCGCGTCGGCCCGAAGGACTCGTACACGTGACCGCCGGCGGCATCGAGCTCGCCGAGGAGACGATCTTCACCTGGGGCGCGCCGCCGCTGAAGTTCGGCGCGGGCGCGTCGGACGAGATCGGCTTCGAGATGTCCCAGTACGGCGTGCGGCGCGTCCTGATCGTCACCGACCCGGGGATCAACGCGATCGGCGCCCCGCAGCGGATCGCCGACACCCTCAAGCGCTACGACATCGACTCGGAGATCTTCGACGGCGTGCACGTCGAGCCCACCGACGACTCGATGAACAAGGCCGTGGAGTACGCCCGCGTCCAGGGCGAGTGGGACGGGTTCATCGCGGTCGGCGGCGGCTCGGCGATCGACACCGCGAAGGCGATCAACCTGCTCACCAGCCACCCCGGCGAGCTGATGGACTACATCAACAAGCCGATCGGTGCGGCGAAGGCGCCTCCCGGGCAGCTCAAGCCGCTCATCGCCGTGCCGACCACGGCGGGCACCGGTTCGGAGTCGACCGCGATGTGCGTGCTGGACATCCTGTCGATGAAGGTCAAGACCGGCATCAGCCACTGGCGGCTGCGCCCCACGCTGGCGGTCATCGACCCGCTGCTCACGATGTCGCTGCCGGCCGAGGTCTCGGCGGCGTCGGGCATGGACATCGTCTGCCACGCGGTGGAGAGCTACACGGCGCGCTACTACACGAGCTTCGACCGCAAGAAGCCCGAGGAGCGGGTCACCTACTGCGGCTCGAACCCGGTGTCGGACCTGTGGTGCGAGAAGGCCATGGGGCTCATCGCGCAGTCGTTCCGGGGCTCGGTGCGGGAGGGGGCCCTGGAGGACCGCTCCAACATGATGATGGCGGCCACGTTCGCGGGCATGGGCTTCGGCAACTCCGGGGTGCACATCCCGCACGCCAACGCCTACCCCATCGCCGGGATGGTCAAGGACTACCGCCCGGCCGGCTACCCGCAGGACGAGCCGATGGTGCCGCACGGCCAGTCGGTGTCGCTCACGGCGCCGGAGGCATTCCGGTTCTCCTTCGAGAGCGCACCGGAGCGGCACCTGAAAGCGGCGGCGATGATGGACCCCGACGCGGATAAGCACAGCGATCCGTCCGAGCAGCTCCCGTCGGTGCTGATCCGGCTGATGCAGGACATCGGGATCCCGAACGGGATCGGCGGCGTCGGCTACACCGAGTCCGACGTCCCGGACCTCGTCCCGGGCACGATGAAGCAGGCCCGCCTGCTCGCCACGTGCCCGAGGACGCCGACCGAGGACGACATCGCCGGGATCCTGACCCGGTCCGTCGAGAACTGGTGACGCGGGTGGGCGGGGCCCGCACGGCCCCGCCCACCCTGACCGGAGGCCCCATGCCGATCTACGTCTTCAAATGCGAGTGCGGGCTGCGGTTCGAGCAGCTGACCAGCTTCGACGCGGCCGCCCCCGGCTGTCCCGACTGCGGCGGTGACACCCGCAAGATCCCGGCAGGCTTCAGCCTCGGCGGGCAGGCCGACGCGGGCCTGGCCAAGGAGCAGATGCCCCAGACGTGGCGCGGCACCTACAACGGCGACCGCGACTACGTCACGGGCATGCGCCGCCAGTGGGACCGCCGCCAGCAGCTGGAGGCCAAGCACCCCGAGCTCGCGGGCGACCAGCGCCCGATCATCGCCCACGAGGGCCGCTACCACGGGGCCCCGCTGCGCGCGGGCGACGCACCCATCGGCGGCGCGGCCGGTCACGGCCACGGCGGCCATGGGCACGGGCACGGTCATGCGGAGAAGCCCGCCGCCGCTCCTCCTGCTGCGTCCAAGCCCACGTCCGGCGCGGGCGGTACGACGTCCACCGGGGGCGCAGACTGAATCCCGTGCTGCCCTCCGACATCGCCGATCTGAACGCCGCGCTCGTCAAGGGGGTGCGGGGCCGTGTGCAGTTCGACGCCGCTGCGCGGGCCATGTACTCCGCCGACGCCTCCAACTACCGGCGGGTGCCGATCGGCGTCGTCACGCCCGTCGACACCGATGACGTCGAGGCGGCGGTGTCGGTGTGCTCCACCTACGACGTGCCGTTGCTGCCTCGCGGTGCGGGCACGTCGATCGCGGGGCAGGCCGTCAACACCGCGGTGGTGCTCGACTTCACCAAGCACCTCAACCGGATCGAGTCGATCGACCCCGAGGCCCGCACGGCGCGCGTCCAGCCCGGTCTCGTGCTCGACAAGCTGCGCGACGCCGCCCGCCCCCACGGCCTGACGTTCGGCCCGGACCCGTCCACCCACAACCGCTGCACGCTCGGCGGGATGATCGGCAACAACGCGTGCGGCTCCCACTCGGTGGCGTGGGGCAAGACGGTCGACAACGTGCACGCGCTCGACGTGCTGACCTACGCCGGGGAGCGCCTGGAGCTGGGGCCGGGCACGCCCGCGACCGGCCGGATCCCCACCGCGCTGCGCGGCCTGGGCGAGCGCTACGCCGACCTGGTGCGCACCGCGTTCCCCGACCTCACCCGCCGCGTGTCGGGCTACAACCTCGACCAGCTGCTGCCCGAGAACGGCGTCGACCTGGCGCGCGCGCTCGTCGGCACCGAGGGCACGTGCGCCACGGTGCTGGGGGCCACGGTGCGGCTCGTGGAGTCACCGGCCGCCCGCGCGCTGGCCGTGCTGGGCTTCCCCGACGCCTACCTCGCCGCCGATCACGTGACGGTCGTGCGCGAGCTGGGCCCGCTGACCATCGAGGGCATGGACGCCGGGCTGATCGCCGCCCTGCGCGCGTCCAACCCCGTCGAGACGGCCTCCCGTGCGCTGCCCGAGGGCGGGGGCTGGCTCTACGTCGAGACGGGCGGCGCCACCCGCGCGGAGGCCGAGGCCGCGGCGCAGGACGTCGTCACGGCGATGAAGCCGTACACGCAGAGCGCGCTGGTGGTCAGCGACCCCGCGCGGATGAAGGCGCTGTGGCGCATCCGTGAGGACGGCGCCGGCATCCTCACCCGCAGCCCCGACGGCGGCGAGGCGTGGCCCGGCTGGGAGGACGCAGCGGTGCCGCCGGAGAGGTTCGGCGCCTACCTGCGCGAGTTCGACGCGCTGATGAGCCGGCACGACCGCAAGGGCACCTACTACGGCCACTTCGGCGACGGCTGCCTGCACGTCCGCATCGACTTCGACCTTCTGACGAAGCAGGGCATCGCGGTCTTCCGCGGCTTCATGGAGGACGCGGCGGATCTCGTCGTCGCGCACGGGGGGTCGCTGTCGGGCGAGCACGGCGACGGCGCCGCGCGGGCCGAGCTGCTGCCCCGGATGTACCCGCCGGAGATCATCCGGGCGTTCGAGGAGTTCAAGGGCATCTGGGACCCGAGCGGCCGGATGAACCCCGACCGCGTCGTGCGTCCCGCGAAGCTGGACGAGGACCTGCGGATCTTCGTCGGCCTGCCCACGATCCGCGACGAGCCGGCGCTGGCCTTCGGCCACGACCGCGGCTCGTTCACCCGCGCCACCCGCCGCTGCCTGGGCGTGGGCAAGTGCGTCACCGAGAGCGGCGGCGTGATGTGCCCGAGCTTCCGCGCCACCGGCGAGGAGATGCACTCCACCCGCGGCCGCGCCCGGCTGCTGTTCGAGATGGCCAACGGCCAGGTCATCACGGGCGGCTGGCAGGCACCCGAGGTGGAGGAGGCGCTGGACCTCTGCCTGTCGTGCAAGGGCTGCAAACGCGACTGCCCCGTGGGCGTGGACATGGCGTCGTACAAGACGGAGTTCCTGGCCCAGCGCTACAAGGGCAAGGTCCGCCCCGCGTCGCACTACGCGATGGGGGCCCTGCCGCGGTGGATGGGTCTGGTCGGCAAGCTGCCGGCTCGCGGGGTGGACCTCCTGAACGCCCTCGCCCGCAGCCCGCTCGCCGCGCTGGCGAAGAAGCTCGGGGGCATCACGCCGGAACGGACGATCCCGCCGATCGCACGACGCACCTACACCGCGGACAACCGCAACGAGCCCGCGCGACGTGACCAGGACCCGGCGGCGTCCCGGGGACGGGTGTTGTTGTGGCCGGACACCTTCACCAACCACTTCGATCCCGCCGTCGCCGTGGACGCCGTCGCCGTCCTGACCTCGCTCGGGTACGCCGTCGAACTGCCGCCGCGGGACGTCTGCTGCGGGCTCACGTGGACCTCCACCGGCCAGGTCGACGCCGCCCGCAAGGTCCTGCGCCGCAGCCTGCGCACAATCGAGCCGTGGCTCGCGGCGGGTGTGCCCGTCGTCGGGCTGGAGCCGTCGTGCACGGCCGCACTGAAGGCCGACGGTCCGGAGCTGCTGCCCGACGAACCGCTCGCGGCATCGCTGGCCACGGGCGTCCGCACGTTCGCCGAGGTGCTCGCCGAACACGCCGACCAGCTGCGCGACGCCGCCGTCGGCCCGAAGCAGCGGGCTCTCGTGCAGGTGCACTGCCACCAGCACGCGGAGATCGGCACCGACGCCGACGGGATCGTGATGGCGGCGCTCGGCGTCGACGCCGAGGTGCTCGACTCCGGCTGCTGCGGGCTCGCGGGGAACTTCGGGTTCGAGAAGGGCCACTACGAGGTGTCGATGGCGTGCGCGGAGCGGGTGTTGTTGCCGGCCGTGCGCGCTGCCGACGCCGAGGTGGCGGTGCTGGCCGACGGCTTCAGCTGCCGCACCCAGCTCCGCCAGGCCGGCACCCGCGAACCGGTGCACCTGGCCCAGATGGCGGCGACCGCCCTGGGCCTGCGGCCCTGACTCCGGCACGCCGGCCGAGCTGACCGTCCGACCGGAATTCGGCCCTCTGGACGCCGGATTGACGTCGGACGATCAGCTCGGGAACTCCGAGGACCCGTTGCCGGTGAACCGGCTGTGGGCCCGCCGCGCGGCAGTGGCCCGGCCCGCCGAGGCGAAGGCTGACATGATCACGCCATGACGACGGGGCGGGCACTGGTGCTGGGCGGGGGTGGGATCACCGGGATCGCATGGGAGCTGGGTCTGCTGCCCGGGCTCGCGGAGCGCGGGGTCGACCTCACGGGCGCCGACCTGGTGATCGGCACGTCGGCGGGATCGGTCGTGGGGGCCCAGGTGGCCACCGGTGTCGACGTCGAGGAGCGCTACGCCGCCCAGCTCGCCCCGCCGGACGGGGAGATCGCCGCCACGCTGGGCCGGAAGCTGATGCTCCGCTTCGGGCTGGCGTTCGTCGCGGGTCCGCGCTCGCCGGAGAAGGTCCGCGCCCGCCTCGGCACTCTCGCGCTCCGCACGAGCACCGTGCCCGAGCAGGAGCGCATCGACGTCATCGCCCAGCGCCTGCCCGTGCACGAGTGGCCGCAGCGGGCCCTGCGCGTCACCGCCGTCGACGCGCACAGCGGAGCGTTCCGGGTGTTCGACCGCGACTCCGGTGTGCCGCTGGTGTCGGCCGTCGCCGCGAGCTGCGCGGTGCCCGGCGTGTGGCCGCCCGTCACGATCGGCGACCGCCGCTACATCGACGGCGGCATGCGCTCGCCCAACAACGCCGACCTCGCCGCGGGATCCGCCCGCGTGGTTGTGCTCGCGCCCAGCACGCGGGGCATCGGGCCGATGACGGGGCTGGACCCACAGGTCGCGGTCCTGCGCGCGAGCGGATCCGACGTCGCGGTGGTGAGCCCGGACGCCGCCGCTGTCGCCGCCATCGGCCGCAACGTGTTGGACCCGGCGCAGCGCGCGGCGTCCGCACGGGCGGGCCGTGCGCAGGCCGCAGCGGTGGCCGAGGCGGTCGCGGCCGTGTGGGGTGGCCCTTCCGACAGTTCGGAATAGATCGCGGCCGGGTACCCGAGGACATGGCTCAGGTACCGAACATCCGCTTGAACAACGGCGTCGAGATCCCCCAGTTCGGGTTCGGCGTCTTCCAGGTGAAGCCCGAGGACACGGAGAGGACCGTCCGGGCTGCGCTCGACGCCGGCTACCGGCACATCGACACCGCCCAGATGTACGGCAACGAGGAGCAGGTCGGCCAGGCCATCGCGGCGTCGGGCATCGGGCGTGACGAGCTCTTCGTCACCACCAAGCTCGACAACGACAAGCACGGCGCGGACAAGGCCATCCCGGCACTCGACGAGAGTCTCCGCAAGCTCGGGCTCGACCACGTCGACCTCTTCCTCATCCACTGGCCGCGCCCGGCCGAGAACAAGTACGTCGAGACGTGGGGCGCGTTCGAGAAGCTCGCCTCCGACGGCAAGACGCGCGCGATCGGCGTCTCGAACTTCCAGCTCGCGCACCTCGAGCGGCTCACCGCCGAGACCGGTACCGTCCCGGCCGTCAACCAGATCGAGCTGCACCCCTACCTCCCGCAGGCCGAGCTGCGCGCCTACCACCAGGAGCACGGCATCGCCACGGAGGCGTGGAGCCCGATCGGCGGCCAGGGCGGCGACCTCCTGCACGAGAAGAGCCTCGCCGGGCTGGCCGAGAAGTACGGCAGGTCGCCGGCCCAGATCGTGCTGCGCTGGCACATCCAGCTGGGCGACATCGTGTTCCCGAAGTCGACCACCCCGTCGCGGATCGCGGAGAACATCGACGTGTTCGACTTCGAGCTCGCCGGCGACGACATGGCCATCATCGGTGAGCTCGACAACGGCACGCGCGTCGGCCCGAACCCGGACGACTTCGGCTGAGCGGGCGCTCCACGCTGTGCCGATGACTGCTTCGCGCTGTGCAGGTGAGCGCTTCGCGCTGCGAGGTCGGCCGATCGCCCCTACCGTGGTCGCCCATGCTGGCAATCACCGATCTCGCGGCCGAAGCCATCAAGTCACTGACCACCGACGCGGAGCTGCCTGAGGGCGGGGGCCTGCGCATCGCCGCGCCGGACCCCGAGCAGGGGCTGGAGCTCTCGCTCGCCGGACAGCCGGACGCCGACGACGTCGTCCTGTCCGGTGAGGGCGTCACCGTCTTCCTGGAGCAGACCGCGGCCCAGGTGCTCGACGACAAGGTGCTCGACGTCCAGCCCGTCCAGGGCGCGAACGGCGAGGAGGAGCTGCGGTTCGCGATCGGACCGCAGCAGCCCGAGGCCTGACCGGCAGACCCGACACAGCAGGGCGGCTCCCGCGAGGAGCTGTCGTTCCGGCTACTTCTCGGCGAGCTTCCCGTCCTCGACGGCCCAGTGCCGGGTGGTGCGCACGGAGCCCAGCATGCGGCGGTCGTGCGTCACGAGCAGCACGGTGCCGCCGAAGCCGTCCAGCGCCTGCTCCAGCTGCTCGATGGCGGGCAGGTCGAGGTGGTTGGTGGGCTCGTCGAGCACCAGCAGGTTCACCTCGCGGGCCTGCAGCAGCGCCAGCGCGGCGCGCGTGCGCTCGCCGGGGGACAGCGACTCCGCCGGGCGCGGCGCGTGGTCGCCGGTGAGCCCGAACTTCGCGAGCAGCGTGCGGACGTCGGACTCGCTCCAGTCCGGCACCGCGTCTCCGAACGCCCGCGCGAGCGGCTCGGGACCGAGGAACAGCCCGCGGGCCTGGTCGATCTCGCCGAGTCGGATGCCCGAGCCGAGGCCGGCCGTGCCCCCGTCGACGGGGATGCGGCCCAGCAGCGCGCCGAGCAGGGTGGTCTTGCCCGAGCCGTTGGCGCCGGTGATGACGATGCGGTCGGCCCAGTCGACACGCGCGTCGATGGGCCCGAGCGTGAACGACCCGCGATGCACCACCGCCCCCGACATCGACGCCACGACGGTGCCCGAGCGCGGCGCCGCGGCGATCGTCATCCTCAGCTCCCACTCCTTGCGGGGCTCCTCGACGACGTCGAGCCGCTCGATCATCTTGGCCGTCTGGCGTGCCTTCGCGGCCTGCTTCTCGCTGGTCTCGGCGCGCTTGTTGCGGCCGATCTTGTCGTTGTCGGTCGATTTGCGGCGCGCGTTGCGGACGCCCTGGGCCATCCAGTTGCGCTGCATCTGGGCGCGGTCCTTGAGCCCGCCGAGCTTGTCGTCGTACGCCTCGTAGGCCTCGCGGGCGTGCCGCCGGGCTACCTCGCGCTCGGCGAGGTAGCTCTCGTATCCGCCGTCGTAGACGTCCACACGCTGCTGGGCGAGGTCCAGCTCGACGACGCTGGTGACGGTGCGCGCGAGGAACTCGCGGTCGTGGCTGACGATCACGGCCGGACTCCGCAGACCCTGGACGAAACGCTCGAGGCGCTCCAGCCCGTCCAGGTCGAGGTCGTTGGTGGGCTCGTCGAGCAGCAGCACGTCGTAGCGCGAGAGCAGCAGCGCGGCGAGCCCCGCGCGGGCGGCCTGCCCGCCCGAGAGCGCCGTCATCTCCACGGACAGGTCGACGGCCAGCCCGATCTCGGCCGCCACCTCGCCCGCGCGCTCGTCGAGGTCGGCGCCGCCGAGGGCGAGCCAGCGGTCCAGCGCGATGGCGTAGGCGTCGTCGGCGCCCGGGGCACCCTCGCCGAGCGCCTCCGCGGCGGCGTCCATCGCGGACTGCGCGGCCGTCACGCCGGTGCGGCGGGCCAGGAACTCCGCGACCGTCTCGCCGGGTCGCCGGTCCGGTTCCTGCGGGAGGTGCCCGATCGTCGCCTCGGGCGGACTGACGGCGATCTTCCCGTCCTCCGGCGTGAGCTCGCCGGCGAGCATCCGCAGCAGCGTGGACTTGCCCGCCCCGTTCGCCCCGACGAGCCCGACGACGTCGCCGGGGGCGATCACGAGGTCGAGGCCGGAGAACAGCACGCGGGCGCCGTGGCCGGCGGCGAGATCGGTGGCCTGCAGGGTCGCGCTCATGAGGGAACCGACGGTACCGACATCCCTGGACCCGCTGCTCGCG
>NZ_JAOPWR010000041.1 GCF_025965585.1 Pseudonocardia sp.
GGCACGAGCGATTTCGTCGTCGCCCGCAGGCCGGCCCACGACCACCACCTCCGCGCCGCGGTCCGTCAACCGGCGTTCCGCAGCCTGCGGCGCAGCGAGTGGGCCCGCGAGTTCCACGACAGCAAAACCGCCGCCGGAAACAACCACCACGCCGCGCTGGAAGCCCTGAGCAACCGCCGGCTGAGGATCCTCTGGCACTGCCTGACCAAGGGCGTGCCCTACGACGAAACCGTGCACGTCGCCGACCGCAACCGGGCCCTCGGACACGCCGCCTGACTCCGAGGTCGACAGAGGGTGTCTCATCGCACGGCCTCGCTGACGCTCGGTCGGCGCTGCGCGGGGCGCTGTGTCGATGATTCGCTCGCAAGCTCGCTCATCGGGCCACGTCCACGGCGGTGCCGGTCTCGATGCTGCGGATGGCCGCCAGCGCGATCGACAAGGCCGTGCGGGCGTCCTCGCCTGCGACGACGGGCGCGGTGCCGGCGCGGACGGCATCGGTGAACGCGGTCAGCTCGCCCAGGTAGGCGGCGTGCAGGAGGTCGGTGTCACGCCGCGAGGTGTCGGCGTGGATGCCCCCGGCGTCGTAGAGGGTCATGTCGGTGGTGCGTGCCGTGCCGGCTGTGACCATGCCGGCCGAGCCGAAGACCTCGGCGCGCACGTCGTAGCCGTAGAGGGCGGAGAAGCTGGCGTCGGCGGTGGCGATGGCGCCGTTGTCGAAGCTGATGGTGACGACCGCCGTGTCGAGAAACCCGCTCGCCTTCGCGTCGCGGGCGACGAGAGCGTCGGCGAACGCGTGGACACGCACCGGGGTGGCGCCGGGGTTGAGCCAGCAGAGCGTGTCGAAGTCGTGGATCAGCGTCTCGAGGAAGATCGTCCACTGCGGGATGCGGGCGGGGTCGGCGGTCAACGGGCCCGGGTCGCGGGTCACCGAGCGGAGCAGCTGCGGGGTGCCGATCCGCTGGTCGTCGATCGCGGAGCGGGCGGCGGCGAAGGCGGGCGCGAATCGGCGGTTGAACCCCACCTGCAGGACGACGCCGGCCTCGGCGGCCGCGGCGATGGCGCGATCGGCGTCGGCGAGCGTGACGGCCATCGGCTTCTCGACGAAGACGTGCTTGCCGGCGGCGGCCGCGGCCAGAACGAGGTCGGTGTGGCTGCGGGCGGGCGCGGTGATCAGCACGGCGTCGACGTCGGGACGGGCGAGCACCTCGTCGACGGCGGAGGGCTCGGCCCCGAGGCGGGACGCGAGGCGCTGCGCGGCGTCGGCCACCGGGTCGCTCACCGCGACGAGCGCGGCGCCGGGGATCTGGCGGGCCACGATCGCGGCGTGGTTGGCCCCGATGCGGCCGGCGCCGATCAGGGCGATGGCCAGGGTGTCCGAGCCGCGGTGCTCGCGGCGCCGCGGACGGGCGGCGGTGACGGTCATGGCGGGTCTCCTAGTCGACTAGTACGTTCTAGTCAGAGAATCTAGAACGTACTAGCGGCCGCGGTCAACGCGGCCGTTAGGGTCACGCGGGAGGAGAGGAGGGCGAATGGCCGGTCCGACGATGGCCGACGTCGCGCGCGCCGCCGGGATCTCCACGGCGCTGGTGTCGATCGTCATGCGCGGGGTGCCGGGCGCCAGCGAGGCCACTCGCTCCCGGGTGCTGCGACTCGCCGACGAGATGGGCTACGTCCCCGACCAGCGCGCCCGCAAGCTGCGCCAGTCCAGCTCCCGGCTCATCGGCGTCACGTTCGAGCTGCAGCAGCCCTTCCACGGCGACCTCGTCGAGCAGCTCTACGCGGCGGCGTCCGAGCGCGGGTACGAGATCAGCCTCAGCGCGGTGGCCCCCAGCCGCGCCGACGACGCGGCGGTCACCACCCTGCTCCGCGAGCGATGCGAGGCCGCGATCCTGCTGGGGAGCAGGCTCGACGACGCCGCGCTCACCACGCTCGCCGGCCGCGTCCCCACGCTGGTGGTCGCACGGCGGACGGCGGCGGCGGGCGTCGGCGTGGTCCGGGGCGACGACGTCGCCGGCATTGCCCTGGCCGTCGACCACCTCGTGGAACTCGGGCACCGCCGCATCGCCCACGTCGACGGGGCCGACGCCCCGGGCAGCGCCGACCGTCGCGACGGCTTCGCGGCCGCGATGGCCCGGCACGGGCTCACCGGCGAGGTCCGTACCGGCGGCCTGACCGAGGAGGCGGGGGCCCGCGCGATGGGTGAGCTCCTCGACGACGCCGGGCCGCCCAGCGCCGTCGTCGCGTTCAACGACCGCTGCGCGACGGGCGTGCTCGACACCCTCGTCCACCACGGCCGTCGCGTTCCGCGGGACGTCTCGGTGGTCGGCTATGACGACTCGCGGCTCGCCCGCGCACCGCACGTGCAGATGACGACCGTGTCGCAGGACGCCCCTCGCCTGGCCCGCGCCGCCGTCGACGCCGCGCTCCGGCTCACCGCCGGCGACGAGCCCGGCGAGACGGTCCTGGCGCCGACCCTGGTCCAGCGCTCCACGACCGGGCCGGGCGTCTAGAGACCCACGAGGGGTCCGCGGTGGCGGCGCTCGCCGGCGGCCATGACGGTGGACGTGGTCGCCACCGGCCACCGGCCACCGGCCTCCGGAGCCACGGCCCTGCTCGTCCGGCCGGTCGGCTACGCGGCCCGGGCGACGGCGTCGGCCAGGCCGTATCCCGGAGAACTCGCGGCTCTCCGGGCCGCGGGCAGCGCTGGTTCGGTGTCCGGGCCACAGGTAGGGCCGCGTGATCATCTCGCTCGCGTGGCCCGAGGACGGCTCCGTGAAGTAGACGCCCCCCGCACGCTCGTGGTCGCACCGCGCCACCGCGCCACGCTCAGCCAGCGGGCACGCACGTTCGAGCGGCGGTTCGTCGGCCCGCAATCCGAGGGCACCGCGCCCACCGCGGCGCTACGGTCCGACCTG
>NZ_JAOPWR010000057.1 GCF_025965585.1 Pseudonocardia sp.
CGGTGCGTGGACACCGGTGCGGGCACCCGTGTCCACGCACGGCGGGTGCTACAGGTCGAAGTCGGCGGGCGGGATGCCCACCGCGTTGCACGCCTCGCGCACGGCCTGCTGCTCGTCCTTGTCGAAGTTGCCGTCGGCGCCGCCGATGATGATCCCGACCTGGATCACCGCCCGGGCGGCCTCCGGCTTCGACCTCAGCTTGCCGATCGTGGCGATGGCCTCGACCTTGCCGAAGTCGTAGTCCTTCTCCAGCTTCGACGAGTAGAACTCGAAGTGCCCCTGCAGCTCGCTGACGTCGAACACCGACAGAGCGTCGTTGCCGGAGATGAAGTTCGCGGTCCTGCGGCGCTCGTCGGCGGTGATGGTGCCGTCGGCGGCGGCGATCAGCGCGCACATCGCCATGCTCGCCTTCGCGAAGTCCTTGCTCTGGAACTTCGCGACCTGTGTCTTCGTCGACGAGGTCATATCGGTGATTCGGCTCTTGAGCTGGTCCCACAGCGCCATGGCGCGCGTTCCTTCCGGTTGTCGTGCGTGCGTTCTAGAGACTGCCGGAAGCGGACAAACTGCCGACGGCGGCACGATCGTGCAGCCATCGGAGCAGTTCCTCTCCGGCCCAGATCCCGGTCGCCGTCGTGACGGCCAGGTGGTCGAGGGAGAAGCTCGCGTCGGCCAGCTCTCCGTGGGCGGGGCGGATGGCGGCGTCGGCGACGGCGAGCAGCTCGGCGTCGAGCAGGGAGTCGCCCGCGGCGAGCAGCGGGCCGCCTCCGGTGCGGCGCCGGACCTCCACCGCGGCGGCCGACTTCGTCAGCGGGCGCGGTACGGCGTAGACCTTGCGGCCCTGCAGGGAGACCGCCCAGCCCCGGGGATCGCACCAGGCCGCCAGGTCGTCCACCCAGCCGCCGGGCAGCGCGGCGCGGTCGACGACCGCGTAGGCGAAGAGGTCGCCCGCCACCCGCCTGCTGTGCACGAACGGCCCGTCGACCGTGCGCAGGTGCGCCTCGACCTCGGCCTGCGGGGCGCAGCCCACGAGGGCCGTGCGCACGGTGGCCGACCAGTCCCCGTCCGGAACACCGTCGACGAGGAGGTGCCCGCCGTTGCTCGCGATGGCGTACCGCGCCGGCGGCCCGGGCAGGTGGACACGGGCGAGCTGCTCGGGGGTGCGGGTGGTGGCCGGGACCACCGTGGCCGCCTCCTGCAGCTCCTGCAGGACGGTGGCCGCGGCCTCGGTCAGGAACGACAGCGGGGCCCCGCGGTAGAGCTCGACGCACAGCAGCCTCGGCGCGTCGGCGTCCGGCACCCGCAGGTCCATCGCGGCCGCGGAGTAGATCACCGTCCGGTCGAGGTCCAGGCAGACCACCGGCCGCGTCATCGGGCCGCCGCCAGGCCGTCGGCGCCGGTGGCTCCGCGGGTGAACCGGGGGTGGATCAGGCCCACGCAGCTGTAGGGCAGCCCCTCCACCTCCTCGACGGGGACGCCGCGGCGCTCCGCGAGCAGCCGGATGTGCGCGAGGTCCGCGGCCGGGGCCCCGGCCCGCACCAGCACCCTCCACGGCACCCGGCGCAGCAGCACTCGGGTGGTCTCACCTACCCCGGGCTTGACGAGGTTGGCGTCGCCGATGCCGTAGTCGTCCACGATCCGGTCGACGGCGGCCCAGCCCGCGAAGTCGGGGGTGCGGTCCACCGGCGCGGTGGTGTCGCGCACGGCGTCGAACCCGGCCGTGACCGTGTCGAGGAAGGCGCCGGAGACGTCGGAACCGGCGAGCTCCGCGTAGAACTTCGCGCCGTGGTACCGGTCCGGGCCGATCAGCCGGTCGTTGAGCACGGTGCGCGACACGAGACCGGACACGGTGGAGTTGAGGCAGGCCGAGGCGATCAGCCAGTCGTCGCGGGTGCCGAACGTGCGGACGCAGCGGCCGGGGTCGGCGAGCACCGCGAGGTCGGGATCGAACGGGGTGCCGTCGAGCGCTGCGGCCAGCTCGCGGGCGATGGCGCCCTTGCCCGTCCAGCCGTCCACGAAGACGACGGTGGCGGGATCGTGGCGCTCGGCGAGATGGCGCAGCGCGAGGCGGTCGATGCCCCGGCCGCGGACGATCGAGACGCCGTAGTGCGGCAGGTCCAGCCCGTGGCGACGGGCGGCCCACCGCCGCAGCAGCACCCCGACGGGCGTGCCGGCGCGGGCGAGCGAGACGAGGACGACGTCGTGGCCGCGCTCGGCCAGCACCTGTTCGGCGACGGTGCCCACCGCCTGCGCCAGCCGGGGTGCCGAGGCGGCGAGCGCGTCGCGGTAGAGAGCCAGGTAGGCGTCGTCGGGCTGGTACTCCTGGGGCAGCGACTCGGCGTAGTGCGCGCCGCCGTTCTGCACCGCCTCCTCGCGCTCCTCGGTGGGCGCCTCGAGCGCGACGTCCGAGAGGTCGGTGAGCAGCCACGCGACCTCGTCGGGGGCGTAGCTGCCGAACGCCGGCCCGCGCAACGGCTCCGGGGTGCGCCGCGTCGACGGTTCGCTCGCGAGCTCGCTCACGGGGTGATCACGACGGTCGTCCTGCGGGTGTGCGGGGCCAGGGTGGCGAGCAGGCCCGACCGCAGCAGGGGGGTGTCGGCAGGCGGGTCGACCACGACGAGCACGTGGTCCCACCCCTGCTCGACGTTGTAGGCGAAGCGCGGGCCGGGCCCGTCGTCCGGGTCGTCGTGGGCCGGGAAGGTGAGGCCACTGCGCAGCGCGTACCCCGGCTCGTCGACGACCACGGCGGGGGAGCGGGAGGTGGTGGAGAACGCCACGTCGAGCCCGGCGTCGGCGAGGGTCTGGGCGAGCCGCAGCGGCAGCGCCATCAGCTCCTCCGTGCCGAGCACGAGGGTGCGCTCGCCGGGGCGCAGGTCTGCCGCCCGAGCCAGCCCCGCGGCCAGCTCGGGGAGTGTGGAGTCGAGCGCGCGGTGGTCGGCAGGGGAGAAGCCGTGCCGACCACCGGCGGGCAGCGTCACCGGCCAGCCGAGCTCGGCCAGCATCAGCCGCGGGTCGGGCTGCGCGCGGGTCGGACTCGGGGTGCGCCCGAGCGGGGATCCGGGCGGGGCCGTTTCGGGCCCGACGGTGGTGTGCGCGTCGATCTCGGCCCGGAGGGCGGCGGCGCGGGCGGTCACGTCCACGGGCAGCTCCACCGCGGCCCGGGCGAGCGACACGACGTCCAGCCGCGCCCCCAGCGCCCGCACGCCGTCGACCAGTTCCGTGCCGGGCGGCCGGACGTCGACCAGCGAAGCCACCACGTACCGCTCGCGCGGCGCGAGGGCGTGCAGCGCGGTGATCGTGTTGAGGACGGTGCGGCCGGTGCTCAGCTCGTCGTCGACGAGGACCAGCGGTCGTCCGTCGGTCAGGATCGCGGGGTCGTGGGGGAGCAGCAGGTGGTCGGTGGCGTGCGAGTGCTCCTCGGTGAAGCCGCCGGCCGGGGCGATCCCGGGCACGAGCCGCCGCGTGGAGTGCAGGTACGTCGCGCCGCCCAGGCCCTCGGCAACGCAGTGCCCGAGGGCGGTGGCGGTCTCGGCGAACCCGAGGACGACCGCGTCGGCGGTCGGCCCGACGGACCGTTGCGCATCGGTGTGCAGAGCCTGCGCGGACACCGGATCACCGGCCACGGCGCGATGCAGCAGGTCGACCGGCAGCTCCCGGGCCGGACGGTCGGCCAGCACGTCGTCGGCGAGCCCGCCCAGCAGCAGCCCGGTGGCGCGCACGAGCCGCGGATCGGTGGGCACGTGCTTGCCCAGCACCCGCGAGACGAGCAGCTGCGCGCGCTTCGGGTTGCGGCGCAGGGCCAGCCCGAGCAGGGGGGCGGCGTCGCCGAGGACCCGGACGCCGAGCCGGTCGCCCACCGGCGCGGTGGCAGGAGCGGTCACGATGCCGCCTCCGCTGAAGGGAGTGCGGTCATCGGGGCAGGCTCGCGGCCAGCAGGTCGACGAACGAGACGTCCTCGTGGGCCACGCCGAACACGCGGCCACGCCGCACCGTGGCCCGCGCCCACGCGGTGTGCGGGCGGATCTCGTTCATCTTGTTGCCGTGCCCCGACGCCATGACGCCGCTGCCGCGCCCGGCGGTGAGCACGTCGGTGGCGTCGCGGTGCTCCTCGGAGGACACCACCGACAGCGCGTTGACGACGGCGACGTGCGTGGGATGGATGGCGGTCTTGCCGGTCAGGCCGTTGGCCTTGTCCAGCTGGACCTCGCGGATCAGCCCGTCGATCGCCCGCGAGACGAGCTTGCCGCGCAGCTCCGGCTCGTTGTGCTCGACGAACGGCGTGCGCCGCAGCTGCGGGACGAAGATCCGCTCGCGGCCGGCGTAGTACTCCCACACCGGGCCGGTGACGGTGAACCCGGTGCCGTCGGCGCGACCCAGCACGTTGACGACGTCGGCGATGAGGTCGGCCACCACCCTGATGTCGTAGATCGACAGGTCGGGCGAGCGGCGCAGCCCGTAGAGCGCGCACAGGTCGGTGGCGCCCAGGCGGATCGCCAGGATGCGACGGCGGTCGCGGTGCAGCAGCGCGCGCAGCCGCGTCAGCTCGTCGACGCGCGTCTCGGCGTAGAGCACGGCGCCCGACTCGATGACCGGCATCGCGCGCAGCGACGTGCCCGCGATGAGGTCGGCCTCGTCGAGCGCGTGCAGGTAGTCGGTGCCGCTCGCGGCGGTGAACTTGGGCAGGACGAACCCGTCGAGGACGGCGACCGCCGGGCCCAGCCGGCGGACCAGCGCCGGGATCTGCTCCGCCTCGCGGACGCGGACGAACAGCAGCGGCAGGTCCGGGCGGGAGTCGAGCTCCTGCTCGCGGTGGAGGATCGACAGGGCGTCGACGAGGTTGTCCTCGGCGTAGGCCACCTGCTCGTCGGCGATGGCGTCCTCGAGGCACGCCACCACCGACGTGACGCCCGCGGCCGTCTGCTTGGTGATGTCGGCGGCCAGCGAGGGCCGGTCGGCCGGCATGTACAGCGTGGCGCCGAGGGCCACCGAGAGCAGCTCCGCACCGCTGTCGCGGCGGAGCTGCTCCGGCGGCCGCTCGAACAGGGCGTCCCTGTCGGACGCGCTCAGATGACCGAAATGCCGCACGGCTCCGCCTCTCGTCGTGCGCCACCTCGTCGTGGCACGTCCTCCCCGACCTCCCTGATCACCGTGTGCGCGACTCACTTGCGGCCGCGCGCCCACTCCATTCCCCAGCCGTAGGCGCGGTCCACGTCGGCCTGGCCGCCGCGGATGTAGCGCACCTCGCGGCGCACGGTGAGCTCGCCGCCCGAGTTCTCGAGCAGGGCGATGACGCACGTGGGGGAGCCCGAGTCGGCCTCGTCGAGGCGCACCTCGATCTCGGGCCCGGACGCGGGGAACAGCGTGACGACACCGTCGGCCGCCGCCCAGTTGGACGCACCCTCGTAGATGAAGGCGAACACGAGGATGCGCTTGATCTCGGCGACCCGTGACAGGTCGATGAACATGTTCTCGCCGCCGGCGTTGCTGCCGGAGCGGTCGTCACCGTCGAGGCGGATGATCGGCGCGCCCTGGTAAGGGGCCTGGAACGCGTTGCCGAGCGCCTGGACGACGCCCTTGCTGCCGTCGGTGAACTCCCACAGGCAGGCCAGGTCGAGGTCGATGCCCGACCCGGCGCCCATGAGCTTGCCGAACAGCCCCTTCTTGGCGGGCTCGGCGCCGGAGCTCCACTGCAGGTTGACCCGCAGCTGACCGCCGGTGGCGCCGCGCTTGGTGAGCGAGACGCTCGGGGCCGACTTGGTCAGCGTGACCTTGGACAGCGAGACCGCTCCGCCGGCGGGCGCCGACGGAGCCGCCGTCGCGGCGGCATCCGTTCTCGGGGGCCGCTTGGTGTAGTCGATGGCCACCGGTTCAGACGTTGACGCCGAAGTCGCGGGCGATGCCCGCGAGGCCCGACGCGTAGCCCTGGCCGACGGCGCGGAACTTCCAGTCCGCCCCGTTGCGGTAGAGCTCGCCGAAGACCATCGCCGTCTCGGTGGAGGCGTCCTCGGTGAGGTCGTAGCGGGCGATCTCCTTCTGGTCGGCGGCGTTGATCACGCGGATGAACGCGTTGCGCACCTGGCCGAAGCTCTGCTGGCGCGTGTCGGCGTCGTAGATGCTGACCGGGAAGACGACCTTGTCGACGTCGGCCGCCATGCCGGCGAGGTTGACCTTGACCTGCTCGTCGTCGCCCTCGCCCTCACCGGTGAGGTTGTCGCCGGTGTGCTCGACGGTGCCGTCGGGGCTGGTCAGGTTGTTGAAGAAGATGAAGTGCTTGTCGGAGACGGCCTTGCCCTCCGCGCTGAGCACGATCGCCGACGCGTCGAGGTCGAACTCGGTGCCCGTGGTCGTGCGGACGTCCCAGCCGAGACCCACGACGACGTTGGTGAGTCCGGGTGCCTCCTTGGTGAGGCTGACGTTTCCACCCTTGGTGAGGCTGACGCTCAACGTACTGCTCCGCTTCTGCCCCGATGGGCATCTGTGGCGGGGGGCTCGTTCCCCCCGGTTCGAGCTGTGCCCGGCCGACCCTATCGGGATGAATCGGACGGGCGTCATGGCAACGGGCGAGTGTGCCCGTGCGTTCCCGACTCCCGCCAGGAACTGTCGGCGGGCGGTCCTAGACTCCCCGTCGATGAGCCCCGCGACCCGAACCTCCGCGCCATCGGCCGCTGCGAAGCCCGCCGCCCCGTCCTCGACGGGCAAGCGGTTGTTGCTGCTCGACGGCCACTCCCTCGCCTACCGGGCGTTCTTCGCGCTGCCCGCGGAGAACTTCCGCACTGGCACCGGGCAGACCACGAACGCGGTCTACGGCTTCACATCGATGCTCATCAACCTGCTGCGCGACGAGGTGCCCACCCACCTCGCGGTGGCGTTCGACGTCTCGCGCAAGACGTTCCGGTCGGAGCGGTTCACCGAGTACAAGGCGAACCGCACGTCCACTCCGGACGACTTCCGCGGCCAGGTCGACCTCATCAAGGAGGTCCTGAACGCGCTGGCCATCCCGTTCTTCGCGGTCGACAACTACGAGGCCGACGATGTCATCGCCACGCTGGCCACCCAGGCCGAGGACGACGGCTTCGAGGTGCTCATCACCACGGGCGACCGTGATGCGTTCCAGCTGGTCAGCGACAACGTCATGGTGCTCTACCCCAAGCGCGGGGTCTCGGATCTCGGCCGCATCGACCCCGGTGAGGTCATGGAGCGCTACGGCCTCACGCCCGCGCAGTACCCCGATTTCGCGGCACTGCGCGGCGATCCCAGCGACAACCTGCCCAACATCCCGGGCGTCGGGGAGAAGACGGCCGCCAAGTGGGTCCGCGAGTTCGGCTCGCTCGGCGAGCTGGTCGACCGCGTCGACGAGGTGAAGGGCAAGGCGGGCGACGCACTGCGCGCCCACCTGGCCGGGGTGCTGCTCAACCGGCAGCTCACCGAGCTCGTCCGCGACGTGCCGCTGGACGCCGTGCCGTCCCAGCTCGAGGTGCGGCCGTGGGATCGCGACGCCGTGCACCGGCTGTTCGACGAGCTGGAGTTCCGCGTCCTGCGCGAGCGGCTGTTCGCCACGCTGCAGAGCGCCGAGCCGGAGGCCGAGGGCGGCATCGAGGTGCAGGGGAGCGCGTTGGAGCCCGGCGCGGTCCGCACCTGGCTCGACGAGCACGCGCGCGACGGGCGCCGCGTCGGGTTGGCGTTCCACGGGCTCACCGGTGGGGTGTCCGACCGCGACCTCGGCGGCATCGCGCTCGCGGCCGGCGAGCCCACCGTCGAGGCCCGGGCCGCCGGCGCCGAGGCGGGGGTCCCGCAGACCGCCTACTTGGACGTCACCACGCTCACCCCCGACGACGAGGCCGCGTTGGGGGAGTGGCTGGCCGACGCGTCGGTCCCGAAGGCGGCCCACGACGCCAAGGCGGCCCTGCACGCACTGCGCGGCCGCGGCTGGACGCTCGCCGGGCTCACCAGCGACACCGCGCTCGCGGCGTACCTGTCGCGGCCCGGCCAGCGCACTTTCGACCTCGCCGACCTCGCCCTGCGGCACCTGCGGCGCGAACTGCGGGTCGACGGCGAGCCGGAGGGCGGCCAGCTCTCGCTGCTGGAGGGCGATGACGGCCTGTCGGGTGAGGAGGAGGCCGACGCCAAGCTCGCATCCGGTCAGATGGTGGCCGCGTCCGCGGTGTCGGAGCTGGCCGACGCTCTCGACGTCGAGCTCGCCGAGAAGGCCGCAGGCGGTCTGCTGGCCGATCTGGAGCTGCCGCTGGAGTACGTGCTCGCCGATCTGGAGGCGGCCGGCATCGCCGTGGACGGGGAGATGCTCTCGGGCCTGGAGTCGGAGTTCGGCGCGCAGGTGCAGCAGGCCGCACAGGACGCCTACAAGGTGATCGGCAAGGAGATCAACCTCGGCTCGCCCAAGCAGCTGCAGGTGGTGCTGTTCGACGAGCTGAACATGCCCAGGACCAAGCGCACCAAGACCGGCTACACCACCGACGCCGACGCACTGCAGACGCTCTTCGAGCAGACCGGCCACGAGTTCCTCTCGCACCTGCTGCTGCACCGCGACGCCATGCGGCTGCGGGTCACCGTCGAGGGCCTGCTGAAGTCGGTGGCCGACGACGGGCGCATCCACACCACCTACAGCCAGACCATCGCGGCCACCGGGCGGCTGTCCTCCACCGAGCCCAACCTGCAGAACGTGCCGATCCGCACGGCGGCGGGGCGCCGCATCCGCGAGACGTTCGTCGTCGGCCCGGGCTACGCGGAGCTGATGACCGCCGACTACAGCCAGATCGAGATGCGGATCATGGCGCACCTGTCGGAGGACACCGCGCTCATCGAGGCCTTCCGCTCCCAGCACGACTTCCACGCCGAGACGGCCGCGCGCGTGTTCGGGGTGGAGCCAACGGAGGTCACGCCCGCGCAGCGGGCCAAGATCAAGGCGATGAACTACGGCCTCGCCTACGGCCTCTCCGCATTCGGTCTGTCCAACCAGCTGCGGATCCCCACCGAGGAGGCCCGCGCGCTGATGGACGACTACTTCGAGGGATTCGGCGGGGTGCGCGACTACCTCGCCACGGTCGTCGAGCGGGCTCGCAAGGACGGCTACACCGCCACCATCATGGGCCGCCGCCGCTACCTGCCCGATCTCACCAGCGACAACCGCCAACGCCGCGAGATGGCCGAGCGGATGGCGCTCAACGCACCCATCCAGGGCAGCGCGGCCGACATCATCAAGGTCGCCATGCTCGGGGTGCACCGCGCGTTGGCGCAGGAGGGGCTGCGCAGCCGCATGCTGCTGCAGGTCCACGACGAGCTGGTGCTCGAGGTGGCCGAGGGTGAGCGCGAGGTCGTCGAGGCGCTCGTGCGCCGCGAGATGGCCGCGGCGGCGGAGCTCAGCGTCGATCTCGAGGTGTCGGTCGGGTACGGGCGGAGCTGGGACGACGCCGCCCACTGACGGGGCCGTCGGCGGGGGCGGGCTGGACGTCGCCCCGTTCGTCGCCACCCGCTACCGCGACCCCGCGCGCCTGCCCGTCCTGACGTCGCCGGCGTACGACCTCATCGAGCCCGCCGAGCGTGCGCGGCTCACCGAGGCCGACGAGCACAGCATCGTGCACCTGACGCTGCCCACGTTCGGCGCCGACGACGCCGCGCGGCGGCTGGCGCTGTGGCGGCGGGACGGCACGTTCGTCGTCGACCAGGCGCCGGCGCTGTTCCTGTACGACCTGGTCGAGGCGGGGCGGGTCTCCACCCGCGGCTGGGTCGGCGCCGTCGGGCTGCCCGCCGCCGGCGTGGTGTCGCCGCACGAGGCCACCGTTCCCGCGGCGGTGGCCGACCGGCTCGCGCTGCTCGCGGCCACGCAGGCCGATCTCGAACCGATCGTGCTCACGTTCGACGGCGAGCCGGCCGCGGCCGACGAGCTGGCCCATCGCTACGTCACCGGCCCACCCATGATCGACCTGCTCGACGGCGGGGGCGTCCGGCACCGCGTGTGGCGGGTCGTGGATCCCGAGCACGTCGCCGCCGTCCGGGCCGACCTCGCCGGCCGCCGGACGGTCATCGCCGACGGGCACCACCGCTGGGCGAGCTACCTCGGGCACCAGCGCGACCGCGGGGATCCGGGGCCGTGGGACCGCGGGCTCGCCCTGCTGGTTCCGACCGGGGACCACGGCCCGCAGGTGCACGCGATCCACCGGGTCGTGCCCGGGCTCGCGCTGCGCGGGGCAGCGGCATCGGTGTCCGGGGTGTTCCGCGCGGAAGCGGTCGATGCGCCCCCGGACGCGGTCGCGCTGCTCGCCGACGCCCACGACACCGCGGTGCTGCTCACCGACGGCACCGGCTGGGTGCGGCTGACCGACCCCGACCGGACCCGGCTGCTCGCCGCCACCCCGGAGCGTGCGGACGACTGGCGTGACCTCGACGTCGCCCTCGTGGACGTCGGCCTGGTGGAGGACCTCTGGGACGCCGCCGACCGGGTGCTGCTGCGGCACTCCGTGGAGTCAGCGGTCGCCACGGCCCGGGAGACCGGTGGGGTGGCGGTCCTCGTGCGGCCCACGCCCGCCGCCACGGTGCTCGACCTGGCCGCGCGCGGCGTGCTCATGCCGCGCAAGTCCACGCTGTTCGTGCCCAAGCCCCGCACCGGCCTGGTGCTGCGCTGTTTCGCCGACGAGCCCGCCTGACCGGCTCCCGCGCACCCGACGGAGGCAGCGGGTGGTGAGGCCGCGCGAGCGGCACGGGTTCGCGGGGCGGTGGCGCGGAAGCGGACCGGGCCGTCGCCGGAGTCGAGGCTGAAGATCGCGCCCTCCGCTGTGGGCCGTCTCGGCGTGCGGGGTCCGGGGCGGCCCCGGCATCGGGGAAGCGCCCAGTTCCGTGGGGGCGCCGTGGCGCCACGGGGTGACGCGTGCGGCGCGCCCTCGCGAGGCGGTGCGGGGCCGCCGGTAGCCTGCCCTCTCGAACGGCTGTTCGCGATGGCGTGTCATGGTGATGGTCGTGTCACGGCGGTGGTCGTGTCACGGTGAGGGGAGTGCGGGTGCGGGTGCTCGGCGTCGACCCGGGATTGACCCGGTGCGGGCTCGGCGTGGTCGACGGGTCGGACGGGCGCCGGGTGTCGTGCGTCGCGGTGGACGTGGTGCGCACGCCCGTGGAGGCGCCGTTGGAGCGCCGGCTGCTGGCGGTGGGCGCCGAGGTGGAGCGCTGGATCGCGCTGCACCGCCCCGACGTGGTCGCGATCGAGCGGGTGTTCAGCCAGCACAACGTCCGCACGGTGATGGGCACGGCGCAGGCGAGCGGGGTGGTGGCGCTGCTGGCGGCGCGGGCCGGGCTGCCGGTCGCGTTCCACACCCCGAGCGAGGTCAAGGCCGCCGTCACGGGCGAGGGCCGGGCCGGGAAGGAACAGGTCACGAGCATGGTCACGCGGTTGCTGGGCCTGGCGGAGGCCCCGCGCCCCGCCGACGCCGCCGACGCGCTGGCGCTGGCGATCTGCCACTGCTGGCGCGCCCCGATGCTGGACCGGATGGCGCAGGCCAAGGCCCGCAGCGACGAGCTGGCGAAGGCGCACAGGGCGCGGCTGGCCGCGGCGGCGAAGGCGGCGCAGCGGTGATCGCGTCACTGCGGGGCGAGGTGCTCCAGATCGGCCTGGACCACGCGGTCCTGGAGGTCGGCGGCGTGGGGTACGCCGTGTTCGCCACCCCGAACACGCTGGCCACCCTGCGCCGCGGCGAGCAGGGCAGGCTCGCGACGGCGCTCGTGGTCCGCGAGGACTCCCTCACGCTCTTCGGCTTCGCCGACGACGAGCAGCGCGACCTGTTCGGCCTGCTGCAGTCGGTGGCCGGGATCGGGCCGCGGATGGCGCTGGCCACCCTGGCGGTCCTCGCGCCCGACGACCTGGGCCGCGCCCTGACCGAGGGCGACGTCAAGGCGCTGACGCGGGTGCCGGGCATCGGGCCCAAGGTCGCCCAGCGGATGGTGCTGGAGCTCAAGGACAAGGTGGCGGTCCCCGCGGCGGCCCCGGCGTCCCTGCCGCTCGCGACGGGCACCGGTAACCCGCGCCGGGACCAGGTGGTCGAAGCGCTGGTGGGGCTGGGGTTCACGGCCAAGCCCGCTGAGACGGCGGTGGACGCGGTGCTGGCCGGCGACGCGGAGGCCGACGCGGCGAAGCTGCTCCGCTCGGCCCTGACCCGACTGGGCGGCTCCCGATGACGACCAGGCTCCCGAGTGCTCACCGTCTGCGGCGTGGGACCTGCACCCCTGCAGCTCCTGCACCACCGACCGTGATCACGAACGGGCGCGGTGCGCATCGGTGTGCGGAGCGGAGGGGGCGGTCGCGTGAGTGAGCTCACCCCGTTCGCCGAACCGGAGGATCTCGAGGCCGAGGCCACGCTCCGGCCGCGGAACCTGCGCGAGTTCATCGGGCAGCCGCGGGTGCGCGAGCAGCTGGAGCTCGTGCTGGAGGGCGCGCGCCGGCGCGGCGACCCGCCCGACCACATCCTGCTGTCGGGCCCACCGGGGCTGGGCAAGACGAGCCTCGCGCTGATCGTGGCCGCCGAGCTGGGTGCGGGGCTCCGTCTGACGTCCGGCCCGGCCCTGGAACGTGCCGGCGACCTGGCCGCGATGCTGTCCAACCTCGCACCCGGCGACGTGCTGTTCATCGACGAGATCCACCGCATCGCCCGCCCCGCGGAGGAGATGCTCTACCTCGCGATGGAGGACTTCCGCGTCGACGTGGTGGTCGGCAAGGGGCCCGGAGCCACCTCGATCCCGCTCGACATCGCGCCTTTCACGCTGGTCGGGGCCACCACACGGTCAGGGGCGCTGACCGGCCCGCTGCGCGACCGCTTCGGCTTCACCGCGCACATGGAGTTCTACGAGCCGGACGAGCTGGAGCTCGTGCTGCGCCGCGCGGCCCCGATCCTGGAGGTCGACCTGCGCCGCGACGGCGCCGAGGAGATCGCCGGTCGTTCGCGCGGCACGCCCCGCATCGCCAACCGGCTGCTGCGCCGCGTCCGTGACTTCGCGCAGGTACGGGCCGACGGCGCCGTGACCCGCCAGGTGGCCCGCGACGCGCTGGACGTCTACGACGTCGACGAGCTCGGGCTGGACCGTCTCGACCGCGCCGTCCTGAACGCCCTGGTCCGGTTGTTCGGGGGCGGTCCGGTCGGGGTGTCGACTTTGGCCGTCGCGGTGGGCGAGGAGGCGGGTACCGTCGAAGAGGTATGCGAGCCCTACCTCGTGCGCGCCGGAATGGTGGCGCGCACTCCACGGGGCCGGGTGGCCACTGCCGCCGCCTGGGCCCATCTCGGTATCGCCGCGCCGCCCGACGTCACCCCGGGCGGCCCAACGGCGTTGTTCTAGGCCCGAAGGCGTGGTAGTGGACACAGGCTGGCAGACTCGGGTGGCCCTCGACGACTTGCGGAGTTACGGAGACCATGGACCTCTCGCTGATCTTCCCCTTCATCATCCTGCTGCTGTTCATCCCCATCTTCCTGTCCAGCAGGAAGCAGAAGCGCGTGGTGCAGGAGATGCAGTCGCTGCAGGCCTCGCTCGAGTCCGGTGATGTGGTCCTGACCACGTCGGGGCTGCGCGCCACCGTCGTGGACGCGTCCTATGAGGACACCATCGACCTCGAGATCGCCGACGGCGTCGTCACCACCTGGGTGCGGGCCGCTGTCAAGGAGAAGGTCGACCTGTCGGCCCACGACGTGTCCGACCACGAGCGCGACTACACCGCGGACGACGCAGCCGGCGCGTCCGGCGCACCGCACGAGCCGTCGCCCTCGATCGACGTCGCGCCCAGCACGGCGCCCTCGCTCGACAAGACGCCGTCGCTGGAGAAGGACGACAGCAGCAAGGGCACCCCCCGTATCTGATCGCTCCCCGCCGCGGGGCCCCGGGAGCGGGGCAGCGGTGACATCAGGAAGAGACTCTCTGCAGTGGCAACCTCCCCGGGGCAGATCCGCCCCGCGCGTTACCTGGCGACGTTCGTCGGCATCGTGGTCGTGCTCTACGCGCTGGTGTTCTTCACCGGCGACGGGCGTCCGGCCCCCAAGCTGGGCATCGACCTCCAGGGCGGAACGCAGGTCACGCTGGTGGCCCGTACCGAGTCCGGAGCACCGGCTCCCCGTGACCAGCTGGTCCAGGCGCAGCAGATCATCCAGCAGCGTGTCGACGGGCTGGGTGTCGGCGGCGCCGAGGTCGTGCTCGACGGCAACAACCTGACGATCACCGTTCCCGGCGACCAGGGCGAGCAGGCCCGTTCGCTGGGCCAGACCGCGCAGCTGCGGTTCCGTGAGGTCATCGGCGGCCCGGTCGCGTCCGCGCCTGCCACCGCCGCACCGCGCACCGCCGGCACTCCGGCGACCTCGGGTGCCGTGCCCCCCGCGCCCACCTCGGCCCCGGCCGT
>NZ_JAOPWR010000086.1 GCF_025965585.1 Pseudonocardia sp.
TGGATGCCGAGCAGGTCGCGCAGCACCCAGAGCAGCCGGACGCTGTCGTCGCACTCGACGGAGACGCGCTGGCCGTTGACGTTGAACACGTGTGTGGACACGGGGGCTCCTAGAGCGGGTTCGTGAGACCGTCGGTGGGCGAGTTCGGCGACGAGGGCACCACCGGGTAGGGCTCGAAGCTCAGCGTCCCGTGGTTGATCGGGAAGTAGGTGGGGATCTGCCCGATCGACCGGGCGTACGCGCAGGCCACCGCGGCCATCGACGGTGCGACACCCAGCTCGCCCGCGCCGCCGGGCTCGCCGGTGGTGGGCGGCATGATGACGACCTTCATCTCCGGCGGCGTGTTCCACTGCCGGGTGTAGAAGTAGTTGTCCCAGCTGCCCTCGAGCGGGATGCCGTCCTTCATGTGCAGGCTGGACGTGAGCGCCAGCGCGATGCCGTCGTTCATGCCGCCGAGCATCTGCGCCTCGAGGCCGCGCGGGTTGAGCGCCAGCCCCACGTCCACCACGAGCGTCGCCCGGGTGACCCGCGGGCCGGTGACGGCGTCCTTGATCTGCCGGTTGACCGTCTCCGGACGGCAGTCCAGCTCGACGAGGGCGCAGCATGCGCCGCGGTACTCGCCGTGCAGCGCGATGCCCTGGAAGACGCCGTCGGGCAGCGACCGGCCCCACTCGCCCTCGTCGGCCGCCTTCTCCAGCACGGCCTTGAGGCGCTCGTCCTTGATGAAGGACTTGCGGAACTCCACCGGGTCCTTGCCCATGCGCTCGGCCAGCTGGTCGACGACGAGCTCCTCGGCCGTCACGGTGTTCGGCGAGTAGATGTTGCGCATGCTGCCGGTGTTGTAGCCGAGGTCGACCTCGTTGAGCAGCTGCGTCGTGACGCCGAAGTTGTACGGCGACGACTGGGTGAGCAGGAAGATCGACTGCGCGAACGAGTAGTTGCCGACGAGCGGGGACTTCGCGGCCGTGGCGGTGAGGACCTCGCCGAGGCCGTGGGTGAAGTCCGTGCGGACGCTGGTGTGGCGCTGCTCGTAGCTGACCACGTTGCCCAGCGCGTAGGTCGCACGAACCCGCGCGACGGACATCGGGTGGGTGCGGCCCTGACGGAAGTCGTCGGTGCGCGTCCACATCAGCTTGACGGGCTTGCCCATCTTCTTGGACGCCTGCGCGGCCTCGAGTGCGACGTCGTGGAACAGGTGCCGCCCGAACGAGCCACCGCCCTGCACGACGTGCACGGTGAGCGAGCCGGGGATCATGCCCAGCTCCTGCTCGATGTTCTCCTTGGCCCAGATCGGCACCTTGAGGCTGCACCAGATCTCGCCCGTGCCGCCCTTGATGTCGGCGACGGCGCAGCCGGGCTCCAGCGGCGAGTTGCTGGCGAAGGCGAAGGTGATCTCGGTGTCGACCGACTGCGTCAGCACGTTCGGCACGGCCAGCGGCAGCTGCGCGGCCTTGAGCTTCTTCTCCACGGTCGCGTCGGACTGCCCGTCGACGGTGCCGCCCGCCCAGGTGACGTCGATGATCTGGATCGCGTCGATGCACTGGCCGAACGTCTCGGCGCGGATCGCCACGCCGTAGGTGATCATCGCGACGTCGGTGACGCCGGGCATGGCCAGCACCGCGGCCATGTTGTTGACCTTCTCGGGCTTGCCGTTGATCGTCGGCGGTCGGGCCACCATCGTCGGCTTGGCGTCCGCGACCACGTCGAGGTCCATCGCGAACTGCTTGCGGCCGGTGACGATGTCGAGCGCGTCGATGCGGTTCTGCGGCGTGCCGAGAAGCGAGAATTTCGACGCCGGCTTGAGCACCACCGAGGTCGACGTCAGCGTCGACGACGCGGCGGGCACGGCGAGCGAGCCGTAGCTCAGCGCCTGGCCGGTCGGGCCGGTGATGTTGCCTGCGGCCGTGGTGAGGTTCTCCACGGGCACGCCCAGCTGCTTCGACGCGGCGAGCAGCAGCTGCTGGCGGGCGAGCGCCGCGGCGGTGCGGACCGGGATGTAGAGGCTGCGCACCGAGTTCGAGCCGCCGGTGAGCTGGTTGAGCAGCAGCTCGGGCCGGGCGTCGGCGAGGGAGACTTTGACCTTCTCCAGCGGGAGGTCGAGCTCCTCGGCGATCATCATCGCGACGGTGGTGGTGATGCCCTGACCCACCTCGGCGCGCGGCATGGCGAACGACGCCGTGCCGTCCTCGTTGATGACGATCTTGATCAGGTACGCGGTGGGCAGCGCGGCGTCGTTCTGCAGGTCGCCGAGGTCGTAGGCGTCGGACGGCTGCGGGGGCGACGGGATGGCAGCGTTGGCGTCGTCGGGCTTGAGGAGCTCCCAGGCCCCGCCTGCCGCGACCGCGAGGGTGGGGGCGGCGATCAGGTAGCCCAGGAACCGACGGCGGCCCACCTCACGGGGTTGCGCGTCGTCCACGACTGCGGGCGCTCTGCGATGAGCGGGCATCGATTGTCCTCTCTCCACGCCTGAGCGGACGACGGGCATGTCGTGGGGAGCCGTCAGGGGCGGTTGCCGCCTCAACGACCGTCTCGAGACCGCGATGCGAGGTGACACGCGGCGCAGCGAGCCCGCAGGTGCCCGACTTCCGTGACGGTGAACACGCGCCAGCGGTCGATCCGCCACTCACCCCTCCGCTGGTGCGGGGGACAAATCGGGAACCGGACATAGGACAACCCGCGTGCGCCGGGCGTCTGATTCGTTGATATTCACCCGGACGGGGCATCAACACCGTGCTGGTCGGGCGAGCTGCCCGTGGATGCTGTGGGCTGGGTCATTCCGATCGGCGACGCACCGCCGTCCCGGTATCGTGAGACCCCGACCAGCGCCCGAGGCGGAGCGCCGCGCCTCACCGCGCGGGCCGCCCCGTGGCGGTGAACGCGGTGGGCACGACCTGCGGGTCGTGCCGGTACAGGAGGTCGGCGGTGGCCCTCGTCGTGCAGAAGTACGGCGGTTCCTCGGTGCAGGATGCGGATCGCATCAAAAAGGTCGCCGAGCGGATCGTGCGCACGCACAAGGAGGGCAACGACGTCGTCGTGGTGGTCTCCGCGATGGGCGACACCACCGACGAGCTGCTCGACCTCGCGGAGCAGGTCTCCCCGGCCCCGCCTCCGCGCGAGATGGACATGCTGCTCACCGCGGGTGAGCGCATCTCCAACGCGCTGGTGGCGATGGCCATCCACTCCCTCGGGGCGCAGGCCCGCTCCTTCACCGGCTCGCAGGCCGGGATGATCACCACGTCCAAGCACGGTGACGCGCGGATCGTGCAGGTCAACCCGCATCGCCTGCAGGATGCCCTCGGCGAGGGCTCGATCGTGCTGGTGGCCGGCTTCCAGGGCGTCAGCCAGTCCACGAAGGACGTCACCACGCTCGGCCGCGGTGGCTCCGACACCACGGCGGTGGCGCTCGCGGCCGCCCTGAAGGCCGACGTCTGCGAGATCTACACCGATGTGGACGGCATCTTCAGTGCCGATCCGCGCATCGTCCCCGACGCCCAGCGCCTCGACCGCATCACCTACGAGGAGATGCTGGAGATGGCCGCGTGCGGCGCGAAGGTCCTGCACCTGCGGGCCGTCGAGTACGCCCGCCGCTACAACGTCGCGCTGCGGGTCCGCAGCTCGTACAACGACAAGCCGGGATCGCTCGTCACCGGCTCGATCGAGGAGATTCCGTTGGAGAACGCGATCATCACCGGGGTCGCGCACGACCGGTCCGAGGCCAAGATCACCATCACGGGGGTGCCCGACACCCCCGGCGTGGCGGCCCGGATCTTCCGGACGGTCGCGGACGCCGACATCAACATCGACATGGTGCTGCAGAACATCAGCCACGTGTCCGACCGGCGCACCGACATCACGTTCACGCTGCCCCGCACCGACGGCGCCCGGGCCGTCGCGGCGCTCGGCGCGGCCCATGCCGAGATCGGGTACGCGGAGCTGATCCACGACGACGAGGTCGGCAAGGTCTCGCTGATCGGCGCCGGGATGCGCAACCACCCGGGCGTCACGGCCACGTTCTGCGAGGCCCTGTCCAAGGCCGGCATCAACATCGAGACCATGAACACCTCGGAGATCCGGATCTCCGTGATCTGTCGGGTCGACCAGCTCGACGTCGCGGTCAAGGCCCTGCACGACGCCTTCGAGCTCGGCGGCGACGAGCAAGCCGTGGTGCACGCGGGGAGCGGACGATGAGCACAGGACCTGTTGTCGCGATCGTCGGCGCCACCGGTGCCGTCGGCACCACCATGATCGAGATCATCGACGCGCGGGAGGCCGTGCCGTGGTCGGAGATCCGGCTCGTCGCCTCGGCCCGCTCGGCCGGCAAGGTCATCCGCGTGCGCGGCGAGGACGTCACCGTGCAGGCGCTGGCACCCGAGGTCTTCGACGGCGTCGACATCGCCCTGTTCGACGTGCCCGACGAGATCAGCGCCGAGTGGGCGCCGATCGCGGCAGCCCGGGGCGCCGTCGCCGTCGACAACTCCGGCGCGTTCCGGATGGACCCCGAGGTGCCGCTCGTGGTGCCCGAGGTGAACGCCGACGAGGCCGCCAACCGGCCCAAGGGCATCATCGCCAACCCCAACTGCACCACGCTGTCGATGATGGCCGCGATGGGGGCGCTGCACCGGGAGTTCGGGCTCGAGGCGCTGGTCGTCGCGTCGTACCAGGCCGCGTCGGGTGCGGGCCAGCCCGGTATCGACCGGCTGCAGGCCGAGCTCGCCGCCGTCGCGGGCAAGGACCTGGGCAAGCGGGCCGGTGACGTGGCCGAGGCGATCACTGCTGCGGGCCTGCCCGCGGAGTCCCCGTTCCCGGCGCCGCTGGCGATGAACGTCGTGCCGTGGGCCGGCTCGCTCAAGGACGACGGCTGGAGCTCCGAGGAGCTGAAGGTCCGCAACGAGTCGCGCAAGATCCTGGGCATCGCCGACCTCAAGGTGTCGGCCACCTGCGTGCGCGTCCCGGTGATCACCACCCATGCGCTGTCGGTGCACGCCACGTTCACGCGCGAGGTGTCGGCTGAGGCCGCCCGCAAGGTACTCGCGGCGCAGCCCACCATCGTGCTGCAGGACGACCCGGCCGCGGGGGAGTGGCCGACCCCGGCGCGGACCGTCGGCGGCGACCCCACCACTGTGGGCCGCATCCGGCAGGCGCTGGACTTCCCCAGGACGCTCGAGCTGTTCGTCTGTGGCGACAATCTGCGCAAGGGTGCGGCGCTCAACACCTACGAGATCGCGGAGACGGTCGCAGCTACGCTGTAGCCCTGGGAAACGGAGAACGCCGATGGCTTTCGAGGAACTCCTACGCCGGTACGAGGCGGGCGGCGGGCACCTGGCCGCCGCCAACGCCGAGGGACTCGCCGTCCCGCCGGCACTGCACACCGCACTGCTGACCTGCATGGACTCTCGCATCGACGTGTTCGCGTTGTTCGGGATGCAGCTCGGCGAGGTGCACGTGCTGCGCAACGCGGGCGGTGTGGTCACCGACGACGTGATCCGCTCGCTGACGATCAGCCAGCGCAAGCTGCAGACGCGCGACATCCTGATCGTCCAGCACTCCGGCTGCGGCCTGGGCACGTTCACCGACGACGACTTCAGCGAGGAGCTCGCCCACGAGGTCGGGATGCGGCCGTCGTGGCGCACCCACGCGTTCCGCGACCCGGGCGTCAGCGTCCGCCGCGACATGGCTCAGCTGCGGCACGACCCGTTCCTCGTGCCCGAGACCCGCGTCCGCGGTTTCGTCCTCGACATCGAGTCGTTCGCGCTCGAGGAGGTCTTCGTCGACGAGCCCGGGGCGGGGCTGTCCGCGACCGGCTGACCGTCCTCGCAGCCCGCGCAGCGTCTTCGCAGCCCGCGCTGCGTCCTCGCAGGGTGTCGGCGGGCTGTGAGCACACCCGGCGGGCTGCGACGTCGGCTCAGTCGGGGTCGAGCCCGGCGAATGCCTCGTCGAGCACCGCGGCCAGGCCGTCGAGTACCGCGTCGGGGGCGTCCGGGTGCTCGTCGAGGCGCCGCAGGAGCTCCGCGTCCAGCACCTGCCGCACCGCGGTGAACCGGGCCGCCACGAGCCGGTGGCGCCAGCCCGGCTGCCCTCCGGCCAGCGCCCCGGCCAGCAGGTTCTGCATCTCCGTGACCAGTTCCGCGCGCCGGGCCCGCAGGGCGGGGCTGGCCGCGACCGTGTGCTGGAAGCGCGCGTAGGTCGGCAGGTAGTCCTTCGCCCGGAGGGCGGCCAGCGTCGTGCGGTAGTGGCTGCGCAGGACCTCGTCCACCGGTTCACCGGGTGCGCCGGCCACGGCCTCGGCGGGGCCCACGACCCAGAGCCGGTCGTCGAAGAAGAGGTCCTCCTTCGCCGGGAAGTGGTTGAACACCGTCTGCACGGCCACGTCGGCCGCTGCGGCGATCTCGGCGACCGTCACGGCGTCGAACCCGCGCTCCAGGAACAGCCTGGTGGCGACGTCGGAGATGGCCTGGCGGGTGAGCTGCTTCTTGCGCTCCCGGCGGCCCGTCGGGGCGGACACGGGATCAGGCTAGCCAGGTTCCTTGGTGGAGGGCTAATCTTGTAGCGACTACAAGATTTGAGGATGTCCCATGACTGTTCTTGTGACGGGTGGACGCGGTTCCGTGGCCCGTGGTGTCGTCGCCGGCCTGCTCGCCGCCGGGGTGCCGGTCCGGCTGTCCGGCCGTGAGCCCGAGGCGCTGAGCCCACCCGAGGGGGTGGAGACGGCGCTCGTGGACCTCGCCCGGCCCGAGACGCTGCCCCCGGCGCTCGCGGGCGTCGACCGGGTGTTCCTCTACGCCGAGCCGTCCGGAGTGGACGCGTTCGTCGCGGCGGCCACCGACGCGGGCGTGGAGCAGGTGGTGGTGCTGTCGTCGTCGTCGGTGCTGGAGAGCGGCCCGAACCGGATCGGCGACAACCACCGCGCCGTCGAGGACGCCGTCCGCGCGGCCGGGTTCGCCTCCACGATGCTGCGGCCGGGCGGCTTCGACGGCAACGCGCGGCAGTGGCTCCCCGCGATCCTCGGCGACGGGGTGGTGCGGCTGCCCTACCCGGAGTCGGGCGACGCGTCGATCGACGAGCGCGACATCGCCGACACCGCCGTGGTGGTGCTGCTCGCCGGCCCCGGCGGGCCCCACGACGGCACCGCGCCGCAGCTGACCGGGCCCGCGTCCCTGACCCGTCGCGAGCAGGTGGAGCAGCTCGCCGCGGCCCTGGGCCGGGAGGTCCGGATCGAGCCGGTCGCCCCCGACGACACACGCGCCTTCCTCGCGGCCTCGATGCCCGAGTTCGTGGTCGACTCCCTGCTCCCCCACTGGGCCGCGGCCGACGGCCTGCCCGCCACCGTCACCGACTCCGTCGAGACGATCACCGGGCGGCCCGCGCGCACGTTCGCCACCTGGGCCCGCGAGGTCGCGACGCCGCTGGCCGTGCGCTGAGCGGGATCAACCCGGCAGCCGCAGGGTGGCCGTGATCGCGCGATGGTCGCTGTGGGCGATGTCGTGCGCCTCCCAGGCCTCCGCGGTGATCCCACCGGTCGAGAGCACGTGGTCGATCTGCGGGCCCCCGGCGTCGCGCACGGCCGGGCCCAGTGTGAACGGGCCCCACGTCGGCGTCAGGCCCTCGCCGCGCTGCAGCGCCGCGTCGCCGCAACCCGTCATGCCCTCGCGGAACGCCGAGTGGTCGTCCGTGGCGTTGAAGTCGCCCGCGACGATCGCCGGCGTGCCGCCCGCGCACCACTTCTGCAGCAGCAGCATGTCCGAGACCCAGTTCGGCACGGAGCCGGGCACCGGCGCCACCGAGTGGAACACCACGTACCGCAGCGTGCCCAGCCCGCCGCCCGTGACCTGGACGTACGGGAACGTCGACGTCTCGTGTCCGATGTCGACGGTGACGGTGCCGAGCCGGCTCGACACCACGGCCGTGACGTTGTTGACGTCCTGCTCCCGGCGGCCGCGGTCGGGGTTGGAGGGGTAGAGCCGGTAGCCGAGCGGCTCGATCAGCGGGGCGAGTTTCGCGGAGAACCGGGCGCCCGCCTCCTCCAGTGAGAGGATGTCGGGCTGGTCGGTGCGGATCAGCGCCGCGAGCGCCTGGACGTCGGCGCTGCCCTCGTAGGTGTTGAAGGCGAGCACCTTCAGCGGGGTGCCGCCGGCGGGCACCGGCTCGGCGATCGTGCGGGGCACGGTGACGCCGACGCCGATCAACAGCACGACGAGGGCCCCGGCGACGAACGGCCAGACCCGACGGTCGAACCGCATCATCACTGCGAGCAGCACGACCAGGACGAGGATCCCGGCGAGGACCCACGGGCGGAACGAGACGATCTGGGCGAAGGGGCTGCGCCGGTCCAGCTCGAGGATCCGGTCGGGGAGCGCGATCACGGCCACGACCAGCGTGAACACGACCGCCACCACGTAGCGCAGCGCGTGCCGGGCCCGGCGGTGCGGCAGTGCCGGGGGCGGTGGGGGCGGGGTGGTGGCCGGCGGTGCGCTCATCGCACGCCCTCGCTGCGCTCGGACGGAACGTCGGGACGCGGTGTCGACGGGCTCGGTCGCAAGCTCCCTCGGCGGCGCGGGCACTGTGACACGGACTCGCTCGCAAGCTCGCTCATCGCCGTCGAGTGTGCCCGAGATCGGTTGAGAGACGGCTGAGACGCCGACGCCTCCTCCGACGAGCGGCACTCCCGTCGCCTAGGTTCCGACGAGAGCGCTGCTCGTCGCGGGGGTCCCGCCGCCGGGGGAGCAGCGCGGCCGCCCCAGCGACGGCGATGCCCACGGCCCCGACGACGAGCACGGCGAGGGCGGTTGACCGACGTCGATCAGCAGCCCGCCGGCGGCGTGGCGGTCGCCGCCCCCACCGTGATGGACGAGCCGTGCAGGCCGGTGGCGAGGCCGCGGGAGTGCTCGGGAGCCGGCGCGCTGACGACCCCATCCCGCGCCGACGACCCACATCGCGACCGTCCGGAACACCGCACCCGCGCACGACGGGACGACGAGGACCGGGCGCAGGCGCTGCCGGTCGACGAGGCGGCCCCGTCGTCCGGTCGACGCTCACATCGTGGACCCGGGCACCGACAGCACTCGACCGGGTTGCGCCCAAAACTTGACTCATTCCAGAAAAGCTGGTCAGCTAGGGCTCTGATGGTTTCTGCAGCCGATAACGCCCAACGTCTCCGGGACGCGGGCCTGCGCGTGACGGCACCGCGACTCGCGGTGCTGGAGGTGCTGGCGGAGCATCCACACGCCACCGCGGAGGTGGTGGCCCGGATGACCCGGTCGAGATTGGGCAAGGTCTCGACCCAGGCTGTCTACGACGTCCTCGCCGCCTGCGCGGACGCCGGCCTCGTGCGACGGATCGAGCCCGCGGGCTCGCCCGCTCGTTTTGAGACTCGCACAGGTGACAACCATCACCATCTGGTATGCCGTTCCTGCGGACGGACCACCGACGTCGACTGCGCCATCGGTGCCCGCCCTTGCCTCACCCCCAGCGACGATGCCGGCTACCTGCTCGACGAGGCCGAGGTCGTCTTCTGGGGGCTCTGCCCTGACTGCCAGAACGCCGAGAACCGCCACACGAAGGAGACAACGTGACCGCAACGGAACCGCGTCATACGACGACCGACGGTGGTGCGCCCGTCGCGAGCGACGAGCACTCGCTGACGCTGGGCGCCGATGGTCCGATCCTGCTGCAGGACCACTACCTCATCGAGCAGATGGCGGCGTTCAACCGCGAGCGCATCCCGGAGCGTCAGCCGCACGCCAAGGGTGGTGGCGCGTTCGGGTACTTCGAGACCACCGAGGACGTCAGCGCGTACACCCGCGCCGCGCTGTACCAGCCCGGCGTCAAGGTCGACACGCTGATCCGCTTCTCCAGCGTCGCCGGCGAGCGCGGCAGCCCCGACACCTGGCGCGACCCCCGTGGCTTCTCCCTCAAGCACTACACCAGCGAGGGCAACTACGACATGGTCGGCAACAACGTGCCGATCTTCTTCATTCGCGACCCCCTCAAGTTCCAGCACTTCATCCGCTCCCAGAAGCGCCGCGCGGCCAACAACCTGCGCGACAACGACATGCAGTGGGACTTCTGGACGCTGCAGCCCGAGTCGGCGCACATGCTGAGCTGGCTGATGGGCGACCGCGGCATCCCGCGCAGCTGGCGCCACATGAACGGCTACTCGAGCCACACCTACATGTGGGTCAACGCGCAGGGCGAGAAGTTCTGGGTCAAGTACCACTACAAGACCGACCAGGGCATCGAGTTCATCGAGCAGGCCGAGGCCGACAAGCTCGCGGGCGAGGACGGCGACTACCACCAGCGCGACCTCTACGACACCATCGAGGCCGGCGACTTCCCGTCGTGGACGCTGTACGTGCAGGTCATGCCGTTCGAGGAGGCGAAGACCTACCGGTTCAACCCCTTCGACCTCACCAAGACCTGGCCGCACGGCGACTACCCGCTGATCAAGGTCGGCAAGCTGACGCTGAACCGCAACGTCACCGACTACCACACCGAGATGGAGCAGGCGGCCTTCGAGCCGAACAACCTGGTCCCCGGCATCGGCCTGTCCCCGGACAAGATGCTGCTCGGCCGCGGCTTCTCCTACGCCGACGCGCACCGCGCCCGGCTGGGCGTCAACTACAAGCAGATCCCGGTGAACCGGCCGATCGTGCCGGTGAACAGCTACAGCAAGGACGGCGCCATGCGCGTCGACAACGTGTCCGACCCCGTGTACGCGCCGAACTCGTACAACGGCCCGCACGCCAACCCGGCGCTGACCGACGACTCCGGCCTCTGGTACGCCGACGGCGACATGGTGCGCTCCGCGTACACACTGCACGCCGAGGACGACGACTGGGGCCAGGCGGGCACGATGGTCCGCGAGGTCCTCGACGACGCCGCGCGTGACCGGCTCGTGGGCAACGTCTCCGGGCACCTGCTCGGCGGCGTCTCGGAGCCGATCCTGCTCCGGGCGTTCGAGTACTGGAAGAACATCGACAAGGGCATCGGCGACCGGATCGAGAAGAACGTTCGCGCGGGTGCCGCCAAGCCGGTCAACCTCTGACCGACCCGGCTGCACGCCGGCCCCCGTCCCCTCCCCGGGACGGGGGCCGCTCTGCGCCGCCGCCCCCACTCCGCGAGTCGACACGGGACGGTGCGCGAGTCAGCGACCACGGGCAGCGTGCCGGTCGGACCGGGCCGGTCACGGCTTAAGCCACACCGCCGTGTCCCCGGGAAGGCCCCCGTCAGCGGTCAGGTCGCCACTGGCGAGCAGCACCGTGGCGCCGGCGGGCAGCGGTACCGGCGTCGAACCCGTGTTCACCACGCACGCGAAACCCTCGCCGCGGTCGAAGGCCAGGACGTCCTCGCCGGCCTCGGTCCGCCACGCCATCGGACCGTCGCCCAGCTCCTTGGTGGCCCGGCGCAGGTGCAGGGCCTGCCGGTAGAGCTCGAGCATCGACGCGGGATCGCCGCTCTCGGTCGCGACGGTGAGCGGGGCCCAGTCCTCCGGCTGCGGCAGCCACGTCGTCGCGGCGGTCGTGAAGCCGTAGGGCGGGGCGTCGCCCGACCACGGGATCGGCACGCGGCAGCCGTCGCGGCCGCGGTCGGTGTGCCCCGAGCGCTCCCACGTGGGGTCCTGGAGCACCTCGTCGGGCAGGTCCTCCACCTCGGGCAGGCCCAGCTCCTCGCCCTGGTAGACGTAGGCGCCGCCGGGCAGGCCGAGCGTGAGCAGCAGCGCGGCCCGGGCCCGCCGCTCCCCGACGGCGAGGTCGTAGGGCATGTCCAGCAGCTCGCGGAGCCGGTGCCGGCCAGGGATCTGCTCCGCGCGCGCGTACCGCGAGAGGTGCCGCACGACGTCGTGGTTGGACAGCACCCACGTGGGCGGCGCCCCGACCGTGCCGTGCTCGGCCAGCGTCTCGTCGATGGTCTTGCGCATCTCCGGGCCGCTCCACGGGGCCACCAGGTACCCGAAGTTGAACGCCGTGTGCAGCTCGTCGGGACGCAGGTAGTGGGAGAGCCGCTCCGGCTCGTCCACCCACGCCTCGGCGACGAACACGCGCGGCGGCGAGTAGGAGTCGGCGATCGCGCGCCACTCCCGGTAGACCTCGTGCACCTCGTCGCGGTCCCAGTGCGGGTGCGGGCTCCACGGTGGAAGCACGAACTCGCCGTCCACCTCGACGTACTTGCGCGGGTAGACGAGATCGCCCACGTCCGGCAGCCCGGGCTCCTTGATCAGCGAGTGGGCGACGTCGATACGGAACCCGTCGACACCGCGGTCGAACCAGAACCGCAGGGTGTCGGCGAAGTCGCCGCGGACGTCGGCGTGCTCCCAGTTGACGTCGGGCTGCTCGGGTGCGAACAGGTGCAGGTACCACTCGCCGGGCTGCCCGTCGGGCTCGACCACGCGCGTCCAGGCCGGGCCGCCGAAGGTGCTCACCCAGTCGTTGGGGGCGAGCTCGCCGCTCTCCCCGCGTCCGGGACGGAACATGTAGCGCTCCCGCGCCGCCGAGGCCGGCCCCGTGGCCAGGGCCTCGGCGAACCACGGGTGCCGGTCGGAGGTGTGGTTGGGCACGATGTCGAGCAGCACCCGCAGGCCGTGCTCGTGCGCCTCGGTGACGAGCGCCTCGGCGTCGGCGAGCGTGCCGAACCGGGGCTCGACGTCGCGGTAGTCGATCACGTCGTACCCGGCGTCGGCCATCGGCGACGGATACCACGGGTTGATCCAGATGGCGTCCACCCCGAGGGACGCGATGTGGCCGAGCCGGGAACGGAGCCCGGCGATGTCGCCGAGCCCGTCCCCGTCGCCGTCGGCGAAGCTGCGGATGTAGACCTGGTAGATGACGGCCGAACGCCACCAGTTCTCAGAGTGCACTTACGACTTCACCCCTCCGGCGGTCAGCCCGGACACGATGCGGCGCTGAAAGATCAGCACCATGATGATCAGCGGGATGGTCAGGATCATTCCGGCGGCCATGATCGTTCCCGTCGGGATGTCGCGGCCGGTGGTGCCGGTGAAGAACGTGACCGCAACGGTGGCCGTGCGGTAGGCGGCCTTGTTGGTCATCGTCAGGGCGATGATGTACTCGTTCCACGCCGCCACGAACACGATGATCGCGGTGGTGAACACGCCCGGTGCGGCGATCGGGATGATCACCTTGCGGAACGCCTGCCCCTGGGTGCAGCCGTCGATCATGGCGGCCTCCTCCAGCTCGGCGGGCATCTGGCGGAAGAACGCCGTCAGGTTCCACACCGCGAGCGGCAGCGCGAACGACATCGCCGGGATGATCAGCGCCTGGTAGGTGTTGATCCAGCCGATGTTCGTGAAGAGCTGGAACAGCGGGATGACCATCGCGATGCCCGGGAACATCGAGCACGCGATGATGATTCCCAGTGCGGCGTTCTTGAACCGGAAGTCCAGCCGGGCCAGCGCGTAGGCCGCGATCGTTCCGATCAGCAGCGTCAGGACCGTGACGACGCCGGCCACGATCACGCTGTTGATCAGAGCGATGCCGAAGTTGTTGGCCGGGTTGAACACGTCGATGAAGTTCTGGAACGACGCGGGCGCCGGGATCGGCGCGATGGAGAAGGTGTCGCTGGGCTGGCGCAGGCTGGTGACGAGCATCCAGTAGAACGGCGCCAGGCAGTAGACGATGATCGCGGCGATGCCGACGTAGGCGCCCCACATGCCGTAGTTCTTCTTGGCCCGGACGATCTCGATGTCGGCCGTCGGAGTGCTCCCGCCGACCGTGCCCTTCGTCGTGTCGATGGTGCCGCTGCTCACGGCGTGGCTCCCTTCGCGACGGTGCGCAGACCGCGGCGGCGGCCGCCGGCCGTGGGGGTCTTGGCGCGGTTGTCACCGATGACGTCGGCTCCGAGGAGCTTCACGAACGCGTACGACACGACGACGACGTAGAGGAACAGCACGAAGGCGTAGGCCGCGGCCGGTCCGTATCGCGAGTTCTGGTTCTCCAGGTAGGCGAGGATCGAGATCGTCTCGACGCTCGGCTTCTGCGCCCCGATGAGCACGAAGGGCAGGTCGAACATGCGCAGGTTGTCCAGCAGCCGGAACAGCACGGCCACCAGCAGTGCGGGCTTGACCAGCGGGAGCGTCATGCTCCAGAACTGCCGCCACGCGTTGGCGCCGTCGATCTTGGCGGCCTCGTAGACCTCGGCCGGGATCACCTGCAGGCCGGCGAGCACCAGCAGCGCGATGAAGGGCGCGGTCTTCCACGTGTCGGCGATGATGACGGCGAGCTTGGCCTGGGGGCCGTCGGTGGCCCAGAGGATCTGCTGACCCAGCATCGAGTTGGCGATGCCGTTGGCGTCGAAGATCCACTGCCAGAGCTTGGCCGAGACGACCGTGGGGATCGCCCAGGGCACGAGGATGCTCGCGCGGATGAGGCCCTTGCCCTTGAAGGCCTTGTTCATGATCAGCGCCATGGCCACGCCGAGGATGACCTCGATGACGACGCAGACGACGGTGAAGAAGGTGGTGTTGTAGAAGGCGTTCCAGAAGCGTGCCCCGACGTCGCCGGAGAAGATGGCGGCGTAGCTGTCGAGGCCGACGAACTGGCTGCCCTGGACGACGAACCCGTCGGCGTCCACGCTCTGGCCCTGGGTGAACAGCGACTGGTAGATGGCGGCGAGGATCGGATACCCGATGACGAGCAGCAGCACCGCCATCGTGGGCGTCAGGAGCTTCGCCGCGAGCGCTCCCTGCTTTCGGGTGTCGGTGGCCTTGGCCACCTTCTTGGGAACAGGCGTCTGTGGCGGCGCCTCGACCACTGCCATGCTGACCCTCCTTCGGCGAGATAGGGGCGGCGGGCTCACGCGCCCGCCGCCCCTCTCACGAACCGTCTGTCGGTGTTCTCGGCCGTGCGGTGACGATCAGCTTCCGTTGGTCAGGGACTCGAGCTTGGATTGCAGCTGGCTCAGTGCCTGGTCGGAGGTCATCTGCCCCTGGATCGCCCCGTAGGCGGCGTCCTGGATGGCCAGCGTCGCGTCGCCGTAGCGCACGACCTTCGGGCGGGCCTGGGCGCCGAGGATCGACGCCTTGAGGGTGGCCAGGTACGGCAGCGTGGCCTGGAGGCTCGTGTCGTCGTAGATCGACGTGTAGACGGGCGCCAGCGATGCCTGCTTGACCTGGATCGTGTTGGACTCCTTGCTGGTGTAGAAGTTGATGAAGTCCGCCGCGGTCTTCTTGTTCTTCGAGTAGGTGGAGATCGCCAGCGCGTGGCCGCCGAGGCTCGAGACGCCCGGGCCGGTCAGGCCGGGCAGCGGGGACACCGCGAACTTGCCGGCCACCTTCGAGGAGCCGTCGGTCTTCTCGGCCAGCGTGTACATGTACGGCCACTGGCGCTCGAAGACGAGCTTGCCCTCCTGGAAGGCTCGGCGGGCCTCCTCCTCCTTGTAGGTGATGGCCTCCTTCGGGATCTCACCGCTCTTGAAGGCGTTCACCAGGAAGTCGAGGCCGGCCTTGGCCTGCGGTGTGTTGACGTCGGGCTTGCCCTGGCTGTCGGTGATCACACCGCCCGAGCTGTTGACGGCCTCGGCGAAGTTCACCGTGAGGCCCTCGTACTTCTGGAACTGCCCGGCGTAGCAGTTGACGCCGGCGCCCGCGGGGGTGGCGGCGATCTTCGTGCAGTCGGCCTGCATCTCCGTCCACGTCTTCGGCGGGTCGGTGATGCCCGCGGCCTTCAGCAGGTCGGTGCGGTAGTAGAGCAGCCCGCCGTCGGAGGCGTAGGGGATCGCGAAGAGCTTGTCCTTGTACTTCGCCGAGTCGATCACCGGTGGCAGGAAGTCGGCGGTCTGGGGGAACTGGTCCTGCGGCAGCTCGACGATGTAGCGGTTGGCCGCGAACTCCGCGGTCCAGACGTTGTCGACGGCGAGCACGTCGTAGGCGTCGGACTTGGCGTTGGCGTTCTGGATCATCTGGGAACGCTGGGCGTCGGCGTCCTCGGGGAGCTCGATGAGCGTGACCTTCTGGTCCGGGTGCTGCGCGTTCCACGCGTCGAGCCGGCCCTGGACGAAGTTGGAGGTGTCCTTGCCCTGCACGAGCGTGATCGGACCGACGCCGTCCAGCGCCGCCGCGCCGGCTCCACTGCCGCTGCTCGATCCACCACCCCCACACGCGGTGACGAGGAGGGCGGTGGCAGCCAGCATGGCTCCGACCGCGAGTGGCCTGCGGCGCATCGGCGTTCCCTTCGTTGGGGCCTTCAGCGGTGTCCCCGGCCGAGGATGGGGGACAGCGTTTGCGGACCGTAGAGTGTCACGGATCACTACCTTGGTACAGAGGTGAAGGCAGCGTTTCCTTTTCGTGACCTTAAAGCGGGCAGGACGGGCTCGATCACGTCGGAGCTGTACTGAAAACGCTTGCACAACTAGGGTTGCCGTACCGCCGAACGGATGAACCCTGACAGAGTGGGAAGGGCGTATGTCGGAGGATGTGCAGCCATCGCGGGCCCAGCGCCCCAGGCACGCCGGCATCATCGACGTCGCCACGCTGGCCGGGGTCTCGCCCGCCACCGTCTCCCGTTCGTTGCGGGGCCACGACAACGTCTCGGCGGCCACGAGGCAGCGGGTCCTCGAGGCCGCCCGCGAGCTGTCCTACAGCGCATCGCCGCAGGCCTCCGGCCTTGCGTCGGGCCGCACCCGGACGATCGGCGTCGTCGTCCCGTTCGTCACGCGGTGGTTCTTCGCCACTGCGGTGGCGGGCGCGTACGACGTCCTGCACGAGGCCGGCTACGACGTGCTGCTCTACCACCTCGGCAGCCCCGACTCCCGCGACCGCTTCTTCGAGCGCATGCCGCTGGCCCGCCGGGTGGACGCCGTGCTCACCCTCTCGCTCCCGCTGAACGAGGAGCACACGCTCGCACTGCGGGCTCTCGACATGCCGCTGGTGACCCTCGGGGCGCGGCTGCCCGGGGTGGCCGGCGTCCGCATCGACGACGCCGCGGCCGTGCGGCAGGCGGTGTACCACCTGATCCACCAGGGGCACGAGGAGATCGCCATGATCGCCGGTGACGAGGACGACCGCGGGTTCGGCTTCCTCTCCTCGCGGGCCCGGCGAGCCGGCTTCCGTCAGGCGCTGGAGTCGGCGGGCATCGCCTTCCGGGAGGACCTCGTGGTGTCGGGCGAATACGGCATCGAGGGCGGCGCGCAGGCCATGACGGCGCTGATGGCCGGGCCGACCCTCCCCACGGCCGTGTTCGCCGAGTACGACGAGCTGGCCATCGGCGCGCTGCGCACCCTGCGCCGCGCCAGCATCCCCGTGCCCGGGCGGATATCGGTGATCGGCATAGACGACCACGAGATGGCCTCGGTCGTCGACCTCACCACCGTCGCCCAGCCGGTGCCGGACCAGGGCGCCGCCGCGTCCCGGCTGCTGCTGGACATCCTCGACGGCCGCAGCGTCGAGCCGGTCGACGTCGTGGTGCCCACGCGACTGGTGGTCCGGGGCACCACCGGGGCGCCGTTCTCCCGCGCACCGGACGGCTGAGGCTTCCCTTGGACGGCGGCACATGACACAGTGCGAGCGCCCTCACACTCGGATCGTCCGGCACGTTCCTGCCGGTGGGAAGGACCACAGCAATGGCTGCTGTCACGTACGACCATGCCTATCGCGTCTACCCGGGCTCCACGAAGCCCGCGGTCGAGGACCTCAACCTCGAGGTCGCCGACGGCGAGTTCCTCGTACTCGTCGGCCCGTCCGGATGCGGCAAGTCCACCTCGTTGCGCATGCTCGCGGGGCTCGAGGACATCGACAAGGGATCGATCCTGATCGGCGGCCGCGACGTCACGCGCGTCCCCCCGAAGGACCGCGATATCGCGATGGTCTTCCAGAACTACGCGCTCTACCCGCACATGACGGTCGGCGACAACATGGGCTTCGCGCTCAAGATCGCCGGCGAGTCCAAGGCGACCATCGCCGCGCGGGTCGCGGAGGCCGCCAAGATCCTCGACCTCACGGAGTACCTCGACCGCAAGCCCAAGGCCCTCTCCGGTGGCCAGCGCCAGCGCGTCGCCATGGGTCGTGCGATCGTCCGGCAGCCGCAGGTGTTCTGCATGGACGAGCCGCTGTCCAACCTGGACGCCAAGCTGCGCGTCTCCACCCGCACCCAGATCGCGTCGCTGCAGCGCCGGCTCGGTGTCACCACCGTGTACGTCACGCACGACCAGGTCGAGGCCATGACCATGGGCGACCGCGTCGCGGTGCTCAAGGACGGCATCCTGCAGCAGGTCGACACGCCGCGGGCCATGTACGACAAGCCGGCCAACGTGTTCGTCGCCGGGTTCATCGGCTCGCCGGCCATGAACCTGCTCCCGGTGGAGATGGAGGGCGACGTCCTGCATTTCGGCGCCGCCGAGATCCGTGTGCCGCGGCAGGCCGCCGACGCCGCCGGGGGCACCCGCACGGTCACCGTCGGGGCCCGCCCCGAGGACATGAAGATCGTCGACGCCGGTCAGGGCCTGGCCACGGAGGTCGAGGTCGTCGAGGAGCTCGGCGCCGACGCCTTCATCTACGGCAGCACGGACATGGGTGGCGAGCGTCGCGCGGTGATCGCCCGCGTCGACGGCCGCAACGTCCCGGAGAAGGGTGCGATCCTGCACCTGGCGCCCAGCGACGCGCGGCTGCACCTGTTCGCCGGCGACACCGGCGAGCGCATCGAGATCTGACCCGACGCGAGCTCGACGACGGCCGCGGCCTCCTCGGGGTCCGCGGCCGTCCGCGTGCCGTCGCGGGTCGACATTAGACGGTGCGTGAGTCGACACGAGACGGTGCGCAGTCGACACGGACCGGGGGTGCGAGTTCGGGCGACGGGACCGGTCTGGCCCCAGGACGACCGCTGCGGTCAGGTCCCGCTCGCGGCCGGGGCGGGCAGCGGCGCGTGCACCCGCACCTCGCCGTCGACGATCTCGGCCGACGGCCGCAGCCCGGCCCGGCGCAGCAGCCGCGTGACGCCCAGCTCGTCGGGGCGCGCGATCCCGGTCAGTGCCTGGACGCCCTGCTCGGTGGCCATGTCGGACACGCGCCGCAGCAGCGCGGTGCCCAGCCCGCGGCCCTGCCAGGCGTTCTCCACGAGGAGGGCGAAGCGGGCGGAGCCGTCGCCGTGCAGGTCGAGGTTGGCCAGGCCCACGGCGCTGCCGCCGTCGGAGGTGACGGCCACGACGGCCTGCCCGGTGCCGGTCTCGCCGTGCAGCAGTTCGTCGAGCTGGCCGGAGGCGAGACGCGGTGTCGGGCTGAGGAACCGCGAGCGCCGGGCCTCGGGGGAGCAGCGCGCGTGCAGGGCCGCCACGAGCGGGGCGTCGGACGGGCCGGCGGGGCGCATCCGGACCTCGGAGCCGTCGCGCAGCAGCAGGATCCGATCGGTGGACTGCACCGTGGCCGGCGCGCGCATCGCCAGCTGGGTGGCGAGCTCCAGCAGCGCGGCGGCCCGTGACAGCTCGGTGGCCGTGAACGGCCACGCGCGGCCCAGCCGCAGCTGCTGGGCGCCGACGCGGAGGGTGTGGATGTGGCCTGCCGGGTCGACGGCCGCGGGATCGACGAGACGGGCGCGGAGCATGGTGGCCACGGCCCGGGGGGCGCTGCCGGGGTCGGCCGCGACCATCCGCGCCAGCGCGAGCGCGGTGGTGGCGGGGTCGGACAGCTCGGTGGCGTCGGCCCGCACCAGGAGGGTGCAGGGGATGCCTGCCTTCTCGACGGCGTCCACGAGGGCGGTGGGGTCGACCGGATCCGGTACGCGGACCAGTAGCTCGTCGGTGACGGAGCCGTCGTCGGCGGGCTCGCCCACCACGTGCAGGGAGATGATGTTGCACCCCGCGGTACCCACAGCGGTGGCGAGCTCGCCCAGCCGTCCCGGACGATCTTCGAGCTCCACATGTACGCGCCAGAGCACCACGGCGACCACCTCCTCGGGGACGCTCCCCATCCTTCTCGGGGTGTGTTGCGTCATTGCTACAGGGTCGTGACAGCGGCCCTCGGCAACGATACGTTGGGCACAACATAATTGCACGAGAGGACACAGACCCATGGCGGAAGCGATCTACACGGCAGAGGCGACCTCGTCCGGCGGCGGGCGGGACGGCCGCGTCCGTTCCTCGGACGGCATCATCGACCAGGACCTGAAGATGCCGCCGGCGCTGGGCGGCCCCGGTGGCGCCACCAACCCCGAGCAGCTCTTCGCGGCGGCGTACGCCACCTGCTTCCACGGCGCGATGCGCCTGGTCGCGAAGAACAAGGGCGTCAAGGTTCCCGACGACGCCACGATCGACGCCGCCGTCAGCCTCAGCCCCGACGACACGAGCTTCGCCATCAGCGCGGTGATCACCGCCCACCTGCCCGGCCTCGACCAGGCCCAGGCCGACGAGCTCGTCGAGGGCGCCCACCAGGTGTGCCCCTACTCGAAGGCCACCCGCGGCAACGTCGACGTCGTGCTCAAGGCGACCGTCTGATCCGCGGCTCCACCCCTCGTGCGCGGAGACCATCGCCCCGGCGGCGGTCTCCGCGCACGAGGGCGTCAGCCCACTGCGCGCCGCGCGAAGTCCACCTCCGTGGCGATGTGCTTCAGCGTCTCGTCCACCACGAGGCTCCCGTGGCCCGCGTCGAAGCGGCTCACCTCGTAGGCCACCCCGCCGTTGTCCGCGTCACCGCGGGCGGCGAGCGCGTCGACATAGTTGTCGATCTGCCGGATCGGGCAGCGCGGGTCGTTCTCCCCGGCCAGCACGAGGACCGGCGCGCGCACCGCGTCGACGTAGGTCAGCGGTGACGCCGTGCGGTAGACGTCGGGCTTCTCCTCCGGAGAGCCCCCGAACAGCGCTCGGTCGAACGCGCGGAGCTGCTCCATCTCGTCCTCGTAGGCCGCGAGGTAGTCGGCCACCGGCACGCCTGCGAGGCCCGCGGCCCAGCGCTCCGGCTGCGTCCCGACGGCCAGCAGCGCCAGGTAGCCGCCCCACGACCAGCCCTCCACCACGCATCGCGCGGGGTCGCTGATCCCGGTGGCGACGCAGTGGTCGAGCACCGCGGCCACGTCCTCCAGCTCGGTGGTTCCGGGCCTGCCCTCGATGGCGTCGCGCCAGGGCGAGCCGTAGCCCGTCGAGCCCCGGTAGTTGACCTCGACGACCACGAACCCGGCGTCCACCCAGACGGCGCGCACCGGGGAGAACCGGTCCTCGTCGGCCACGTGGGGACCGCCGTGCAGGGCGAACACGGTGGGCGCCGGTCCCTCGACGCCGGTCGGGCGCGCCACGAGCGCGTGCACGTCACCCACCCAGAGGTCCTCGACCGGCACCGATCCCGGCGCGCGCTCACCGGGTGGGGTGAGCAGCACCCGGTCGGTGCCGTCGGGGTGCAGGGCCCGGACCGTGGACGGCTCGGCGGCCGACGAGCACGTGTACTCGACGGTGCCGTCGGGCCGCACGTCGGCGGAGCCCACGCAGCCCGGCGCCACGGGGAGCTCGGTGAGCTCGCCGGTGGCCAGGTCGTAGCGGTGCAGGCGGGTGCGCGCCGCGTGGGTGTGCCAGATCAGCAGGAACGAGCCGTCGGGGGAGAAGTCGGCCATGAGCTCGCCGGGCAGGCCGAGGTCCAGCTCCGTCTCGGTGTCGGTGAGGACGTCCCAGATCAACAGCTCCTCGCGGCCGTGGCGCTCGTGCAGCAGGAGCAGCCTCCCGTCGCCGGCGACCGGGGCGAACGCCAGCGGGCTCAGTCCCTTCCCCGGGCCGTCGGACTTCTCCGCGACGGTGCTGCCGTCGCTCACCCGGACCACCCGGACGTCGGGGTGGCGCGAGTCGCCGTGCTCGGAGTGGCTGATCGCGAGGAGCGTCTCGTCCTCCGACAGCGCGCCGACGCCCGCATCCTCGGCGTTCGCGTAGACGACCTCCGCCGGGCCGTCGCCGCGGCGGAGCCAGATCTTCGTGCCGTCGTCGGTGGACGTGCCGATGGCGACCACTGCGCGGCCGATCTCCAGACCTGCGGAGTAGCCGTCCTCGACACCCGGCACGGCCGGCTCGGCGGACGCGCCGTCGGGCAGGCCGCCGAAGGGCTCGGCGACCCAGTGGCCGAGCTCGTCACCGTCGGAATCGGCGAACCACCAGATCGTCTCGCCGTCGGGCGGGAGGGTGGCGGTGTGGGTGCCGCTCTTGCGGTCGGTGACCTTGCGGTGCAGGTCGGTGGCGCGGTCCCACGCGTACACCTCGGTGGTGCCGCTCGCGTTGGACGTGTAGAGGCTGCGGTCGGGGGCGTCGCGCGCCCAGGCCGGGCGCGACATGCGCGTGGCGGTGAAGCGGGCCCGCCAGCGCTGCTCGCGCTCGTCGTCGGCGAAGAGGCGATCGGGCACGGGGGCGACGGGGTGGGAGCGCACGACTCGATCCTGCCTCACCACGCCTCCGCGGGTCGGCGCATCGGGGCGAGTGTGGCGATCGGCCGATGCCGCGGGCCGCGATCGGCCACCGGACCGTGTCCACTCGCGCACCGGACCGTGATGACTCGCGGGCGCGGTGTGTCGACTCGCGCGCCGGATCGTGGCGACCCGCGGGGGGTGGTGTGCTGTGCGTGTGACGGTGGTGCGGTCGATCGTGTTGTTCGTGCTCGCGGCCGTGGCCGAGATCGGCGGGGCGTGGCTGATCTGGCAGGGCGTGCGGGAGCACCGGGGCGCGCTGTGGATCGGGGCCGGCATCGTCGCACTCGGGGCGTACGGGTTCGTGGCCACGCTGCAGCCGGAGGCGAACTTCGGGCGCATCCTCGCCGCGTACGGCGGCGTGTTCGTGGCGGGCTCGCTGGCCTGGGGCATGGTGGTGGACGGCTACCGCCCCGACCGCTTCGACGTGATCGGGGCCGCGATCTGCCTGCTCGGCGTCGCCGTGATCATGTACGCGCCGCGGGCGGTCAGCTGATCGGCGGCAGAACTCCAGGCGGTTGCCTGCGGCGTGGAAGTGGCGGTGGCGGGGATCTCGCCGCGGGTCGCGAGCACGGGCGGATCGGCGATCTCGGTCGGTGATCGCCGACGTAGGGTGCCGCGCATGGGGATGACGGCACTGGACAGGTTCCGGGTGATCGCTCGGGAGGGCTCCTCGTTGGCGCCCGTGCACAGCGAGTTCGGGACGCTGCTGGACCACGCCGAACCGGGGCACGTCCGCGCGCACATCCCCGCGCTGCCCCCGACGGTGCTGCGGGGCGTCGGCCCGGTGCCGGTGCTCGCCGACCTGGTGCTCAGCGGCGCCGTATCCACCACGCTGCCCGCCGGCAGCTACGTCACCACGCTGACGATGCACGTGTCCATGCTCGGCCGGCTGCCTCCCGAGGGCGCGCCGCTGCTCGCGTCCGGCCTGCTCACCGCGGCCGACGTCGACAGCGCCGTCGGCACCGCGGAGATCACCGACGCCGACGGCCGTCCGGT
>NZ_JAOPWR010000520.1 GCF_025965585.1 Pseudonocardia sp.
GCCCGCGAGGGCCGCACCGAGGACGCGCTCGCCGCGCTGGAGCGCCACCGCGTGCTGTGTGCCCACCGCCGCGGGCCGTGGGGCGTGGCGCGGTGGACCGGCGAGATCGAGCGCTGGCTGGGCGGCACCGGCGCCGACGGCCCCTGGTATCCGGGCCGGCCGGTGCTGGTCACGGCCAACGACTACGACACCGGGCTGTTCAACGGCGACACGGGCGTGGTGGTGGAGCGGCCGGAGGGCCTGCGCGTGGCGTTCGCGCGGGGCGGGCCGCCCACGTTGCATCCGCCGTCACGGCTGTCGGAGGTGGCCACCGTGCACGCGATGACCGTGCACCGGGGGCAGGGCAGCCAGTTCCGCCGGGTCACGGTGGTCCTCCCGCCTGCGGAGTCCCCGCTGCTCACGCGCGAGCTGCTCTACACCGCGGTCACGCGCGCCCGGGAGTTCGTGCGGATCGTGGGCACGGAGGACGCGGTGCGGGCCGCGGTGGAGCGCCCGGTGGCGCGCGCCAGCGGGTTGCGTCAGCGCCTGGCGTCGACCTGAGCGGCCCTCGGGGCGCTGTCGATCACGGGCGCTGCGACCCGATGCCGCGGCTGGGGTCCCAGCTACCGGTGTCGGGGCGCTGGTGCGGCGGCACGCGCGGCTCCTGGCAGCCCGACGTGTGCACGTACGTGTGCAGCCACGCGATGTCGCCACCGGGCAGCGCGTGGTCGATGTGGGCGAGGCTGACCACGTTCTCGTCGTCATCGATGGGCGCGTAGCACCGCTCACACAGCTTGATCATGATGGCTCCAGCCCGCCTCGCTCGGCCACCCGGGCCGAGGACTGTCAGGGGAGGGTGTGGTCGACGTCGACTCTCTGACCACCCACGGGACTCGCCCACGTCGCCGAGGTCCCGCAGTGAGTGTCTCATCTCGACACAGATTTCCCCGCCTCAGACGGACCCTGGTGTGATATAGGTTCCGTCACACATCACCGACGACCTCGCCGTCCACGACCGGGTGCCCGACCGACATCCGCGGCGGGAACGTGTGCTGCGCGTAGGTGGCGATGGTGCGGCAGCTCAGCGCGTCCACCCCGGCGCCGATCGGGCCACCGACGAAGGGCACGAGCTTGCCCAGGCTCGCCACGCCCTTCTGCCCGGCCTTCGCGGCGAGCGTGTAGCCGATCCGCTTGTCGATCTCGACGAGCAGCCGGACGGAGAGCTTCTCCAGCGCCCCGGCGGCGGAGCGACGCCCGAGCTCGACGCCCGCCCGCTTCAGCACGCTCGCGCCGGCGCTGCCCAGCAGCGAGACGAGGATCGCGGTGCGCACCTCGGCTGTGCCGATGTCGTAGCCGCGCAGGTGGGCGATGCCCGCGGACATGCGCGTGGCCAGTACGTACAGCCCCGCGGTGGCCGCCGGGACGGCGACCGGGAGCGTCACGACGCCGCCGAGACCGGTGACGAAGCCGGAGACCGCCGCCAGCCGCACGTGGGACACCACGAGCTTCCGCACCGCCGCCTCCCGGTCACCGCCCGCGGCGACGAGGTACTCGTCGGCGACCTCGGCGGCTCCGCTGAGCGGACCGCCACCGTTGACGCCGAGCTCGATGACCTGATCGATCAGGCGCTCGCCCAGCGCGACGAGCCGGTCGTCCACCACGTCTGCCCCCTCGATCCCGTTCCGGCCGATCATCCCACCGCCACGGCCGCACTACTTTGATTCCATGGAAGCTACTTCTACGGAACCGGATCTCGTCGCGTTGTTCAGCGACCTGGTCCGGCTGGAGACGGAGCTGTGGGACGCGGTCGACGCACGGCTGCACGCCGCGTGCGGGCTCACGTTGGGCCGGTTCGACACGATGCGCGTCATCGCGCGCACGCCGTCGTGCCGGGTGTGCGACGTCGCCGACGGCCTGTCGATCACGGCCGGCGGAGCCAGCAAGATGATCGACCGTATCGAGGCCGCGGGCCACTGCGCCCGCCGGGCCAACCCCGACGACCGCCGGTCGTCGCTCGTCGGGCTCACGCCCGCAGGGACGTCACTGCTCGACGAGGCCACCGCCGTCGTCCAGGACGAGCTCGCGATCCGGCTCGGCTCGGTCCTCTCCGCCCGCGCGCTCGAGCAGCTGAGCAGCACCATCGCCACGCTCCGGTCCGCCCGGGCCGAGGAAAGGAAGCCCTGATGGGGACCATGCGGGCGATCGTCCTCGATGCCCCCGGGCCGGCCGACGCGTTCACGATCCGCGAGCTGCGACATCGGCGAGGTGGGCGGCGGCCGTGCTCAACCCTTGATCGTGGCAGTCGACCCGACGACACCAGGACGACGCGCACCTTCGGGTGACGATCCGGTCGACGGTCGGTGATCATGCCCCCTGCGGCCTACCCTCCTCGCTCACGGGGGAGGTCTCGCGATGGGCGGCTGCTGGTCGGAGGTGTTCCGGCGGGGTGAGTGGGGCGCCGCCGTGTTCGAGGTGGCGCCCGGCAACCGCGGCCTCGTGCGGGACTGGGCCCAGCGCCAGCGCGTGCCCACCGCGTCGCCGCGGGAGATGCACATGCCCGACGTGGACGCCTGGGCGGTGCTCGACGGCGGCATCACCAGCATCTACGGCTACGGCCTGACGTCGCTGCCCTGCGGGATACGCGTGGTGGGGTTCCAGGTGTTCCGACTGCTGCTGGCCGAGCTGGACCTCGCCGGCCCGGTGCTGCCCTTCGACGGCGAGACCGTGCTCGACCCCGACGAGCTGCGCCTCCGTCACCACAGCCCCCAGACCCATGGCCCGGCGGCGATGGAGCAGGCCGAGCTGCTCGGCGCCTGTCGCGACGCGGTGCTGCTGCGCTGGGTGGCGGCGACGCTCGCCGCCAGCCCCTGACACCTGACCGACGACTCGGCCCCGGCCGGCGCGGCACCGGCCCTCACCGGGCGACCGGGAACGCGGTGCGCCCACGCGGCCGGGGCCCTGGCCGTGACGCGCTCATGCGGCGGCGGCCCGGCGCAGCGCGCGGTAGAGCAGCGTCGGCTCCCCCAGCCGCCGCCGGAGCTGCCGTTCGAGGCCGGCGATCGGGTAGAGATTCTGCGGGGCGCGGGAGTCCTTGTACTCGGTGGAGGCGTAGCGCGGCAGCGTCACCTGGCTGAGCCCGGCGAGCGCGACGGCGTCGGCGGGCGAGAGCTCGGCGCTGCACTCGACCCGCGCGATGCCGGCCCACGGCGCCCCCGGGGCGCACGGCAGCCGCAGGTACCAGCTGTGGCGCTGCAGCATCGTGCCCGAGGTGGCGCTGCCCAGTCGGAACACCGGGGTGCGCTGCCCGGTACGCAGGGCGCCGACGAGACCGCCGAGCTCGATGGGGAGGTAGCTCGTGGCGTGGGTCTTCACGAACCCGATGGCCCGCGGGAGCGACTGGCGTCCGCGCAGCGGGCCGTCGACGACGAGCAGGTCGTTCTCGACGCCGTGATCACCCCGGGCGGTGGCCGCGGCGAGCAGCTCCGTCTGGCCCATCTCGCGCTGCACGGCCTGGCTGAGCACCTGCGCGGGGTCGGCTCCGGGACGCGCCTCGGTGTGGTGGCAGCGGTAGGTGCCGGCGGTGGTGACCACGTCGGTGCCGTCGGCCGCGGTGGTGAACAGCCCACGCCGGCCGTCGACGGTCACGAGATGCGCGCCGCCGGCACGACAGCAGCACACGACCCCTGCCGCGTAGGACGCGCAGAGCGCCGGCGACGCCGTGCCGTCGGGCTCGTCGACCCACATCTGGGCGTCGATCCGCCGCACCCCGTCGACGAACAGCACGGCCTCCGGCGGGGTGACCGTCGGGTCGGGATCGACCGCGACCCAGCGTTCGGCGGGCATCTCCGTGTCGACGGCGACCTCGGCCGTGGAGCGCTCCAGCTCGGACTCGACGCTGGCGCCGTAGGACGGGTCCCAGGGATCGACCGTGAACTTCATCGAGTGAACCTCACATGGCCTCCCGTACCACCGACGACGTGCGCTGGTCCCGGCTGACGGCGAACCGCACCGGCACGCGCTCGGCCAGCGCGGGCACGTGCGTGATGACCCCGACGACGCGGTCGCCCCGGGCGGACAGGTTCTCCAGCGTGCCGGCGACCACCTCGAGGTTGGCCTCGTCGAGCGTGCCGAACCCCTCGTCCAGGAAGATCGACTCCAGCCGGGCGGCTCCTTGGGCGGCGAGCCCGGACATCTGCGACGACAGCGCGAGCGCCAGGGCCAGGCTGGCCTGGAACGTCTCCCCGCCCGACAGCGTCTTGACCGGGCGGCAGGAGTCGGCGTCGGCGTGGTCGATGATCAGGAACTCGCCTCCTGCGTGGGTGAGCTCGAACTGGCCGCCCGAGAGCTCCGCGAGGCTGCGGGACGCGTCGGCCACGAGCGCGTCCAGCGCGGACGCGACGAGCCAGCGCGGGAACCCGTCGGAGCGCAGGAGGTTGCCCAGCAGCTTGGCGACCTGCTGCGCGGACTCGGCCGCATCCCGGTCGGCCAGGATCGTGCCGGCCGACGCGCGGCGCTCGGCGATGCGCTCCCGCCCCGCGCGGGCCCGCTCCACGGCGGCGGCCACCACCGACTGCGCGGCGGCCGACGTGGTGAAGGTGACCTCGTGCGCTGTGAGGTCCTCGGCGAGCCGCTGCTCCACCCGCGCCCGGGCCGCACGCGCCTGCGCGGCCGCGTTCTCGGCCGCCACGAGCCGCTCGGCCCGGGCCTGGGCCTCCCCGTGGGCCCACCCGGTGAGCGCCGTCCAGGCCGCGAGCAGGTCCCGTTGACCGACCGCGGGCGCACCCAGCGGGACGAGCGCGTCCCGCGCCGACCGCAGCGCCTCCGACGCCGCGGTGACCTCCAGCCCGACCTCGGCCACCACACGGTCGGCGGAGCGCTGGGCGGCGCGGGTCGTGCGCAGCTCGGCGTCGGCGGTGCGGGTGGCTGCCTCCAGCTCGGTGATCCGGGCGAGCTGCTGGGCGGCCTCCGCGTCGGCGGGGGCCGCGGCGAGCGCGGCCTCCAGCTGCGTGAGGCGGTCCTCCATGCGGGTGACCGCGCCGGCGGCGTCCTGCTCGGCGCGGGCGGCGGCGGTCTCCTCGCGGTGCCGGTCCTGGGCGGCGCGGTCGGCGGCGGTCAGGGCCTGCTCCGCCGTGGCCCGCTCGGCCTCGGCGGCCGTGATGGCGTCGCGGACGGCGGGCAGCTCACCGTCACGAGCGGTGGCCTGGGCGCGGGCCCAGGACACCAGCGCCGCCCATCCGGCCAGCACGTCTCCCCCGGCCTCGACGGCGGGCGCACCCAGCCCGACCAGCGGATCGCGGGCCGACCGC
>NZ_JAOPWR010000105.1 GCF_025965585.1 Pseudonocardia sp.
GCGCGATGGTGGGCGGGGACGAGCGCGGTGAGGGTGCGGTAGGCGCCCAGGTTTCCGGCCCCAACGCCCGCCCCGGCTACCGCGGCACCGATGAACAAGCCGGCGGCTGACCTCGTCTCGATCGCGAGCGCGCTGCTGGCGAGCGCCCCTACTGCCAAGCCCAGCAAGAGGCTGGCGTTGGTGGCCACCGAGGCGAGCCTGCCGACCTCGGGTTGCAGGTCGATGAGCGCTGCCCCGAGTCCGCCGGTCGTCATGCCGACGGCGACACCTTGCAGTGCCCGGGCGGCGAACAGCAGCCCGACGCCATCCGCTGCCAGGAACAAGGCGCAGGCGGCCGCGGTGATGTTGATGGCGGAGAAGATGACCGAACGGCGGCCCAGATAGTCAGCGACCGAACCAAACAACAGCAGCGTGAGGAGAAGGAAGATGGCGTAGATCGCAAAGACAGCGGTCAGCGTCGTCGCCGAGAACTTCCACTGTCCCTGGTAAACCGCGTACAGCGGGGACGCGGCGGCCGACGTGAGGAGCACGAAGCCGAACAACACTGCCTCCAGCCAGAACGCGGCCATCCGCGGCAACGACCTGGGCCGCATACGTCCTCCCTCAGCCCTCGTTGCCGGGTGGCCGCCGCGCATGACTGACGACGTCGCACGAGTGCCGAGAGCCGCGCCGGGGTCTGTTGTCGCTGCACGCATCGGTATCTCCATTGAGTCGATCGGTCTTCAATCCGCTGGATCGGTCTGTTCGCTCCGTCAAGAGGCACAGCTGTCTGCCGCGCGCCTTTGCAGAAGCAGCGGCTGGGCCACCTCGCCGATGAGCCCGTCGCCGTCGAACAGGTCTGCGTGGGCGAATCCGACGCCGTCGTCTGTCAGGTAGGTGCGGCATGCGAGGTGCACCCATTCGCCGACTGGCGGACGCAGCAGGGTCGCGGTCATGGTGGGCGGGATCGAGAGCCATTGGTTCAGCGGCAGTGACAGGGACAGGCCGTTCGCGGAATCGGCCGTGATCAGTGCCCGGTCCTGGCCGGTCAGTGCCAACCCGTGAACCAGCGGCAGACGGACCCTCGCCCACACGTCCGCCGGACCGAGGCTGTCGAGGCTTCCGCGCGTGAACCGCCACTCGATCGACTTTCCGTAGCCCCAGTCGTCCAGGCCCGGATAGAAGCGCTGAGGCGTCGGCGTCGGTGGCAGAGGTGGCGGCGCCGTCTGCGCCGCCACCTCTGCCGGGGGGCGATCGCCGGTAGCGATGTGCCACGCCCTCGCCGTGACAGCAGCGCGTCCGTCAACGCACATCCGGGCCTCGGTCAGGCGTACCCGTCGACCGGGCCTGACCGTGGCGACCTCGACGTCGACCGGGCGGAGCGGAATGGGGCCGAGAATGTCGATCGAGATGCGAGCGAGCCGCAGGGGCTCGTCGATCGTTTGGTCGATCACGTGGGCAAGAAGGGCAGCCGGCGGTCCACCGTGTTGGGCGTTGCGGTCCCAGGGGCTCTCAGTTGCCCTGGTCGGCTCGTATCGCCCGTTCCTGCGGGGCAGGTAGTAGGCCTCGGAGTCCGACGGCGCGAACCGGCTGGTTGGTTCAGGCGCGGTCATGGCAGCCTGTTTCCGGCCGGCCGGCACGGCTGGCCGCAGAGGGAGACGTCAACCGACCAGACCCCGCGCTCAACTGACGCCGCGAGCTGACCGATCCGGCGCAGTGACTTGAGAACGTAAATGTCGTCGCTGAGCACATCGACGTGCACGGTGGTGACACCCACGGCCCGAGCGCTGTCGAGCAAGGACACAGTTAGCTGGGTTCCGATGCCCTGGCCCTGCCAGCCGTCCTCGACCAGCACTCCCAGATGAACCAGTCCCGTGTCACCGACACCGAGAGTTGCCACGCCGACGCACGTCGAGCCGTAGCAAGCGAGAAGGGTCTGGTCGCCCGGTCGGTCCCGAAGCTGCGCTCGGAAGTAAGGAACACCGTCGGTGAAGCCGTGGAACCGGTGAAACCGGGTCGCGAGCGAGCAGCGGGCCAGCATGGCCAGCACTGCCTCGGTGTCCGACACTGCCGCTGGCCTGAGAACCGCCGCGTCGGCCACGCGGTGGCGTGGCGCGCTCGGTCCCTGAACTGTCATGACAGTTGTCATAGAATTGACCTTGCATCATGACAGGTGTCATAGTCAAGACCTGATCCCAGATCAACTCAGATGGAGGCTTCCGTGACGACCGCCAAGGCGTCTCAAGCTCGGGCAGTTCCGCCGCGCGAGCGAATGGTGCGTAGCGCTGCACAGCTCATACGGCGCAAGGGCGTGTCCGGCACCGGGATGAGAGAGATCGTGACCGAGGCGGGCGCGCCCCGAGGATCACTCCAGCACTACTTCCCTGGCGGCAAGGAGGAGATCGTTTCCGACGCCCTGCTTTGGGCCGGCGACATGATGGCCCGCCAGACTCGGCGAGGTCTCAGCGAACTGAAGTCGAGAACACCGAGCGCGCTGCTGGCTTCCATCGTCGACTACTGGCGACGTGATCTCACCGACGAGCAGTTCTCGGCCGGGTGCCCCCTGGTTGCTGCCGCCGCGGACACGGCAGCCACCAGCGCCCAACTCCGCCAAGTGCTCCGTCGTGCATTCGACGGTTGGCTCCAGCCCGTCGCTGAAAGTCTGGTCGAGCTTGGCGTTCCCCACGAGAGGGCTGACGATCTTGCCATCGTGGTCATCGCCACCCTCGAGGGGGCGATCATCCTGGCCAGGATCAGACAGGACCTGACCCCGTTCGACGCGCTGATCCGTGAGCTTGGGCCCCTTCTCGACGCGGCTGCCCGCCCCGCCGCCCCAGGAACATCTCGGTGAATCCAACCGCACTCACCCGCCAGCAGTGCTCACGGCTGGCGGCGTTGACTGTCAGACCACCGCTGCCGTCGCGACTGCGCCGTCAGGGATGTTTCGCAGCGCCACCAGGGCACGGCAAGCGTCACTGATATCCAGCATGCCGAGCAGACGACCCTCCTCCACTACAGGCAGATGCCGGATGCCGGATGAAACCATCACCGTCGCGGCCCGCACGAGCGACGTCTCTGGGGAGACGCTGATCGGGTCGTGTGCGACCAGGTCGCTGAAGCGCACCTCATTCGGATCGAGGCCGTCGCGATCACCTGGGCAACGTCGGTGTCTGTGATGACCGCCAGTGGACTGCGATGCTCTGAGTCGTTCACGACGACCAGCGCCGTCTCGCCGGCTCGCCGCATGAGGTAGGCGACGGCGGCAATGTGGGCGTCGCGTTCCACGCTGACAACTGCGTCTCTCATGACGCTCCTGCGGCCCTCGTTGGCCCAGTACACGTCCTCGAGTTCGATCAGCAGCGCCGCTTCGTCGATGATCAGCGCGGCACCGCTGCCGTAGGCAGCGGCGGTGACGGGATGCCGGCGGTGGTGCT
>NZ_JAOPWR010000099.1 GCF_025965585.1 Pseudonocardia sp.
GCGCGATCACCAGCGGCCATACGTGCAGGTCGCGGCGGGACCGCAGCACCCGCAGCACCGGCAGCAGGCCGGCGAGGAACGGCATGAACGCGATGAGCCCGCCGGGCGTCAGCGCGGTGGTGACGCCCGCGACGAGCATGCCGACGGCGAGCGGTAGCACCCGGCGCGTCGCGATTGCCCGCTCGACGGCGAGGAACACCCCCAGCAGGCCGACGGTCACCCACGGCTCCGGCCGCAGGCCCAGGTTCAGCGGGATCCACCAGGTGGCGAACGTGAGCGCGGCCAGCCACGGCGTCCACCGGCGGGTGGCGAACCGGCCCAGCCGCGGCACCGCGCCCCGCGACAGCAACCACCAGCACACGATGCCCAGCAGCGTCGACGGCAGGCGCATCCACAGCGTGGAGTTGCCCAGCTCGCCCGGCAGCAGCCGCGACCAGAGGTAGAAGACGTCGTAGAACCAGCTGAACGGGGCCTCGGGCGCGTTGAGCCAGCGGTAGATGTTCCCGATGAACCCGTTCTCGCCCCGGCTGCGGATGATGCCGGAGATGTAGCCGTCGTCGACGGTGAGCGAGCCGATCAGCCACCACACCGCGAGCAGCGCCGTGACCACGACGTCCACCGCACGGGGACGCCACCACCCGCGGGGGAGCAGCCGGACCGACCGGACCGCGGCGCGGTCGATCCGGCCGAGCACCACGAGCATGCCCAGCAGCGCCAGCACGCAGATCGCGGCGATCGCGGCCTTGAGCGGGGAGACGGTGGTCTGGAAGCGCGTGTCGGTGTCGAGGGCGAGCCTGACGCCGGCGCGGACGTCGGTGAACGCCCCCGCCACGTCGGGGCGGACGTCGCCGTCGTGGGTGAGCACGGTGCGGCCGTCCACCGCCACGGTCGTGCGGGTGTGGTCGGAGTCCAGGGTGACCGTGCAGCCGCCCGCGGGCAGCGGCACGGTGCCGAGGTCGACACCGGCGCTCGTGACGCGCAGTCCCCCGTCCGCCGTGGCGAGGCGCAGGCCGGACAGCGGCGCGGCCTCGGGATCGGGGCGCGGCGGCGTGGTGGACAGCAGCAGCTCGCCGACCGGGCCGCGGGCGGCGGCGCAGTCGACCGTCGCGTGCAGGTCCACCGGTTGGTAGGGCATCAGGGGGATCGCGGCCGCGCCGTCCGAGGCCGTCCACGAGTAGGTGACCTGCGGCTGCTCCACGGGGGCGAACGTGAACGCGACCCCGGCGAGTGCGGCGACCAGACCGAGGACCAGGAGGATCCGGCGGGGACCGTGCCCGGTGCGGGCCGGTGGGGGAGCGCCGTCACGGCCGCTGCGGTGCGGTTCCTGCGGGCCGTCCGGCTCCGGCGGGGTCACCGACCGTGCGGGGGAGAGCACCGGACAACCCTAGGGCGGACCCACCTGAACGCGATGCGCGGGTTGGTTGTTGTATTCACGTCCGAATAGCGGCGTTGCGCGGGCGTGTCGCGGTCGGTGTGGGGGTGCGGAGGTGACGGTGGCGCGGAGTGCGGACTCCCCCGTGGCGGGCGTGCGTCTCGTGGTGCGGTGGTACCTGCGGCTCGTGCGGCGCCACGTCGGCCCCGGCCCCTACCTCGATGTCGGGTGCGGCTCGGGCGAGCTGCTGCGCCGGCTCGCCGCGCACGGGTCGGCGTCGGGGTACGAGCCGTCCGCGGAGACGGCGGCCGCGGTCCGTTCCGCCGCCCCGGGCTGCCCGGTCCACACCGGCCGCGACGAGGTCCCGAGCGCCGTGTTCCGTGGGGTCGTCGCCGTGCACCCGTCCGACGGCCTCGACCCGGCCGCCCTCGCGTTCTGGCGCCGGGTGTTGGTGCCCGGCGACCGGGCGCTCGTCGTCACCGCGGAGGCCGGGGCGCAGCAGGCGCTGGTCGACGCCGGATTCACGGTCGTGCGCGAGGGCGGGGTGGGCCGCCGCGCCGCGGGCCGCCTCCGCGCCCTGCCCGCCCACCTGCAGACCCTGTCCGGTCGCCTCGTCCTGAAGGCCGGTGGCGACGCGTCGGTCTTCGTGGTCCAGGCCCCCGCCGCCGTCGAGTAGGAGCCCGGTCGCCGCCGGATCCGCCCGGTCTCGGGCGCCGGGTCCCGCGCGAGACGGCCACCGCACCAGGCCGGGCGGAGGTGGTGGCCCGGTCCGAGCGGGCCTTCGCCCGCGCCGTCCGCCGTGGGTGCCCGAGCGGGAACGGGGCCCGATGGGTGAGCTGACCGCTGCTCCCGCGATGTCGGTGGCGCATGATCGGGCCATGACACTTCCGCTCTCGCCCGACGAACTGCTGACCACCACCCGCTCCGTGCGCAAGCGGCTCGACCTCGACCGGCCCGTCCCGCTGGAGCTGGTGAAGGAGAGCCTCGAGGTCGCGCTGCAGGCCCCCACCGGCAGCAACCAGCAGGGGTGGCACTGGATGGTGGTGACCGACGCCGGGCTGCGCAAGCAGATCGGGGACTACTACGCGCAGTCGTTCGGGGGCTACCGCGACTCGGCCATACGCCGCAACGCGGCGGCCGGCCACAGCACGGAGCGGCAGGCCGTGCAGGACCGCGTCCAGTCGTCGGCCGACTGGCTGGCCGAGCACATGGGGGAGGTCCCGGTGCACGTCATCGGGTGCATCACCGCGGGGGAGGAGCTGCCGACCGGCAACCAGGCCGGGCTCTGGGGCTCGCTGCTGCCGGCCGCGTGGAGCTACCAGATCGCGGCGCGGGCCCGGGGTCTCGGCAGCGCGTGGACCACGCTGCACCTGAAGTACGAGAAGGAGATCTCCGAGCTGCTCGGCATCCCCCCGAACGTGCGCCAGGGCGTGCTGCTGCCCACCGCCTACTTCACGGGCGAGACGTTCAAGCCGGCGAAGCGCGAGCCGCTCGACACGGTGCTGCACGTCGACAGCTGGTGAGCAGCCGTGAGCCGGTAGCCCAGCGTGTCCGAACGGCTCCGGCACGACGGGGTCGGTCCGGGCGTCGGGCCACCCGATCGGCCCAGCTCGTCGTCCACATTCCGTGATGAGTACCGGCAATCCGGTCTATTCCGGGTGTCACTCGCAACGCTGGTGGTGAGGCCCTCGTTGCCCCCAACGTGACGAAGGCAGGCCCGAGGGCCACCCCATCCGGCGATCAACCCGTCCCTGTAGGGGAGTTCCGGAGCCTGACGGGCCTGCGCATCGTCGCCGCGGTCTGGGTGGTCCTTTTCCACTTCCACTTCTCGCCCCTGCAGCGGGTCGCGGACGTGGCCGCGTTCTTCGGCCCGCTGATCACGCAGGGCGCGCTGGGCGTCGACCTGTTCTTCGTCCTCAGCGGGTTCGTGATCGCCCACACCTACCTCGACAAGCTCGGCCCGCGGCTGCGGCCTGGCGCGACTGCCCGGTTCGTGTGGGCCCGCGCGAGCCGGATGTGGCCGGTCTACGTGCTGGTCTTCAACCTCTTCGGGCTCTGGCTCGTGGCGCGGCTGGTGTTCAGCTCGGGCACGTTCATCTCGTACCAGTCCGTGCAGCCGGTGGTCAGCTTCGGGCAGTGGCTCCAGCAGCTGCTCATGGTGCAGATGTGGAACAACCCGTTCCTCGACGGCGCCTCCTGGGTCGGCCCGACCTGGTCGCTGAGCGCCGAATGGCTCGCCTACGTCCTCTTCCCCGTCACGGCGCTGGTGTTCTTCCGCATGCGGAACCTGCCGGTCGTGGTGCTCGCCCTCTCGTCGCTGGCCCTGATGACGCCGATCGCGTGGGCGTACCTGTCCACCGGCAGCCCGTACTACCCCTGGAGCTGGGTCGTCCGCGTCCTCTGCGGGTTCGGCGCAGGCGTGCTGGCCTACCTCGTGGTGCGCCGCCTGCGTGACGGCGAGCCGGTGCGCCGCCGGGCCTCGGTGCTCGCCGCCGCGGTGCCGCTCGCGATCGCCGTCGGCCTCGTCGCCGGCGAGGTGGCCGGGCCCGGGCGGGGCGGGGTCGTGATCGTGCTCTTCCCGGTGCTCGTCGCCGCCCTCGCGCTGGCCGACCGCGGCCCCGTGATGGTGCTGGCCCAGCCGTGGGCGGTGCACGGCGGGCGCATCTCGTTCAGCCTCTACCTCGTCCACATCCCGATCTTCGAGGTCTGGTGGACGTTCCTGAGCCACTTCGACGTCGCCCGCAGCCACCCCGTGCTGGCCTACGTCTCCGCGGTCGTGGTGCTGCTCTCGACGCTGGCCGTGGCCGCGGTGGCCTACCGCTTCGTCGAGGAGCCGGCCCGCCGCCGGATGCGCCGTGTGCAGCTGCTGACCGCGCGCCGCAGGGCCGTCCGCCGTCCGGACACCCCGACCGCGTCCGACGACCGGCCCGTCCGGGCCCGGGAGCTGGTGGCGGCCCACCGCGCGGCCTACGACGCCGTGCCCGAAGCCGAGCCCGCGTTCGTCCCGCCGGAGCCGCGCCACGCGGCGTCGTCCGAGCGCCAGCCGACCCTGGCGGCCGCTCTGGTCCACGCCCAGCGCCGGCGTCCGGCCCACCGGGCCGAGCTCGTGGCCGCCCTCGACCGCGCGGAGGACGTGCGCGGCATCTGAACCGGCTGAGCTGGGGAGCGCAGCCCGCCCTCCCCGCGCGGTGTCCCTCACACCGTGCGGGGAGGGCGATCGACTTTCCGGTTCGCCGCGGCATCAGCACCGCCGGGGACGTGCCGGCACTGCGTCAGGGCAGCAGCACGACCTTGCCGCCCGCGTGACCCTCGGCGACGAACGCCATGGCGTCGGCCGTCTCGGCGAGGGGGTAGGTGCGGGCCACCACGACCTCGACCTTGCCCTCACCCGCGAGGCGGGCCAGCTCGGCGCGGGCCTGCGCGCGCAGCTCGGTTCCCGGGTCGGCACCCGGACCGCCGCCGAGGGCCTTGATCCCGGCCTCCCCGGCGCGCCCGAAGGCGGCGATCGTGGCGATCCGGGAGCGGTCGGCCACCACCTCCAGCGAGACGTCCACGGCCTCGTCGGTGCCCACCGTGTCGATGGCGGCGCTGACGCCGTCGGGCGCGAGGGCGCGGACGCGCTCGGCCAGGCCGTCCCCGTAGGCGACGGGCTCGATGCCGTAGCCGCGGAGCGCGTCGTGGCGGGACGGGGCGGCGGTGCCGATCACGCGCGCACCCCGCGCGACGGCCAACTGTGCCGCGAGGAGCCCCACCGAGCCCGCGGCGCCGTGCACGAGCACCGTGTCCCCGTCCTTGACGCCGGCGGCCTCGAGCGTGTGGACGGCGGTGACGCCCGCGAGCAGCAGTCCAGCGGCCGGCTCCCAGCCCAGGCCGGCGGGCTTGGGGGTGAGCGCCGCGTCGGGCACGGTGACCTCGGTGGCGAAGAGACCGGCCGCCCCGGCGCCGTAGACGATCACCTCGTCACCGACGGCCGCGGTGGCGTCGTCACCGACGGCCGTGACGACGCCGGCGGCCTCGAGCCCGACGCGCTTCGGCAGCTGGGACGGGTCGGCGCCGAACGCGCCGCTGTAGAGCTTGTAGTCGATGGGGTTGATCGCGGCCGCCCGGATCCGCACGGTCACCTCGTGGGCACCGGGCGGCGGGACCTCGGTCTCGACACTCGCCAGAACTTCCGGACCACCGAACGCGGTGGCGACGATCGCAGTAGCCATGCCAGCCGCAACCGGCATGAGCACTCGCCAATTCCCCGCGGACAGGCCCGGGTGTTGCAGGGTGAGCGGCGGGGGACGGCTGTTCAGACGGGCAGGCGCCGGAAGATCACGCGGGGCACGTGGCGCAGCACGCTCATCACCACGCGCAGCGGCGCGGGCGCCCAGACCAGCTCCTTGCGGGTGCGCACGGCGTCCACCACGACCGCGGCGACGGCCTCGGGAGTGGTGGAAAGCGGGGCCGGCTTGAGGCCCTCGGTCATCTTCGTGTGCACGAAACCCGGGCGGACGATCGTCACGGCCACACCGGACGGGCGCAGCGCCTCGGTGAGGCCCGAGTAGAACGCGTCCATGCCGGCCTTGGTGGAGCCGTAGACGAAGTTGGAGCGCCGGGCACGTTCGCCGGCCACCGACGAGAACGCCACCAGCGAGCCGTGGCCCTGGGCCGTGAGCTTCTCGGCCAGCACGACGCCGACCGACACCGCGGCGGTGTAGTTGACCTGCGCGATCTCGACGGCCGTGTCGACGTCGGTCCAGGCCTTCTCGTTGTCGCCGAGCAGTCCGAACGCGACGATCGCGACGTCGACGTCGCCGCCGGCGAACGCCTTGCCGACCACGGCGGCGTGGGTGTCGAGGGCCTTCGCGTCGAAGGGGAGCTGCTCGACGGCGCAGCCGAGCTTCTCCAGGCGGGCCTGCGCGGCGTCGAGGCGCTCGGACGGGCGCGCGGCCAGCACGACCCGCAGCGGGCGGTCGGACGCGAACGCCTCCACCACGGCCAGCCCGATCTCGGACGTGCCACCGAGCAGCAGGACGCTCTGGGGGTTGCCAACGGCATCGATCATCAGTGGGTCAGCTCCAGGCGTCGGGACATGTCGGACGCGAACACGCCCTGGGGGTCGGCGGCGTCGCGCACCTTGCGCCACTCGTCGAGGCGCGGGTAGCCGCGGCGGATGGCCTCGGGCGTGGTGCGCGACTCCTTGGCCAGGTAGTGGCGCCCGCCGGCGTCGAGGACGATCTCGTCCAGCTCGTTGCACAGCGCGTTCAGGCCCGGCCCGACGGGGATGTCGACGCACAGCGTCCACCCCGGCTTGGGGAACGACAGCGGCGCGCGGTTGCCCTCGCCGAACCGCTTGAGCACGTTGAGCGCGGAGACCTGCCCGGCCCCGGTCATCCGTTCCAGCACGGTGCGGATGACGTCGCCGCGGTCGAGCGGGATCACGAACTGGTACTGCAGGAACCCGCGCGGGCCGTACCCGCGGTTCCACTCGCCGATGATGTCGAGCGGATGCAGGAACTGCGTGATGTTCTGGATGGCCCCGAACCTCGTGGGCGACTTGCGGTACCAGGCCTCGCTGAACAGCTTGCCGGTGAGCTTGTTGAGCAGCCCGGGCGGGAACACGTCCGGCACCGTCAGCAGCTGCGGGGCGTCGAACTTGAGCGGGTTCGCGCGCAGCTTGGGCGGCAGCTCGGCGAGCGTGGCGTGGTTGGCGCGCATCAGGATGCCGCGGCCGAAGTGCGGCCCGGTGGTGACGGCGTCGAACCAGGAGACCGACTCGGCGTAGAGCTCGTCGTCCTGGGTCTGGCGCTCCATCAGGTCGGTCAGGTTGTCGATCTGCTCGGTGTCGACCGTGAAGTACGCGCTCTCGACGTGGTGCAGCTTCAGCACCGCCCGGACGACGACACCGGTGAGCCCCATGCCGCCGACGGTGGCCCAGAACAGGTCGGAGTCCTCACCGTCGGGGGTCAGCGTGCGCAGCGCACCGTCGGCGGTGACGAGGTCCAGCGACTCGACGTGGTTGCCGAAGCTGCCGACGACGTGGTGGGCCTTGCCGTGGATGTCGGCGCCGATCGCGCCGCCGATCGTGACCTGGCGGGTGCCCGGCAGCACCGGCAGCCACAGCCCGAACGGCAGGGCCCGGCGCATCAGCGTGTCGAGGCTGACCCCGGCGTCGACGACGACCCGGCCGGTGTCGGCGTCGATGGAGTGGATGGTGCCCATGCCCGTCATGTCCAGGACGGTGCCGCCGGCGTTCTGGGCGGGATCGCCGTAGGAGCGGCCGAGGCCGCGGGCGATGATCCCGCGCGGGCCGGCGGCGGTCACTGCGGCGGCGACGTCCTCCGCGGAACCCGGCACACGTACCTGGGCCGCGGTCGGAGCGGTGCGTCCCCACCCGTGCAGGGTGGTTCGCGACTCGGTGTTCGGCATCGCGGGCCAGGCTACCGCGCTGCCCGCACGGCCCCGGATCTGCCGGACCTCCCACCGGCGGATCACGTCACTATCCTCGGACAGGTGACCGTGCAGCCCCCGGACCCGCCGGGTATCCGGATCTCCGACGCCGACCGCGAGCGTGCGGCCACGCGGCTGCACCAGGCGATGGCGGAGGGCCGGATCACCGTCTCGGAGCTGGAGGAGCGGCTGACGGTCGTCTACGCGGCGCGGTACGAGGCCGACCTGCGTCCGCCGCTGGCCGACCTGCCGCCCGAGCCTTCGGCCGCCGCGCCGGTGCCGGCCACCCCCGCGGGCCCCGCGCTCGTGCTCAAGGCCGGGCTGTCGACGATCAAGCGCACGGGGGCGTGGGCCGTGCCCGCCCGGCTGCGCGTGCAGAGCGGCATGGGATCGGTGGTCCTCGACTTCTGCGACGCCGACAACCCGCACCCTGTCGTGGAGGTCGAGCTGGAGCTGGGGGCGGGTTCGGCCCGGCTGCTCGTGCCCGACGACGCCACGGCGAACGTCGACGACCTCGTGCCCGGCATGGGCACCGTCAGGAGCAAGGTCCCCTCGCGCCCCCGTGCGGGCTCGCCCCACTTCGTGGTGCACGGCCGCACGACGATGGGCTCGGTGACGATCCGCCGCCGCTACCGCCTGGGTGGCTACTCCTTCTGACCGACCCCGCGGGTCGGCACAGATCTGGTGCGCGGGTCGCTGCAGGCGGGCGCGCGGCGGGGGAGTCGGGCACGGGCCGGTCCTGCCGAGCCCCCCGCTACCCTGCAGCGGTGACCGCCACCAGCCCTGCACCGGCCAAGCTGGGCCTGGCCGCGCAGCTGATCCGGTTCGTCGCGATCGGTGCGGTGTCCGCCCTGGTCGACTTCGGCATCTACCACGGGCTGCTCGCGCTGGGCTTCTGGCCGAGCGCCGCGAAGGCCGTCAGCTTCATCTGCGGCACCACCACGGCGTACCTGCTCAACCGGCGCTTCACGTTCGCCTCGGCGAGCGGGGGCAACGGCCGCGTCGCCGGTTTCGTGGCGCTCTACGCCACCACGTTCGCGCTGAACGTCGGCACCAACGCCCTGATGCTCGCCGTGCTCCCGGCGATGTCGTTCCGGACCAGCCTGGCTTGGGTGGTCGCGCAGGGCGTGGCCACCGTCATCAACTTCGTGATGCTGCGGACGGTCGTCTTCCGCGACTGACGACCGTTCGCACCACGGTCGTTCAGCTGCGGCCCAGGCCGATCCAGGCGAAGCCGGCACGGCGCAGGACGTCGGGGTCGAGCAGGTTGCGGGTGTCGACCACGATCGGCGCCGCCACCACCCCGGCCAGCGCGGTCCAGTCCAGCGCGCGGAACTGCGGCCACTCGGTGAGCACGACGAGCGCGGAGCAGCCCTTGGCGACGGCGAGCGGCTCGTCGACCACGGTGATGCCGTCGGTGGCGGCGACATCGGTCGGGCAGGCCGGGTCGTAGCCGTACAGCTCGGCGCCCTCGGCGCGCAGCAGCTCGGCGACAGCGATCGAGGGCGAGTCGCGCAGGTCGTCGGTACCGGCCTTGAACGTCAGCCCCAGCAGCCCGATGCGCTTGCCCGCCAGTGTGCCGCCCACCGCGTCGCGGACCTTGTCGACGACCCGCCTGCGGGTGGTGGCGTTGGTGGACAGGCTCGCCGCGACGAGCTCGAAGTCCATCCCGGCCGCCTCGGCGATCTGCAGCAGCGCGTGGGTGTCCTTCGGGAAGCACGAGCCGCCCCAGCCCGGCCCGGGGGACAGGAAGTTGGCCCCGATCCGCCGGTCGTAGCCCATGCCCTCGGTGACCTCGACGACGTCGGCGCCGAGCCGCTCGCACAGGTCCGCCAGCGCGTTGACGTAGGACAGCTTCATCGCCAGGAAGCAGTTGGCGGCGTACTTGACCATCTCGGCGCTGGCGGCGTCGGTGAGCTGCGTGGGCGCGCCGAGCTTCGAGTACAGCGCGGCGACGCGCTCCGCGGCGTCCTGGCTGTCGGAGCCGACGACGATGCGGTCGGGGTTGAGGAAGTCGTGCACCGCGCTGCCCTCGCGCAGGAACTCCGGGTTCGAGACGACGGGGACGTCACGGCGGCCGAGCATCTTGCGGGTGGCCTCGGCCGTGCCCACCGGCACCGTCGACTTGTTGACGACGACGCAGCCCGCGGGCAGCAGGTGCCGCACCTCGTTGGCCACGGCCTGCACGGCGGCGAGATCGGCGGCGCCGCCCTCGCCCATCGGGGTCGGTACGCAGAGGAACACGACCTCGACGGCCTGCTGGTCCGGGCTCACGATGGCCTGCCGCGCCCCGACGACGAACTCCAGACGTCCCGCGGCCACACCCTCCGCGACCAGCTCGGGAAGGCCCGGCTCGAGGATGTCGATCTCACCGGCTCTCAGCCGCGCCACCTTCGCCTCGTCGATGTCGGCGCACACCACGTGGTGGCCGAGCGAGGCCAGGCAGGCTCCGGTGGTGAGACCGACGTAACCGGTCCCGATCACTGCGATCCGGCGTGCGAACACGACGGCTCCTCTCGTGGGGTGTGTCACTGGACGCAGGTGACGGTACTGAGGCCCTTGCCGGCCCCGATGCTGGTGTTGTCGCACTCGACGCGGTTCTCGTCGCGGTTCTTCGTGATGTTGATGGCGTATCCGTCACCGTTCACTGTGGCCTTGTTGCCAGTGAACGTGTTGTCCAGCCCCCAGCCGTCGAGGATCTGGTGGACCTGGAAGCCGTCCTGCGGTGCGTCGACACCGGTGTTGTCGGCGATCGTCCAGCCGTTGCCCTTGACGTTCACCCAGGCCTCCGCGGCGGTCATGCCCTTGCCCGAGAAGGAGTTGCCGCGCAGCATCCCGCCGGTGGTGCCCTCCTTGATGTCCACGGACTCGGCGGTGGTGTCGGAGATGGTGTTGCCCTCGATGGTGTTGCGGTCGCTGCGGTCGGGGACGCAGGAGGAGATCTCGCACCAGTTGCTCTCGGCGGTGCCGACGTAGACGCCCTCGCCGAACTTCGCGTCGAGCAGCCCGGTGTGGCGGATCTCGTTGCCGCGCACGACGTTGTCGGTGCTGCCCTGGCGCAGGTGCAGGCCTTCGTCGCCGGTGTTCTCGATGAGCAGGCCCTGCACGAGGTCGCCCCGGCCGCGGTCGACCATCAGGCCCTTCTGCCCGCCCCGGAGGGTGAAGCCCGACAGCTGCCAGTAGGAGGCACCGTCGAGGTGCAGTGTGTAGTTGCGTGCGGTGTCGCCGCCGTCGATCACCGTGTCGCGGCCGCCGCAGAGCGTGATCGGCTTGCCGGCGGTGCCGGACGCCGTCGCCGTGAAGGGGCCGGCATAGGTGCCGGCGGCCATCACGATCACGGTCCCCGGCGTGGCGGCGGCCAGGGCGCGGGCGAGCTGGTCGGAGCGGGAGACGCTCACGGCGCCGGACGTGTCGCAGTTCGGGGTGGCGGACACCGGCGCGGTGGCCGGTGGCGGCGTCGGCGCCGGGCTGCTGCAGCCGGCCACGAGGCCTCCCGTTGCCATGAGGCCGGCGATCGTCCTGCGGGCCCGGTTCACGGCGCGGCCCCCCGGCCGGACACGACCGTCACGCGTGTGACCGGCAGCAGCGTGGTGGCCGAGGTGTCGTCGGGCTCGTCCGCGGTGGCCTCCGGACCGGCGCCGACGTCGTGCAGCACGTGCAGCGGCACCTGGAGCACCGGGCCCGAGTCCTCGCCGGCGGGGGCCGGCTCGACCGGCACCTCCGGCTGCTCCCGGTTCTCCTCCGCAGCGTGGCGCTTCCGGCGGCGCTTCGCCCAGATCCGCGCGGCGAACGGGACCAGCAGGATCAGCAGCCACAGCAGCAGCAGCGGGTGGTCCTCGGCGTAGTTCGTCCAGTACCGGATCTCGTCGCGGTCGGTGACCCAGCCGTCCTCGTCGTTGCTCGCGACGTCGGCCACGGCGGCCGGGGCGACGCGGTGCGTGTCGACGGCGGCGAGCCCGCGGCCGCCCACGTGGTTCGCGACCACCGACGACCCGTCCACGTTCCCCACCAGCGAGACGCCGTAGCGCGACGCGGTGACGGTGTTGGTGCCGAGGTTCGCCACGGAGTCGATCACGTGCAGCCCGACGGTGGACGAGCGAACCGTGTTGTCGTGCAGCTGGGCGCCCGTCACCCCGTAGCGCACCGCGATGGCGAAGGCGGTGGCGTCCACGGTGTTGCCGGTGATCTGCGGCGCGGTGGACGGGCCGCGCACGACGATGCCGTCCATGCTGCCGGCCACGGTGTTGTCGCTGAGCACCACACCGTCGGCGGACTGGACGAGGATGCCGCCGTCGGCGTTGCCGACGACCGAGCTCCGCTCCACCGTGAAGCCGGTGCCGCGCGCGGTGGCCGGCGCGGGAGGCAGCCCGGCTGCCGGGGCGGGGACCGCGACCTGCGGGTCCGCGGTCGCGGGACCCGGGATCGCGGCACCGGGTATGGCGCCGACGGGACTCACCGGGCCGGTGAGGGCGTCGGCGGGCGTGGGGCCGGGCCTCGGCGTGCCGTCGATGCGGATGCCGTCGCCGGCGTTGCGCGACGCCGTGGACGCGGTGAGCGTGATGCGCTGGGCGCCGCTGACCAGCGCGAACCCGTCGCGCCCGTTGGCGGTGCTGGTGACGTTGCGGGCGGTCAGGCCGGTGGTGGCGTGGTGGACCAGCAGGCCGTCGAGCTCGCTGCCCTCCAGCGTCGAGTCGCTGAGGGCGACGTCGGTGGCCCGGCTGGTGAACACGCCGAAGTGTCCGCCGCGCACGAGGGACTCGGCAAGTGACCCGGTGGAGGTCGTGTCGGAGTTGCCCGTCCACGCCAGCCCACCGGTGCGACCGCTCCAGAAGCCCAGGTCCGCGAGCGAGGTGCGGCTCAGGTCCATCCGCGACCCGACGGCCCGGATGTAGGCGCGGCCGTCGGAGGGGTCGGTGTCGGGGGCCTGCGTGGCGGGGTTCCAGCTGGTGATGGTCAGCGGTGCGGTGGGGTCTCCGGCGAGGGTGACGGTGCCCTTGAAGGCGATGATCGACGTGAACCCGTCGGGGCCGCTGGTCATCCGCAGCGTGCCGCCCGGGTCCTGTATCCGCAGCTCCGCGCCGCGGGCCACCACGACGGAGTGGACGAGCAGCCAGGAGCCGTCGGGGGCCTGCTCCGCGGCGCCGAGGCGCTCCAGCGAGCCCAGGTCGTAGGGCACCCGCCGGGCGGTGAGCACCGTGGTGGCCGGTGACCGGGGCCCGGCGGGCAGCAGCCAGGGCGTCTTCGACGACATGTGGCCGCTGGTGACCCGGGAGAGCCGGTCGTCCTCGGCCGCCACCAGCGCGGACTGTGCCGTGTCGGCCGCGGGGGTGGTGGCGAGGGCGCCGCCGGTGTCGGCGTCGCCGGGCGGCCGCGGGGGCTCCGGCGCCGCGGCC
>NZ_JAOPWR010000101.1 GCF_025965585.1 Pseudonocardia sp.
CCGCCCGCCGCGGGCACCGCGGACTGCGGCCCCGACACCAGCGCCGCCACGAAGTACAACTGGGGCACCCCGACCCGCGTCGACAACTTCGACGGGACGACGCTCGACAGCAGCTGGGGCGTCTACAACGGCCCGGGCCACAACGGCGCCGGCCGCCGCACGCCCGACGCGATCTCGGTCAAGGACGGCATCATGACGATGACCGGCGACGCGCAGGGCGACAGCGGCGGCATGGCGTGGCAGCCCGGCCAGCGCTACGGCCGGTGGGAGGGCCGCGTGCGGTCGCCCGCCGGTGACCCGAACTACCACGCGGTGATGCTGCTGTGGCCGGACGCGGAGAACTGGCCGGTCGGCGGCGAGGTCGACTTCATGGAGATCTCCGATCCCAGCCGCCAGAACACGCAGATGTTCCTGCACTACGGCCAGGACAACCAACAGGTGCAGGGCTCGGTCGACATCGACGCCACCCAATGGCACGACTGGGCCGTGGAGTGGACGCCCACGGGCGTCACGGCGTACGTCGACGGCAAGGCGTGGTGGAGCACCAAGCAGGTCGACATCCTCCCGCCCGGCCCGATGCACCTGTGCATCCAGCTCGACAACTTCAGCGGCGGCAACATGAAGAAGACGACGATGGAGGTCGACTGGGTGAAGGAGTACAAGCTCAGCCCGGCCGACGCCGCGAAGGGTGCCGTCGGTGACGCCGGCAAGGCGGCCGAGGGCGCGCTCGACACCGCCGGCCGGGCCGCAGGCGGGCTCGCCGAGGGCGCGGCGGACGCCACCGGCAAGGCGATCCAGGGCGCCACCCGGCCGCTGACCGAAGGCGCGCCCGACCCGGTACCCGCCGTGTCCGGGCTCGTCCCGAACGCCGTGCCGGCGCCGCTGGGGTAGCGCGGGGCACACCGGCCAGGGGCGGGCGCAGCGCTGGGGAGCGGCTGCGCCCGCCCCGACCCGTGTCGGGGTCTCCGAGGGCCGCGGTGATCGGCCCCCACCGCACCTCACGGCCCTCGACGGAGCCGCGGCGTGCGGTTGACGGCGACCATCCCCACGGATGAGCGGCTCAAGGGGGCCCAGCCCGGGGCGGTGACGCGCGGTGTGTGGCGACCACGGGGCGTCTTCGCACGCCCGGCGTGGACTACCCGCCGCCTTGCATCACCACTACATGACCATCCCGCCGGTCACGTTGATGGCCTGCCCGGTGAGGTAGTCGGCGTCGTCGGAGGCGAGGAAGAGCGCGGTGCGGGCGACGTCGGTGGTCTCACCGAGCCGGCCCAGCGGCGACAGGCTCGTCCACTCGGCCACCTGCTCGGGCGTGCGGGTGGCCGCACCCATGTCGGTGAGGACGTAGCCGGGGCACAGGCAGTTCACGCGGATGCCGTGCGGGCCCAGCTCCAGCGCGGCCACCCGCGTCAGCGCCATCACCGCCGCCTTGGCCGCCGCGTAGTGGCCCTGCCCGGCGCCGCCGGTCTTCGCGGCCATGCTCGCCATGTTGACGATCGCGCCGCCCGTACCCGCCGCGATCATCGCGCGCGCCGCCACCTGGGTGGCAACGAGCACCGGGCGCGTGGTGACGGCGAACATGTCGTCCCACTCGTCGGGGGCGATCTCCAGCAGCGGCGCCTGGCGCAGGATCCCCGCGTTGTTGACGAGCACGTCAACCCCACCGAGCGCGTTGATCGCCGCGTCCAGCGCGGCCCGGGTGGCGTCGACGTCGCGCAGGTCGACGACGTGCGCGCTGCCCCCGACCTCGGCGGCCACCTTCTCCGCGCCCCCTGCGGAGACGTCGAGCACCGCGACGCGCGCGCCCTCCGCGGCGAACGTGCGGGCGATCTCCGCCCCGATGCCCCGGGCCGCCCCGGTGACGATCGCGCGGCGGCCGTGCAGACGGCCCGGGACAGGATGAACGCGGGACACCCGTTGACGCTACGGTCCGGCGTTTCCGGCACGTCACACGGCCCTGCTAGAACGCAGCCATGCTGATCGTGAGCGGAGCCGAGCGGGTGTGGACCGGGGTCGACGAGATCCCCGGCGGCCCGGTCGTGTGCGCCGACGGGCGCGTCGTCGCGCCGGGCGCGGGTGCCGGGACCGCCGACGAGGTGCTCGACGCCTCCGGGTGCGTGGTCACGCCCGGGCTGGTCAACGCCCACCACCACCTGCTGCAGAGCGCGTTCCGCACGCTGCCGGGGACCCGGGGCGTGCCGATGCGCGACTGGCTGCCGCGGATGGCCGCCGCCTACTCCGCCGTCGGCGTCGACGACGAGGTCGCGCACGCCGCCGCCGCGGTGGGGCTCGCGGAGGCGCTGCTGTGCGGCGTCACGACCGTGGCCGACCACCACCTGACCTGGCCGGCGAGCGCCGGTGACGGTGTGGGCATCGCCCGGGCGGTCGCCGCGGCGGCGGGCGAGCTGGGGGCGCGGCTGGTGTTCGTCCGCGGCAGCGCCCGCGACGACCCGGAGTTCGCCGCCGCCTCGGCCGACGCGATCGCGGGCGCACTGGGTGGCGACCGGGCGGGCATGGTGCAGGTGGCGGTCGGGCCCGCGGGCGTGCACAGCGACTCCGAGCAGACCTATCGGCTGCTCGGCGAGGTCGCGGCGAAGCACGGCCTGCGCCGCCGCACCCAGGCGAACGAGCAGGTGGACGTCGAGATCGCCGCCGAGCGCTACGGACGGCGGCCGCTGGAGCTGCTGGCCGAGTGGGGCTGGCTCGCCCCCGACGTCACGGTCGCGCACCTGTGCGGCGTGACCGAGGCCGAGATCGCAGCCCTCGCCGCGTCCGGGGCGAGCGCCACGCACGCCCCGGGCTGTGACGTGCCGATGGGCTGGGGCGTGGCGCCCGCCGCGGCGCTCCACGACGCCGGGATCGCGGTCGGGCTGGGCACGAGCGGCGGCGGGAGCAACGACGCCGGGCACCTGCTGGCCGACGCCCGGCTGGCGATGCAGGTGGCCCCGCTCGCCGGGCGTCAGGTGGCTGCACGGGAGGTACTGGGCTGGGCGACGGCGGGTTCCGCCGTGGGGCTGGGCCGCCCCGAGCTTGGCGCGTTGACGCCGGGCGCCGCTGCCGACCTCGTCTGCTGGGACGTCACGGGCGTCGCGGACGCGGGTGTGGCCGATCCGCTGGCCGGCCTGCTGTGGGCATCACCCGGGCGGCGGGCGAGGCACGTGGTGGTGGCGGGCCGGGTGGTGGTGCGCGACGGCGAGCTGGTGGGACGGCCGGAACGTGAGGTGGCCGCCGGTCTGGCGACCCTCCTCGCGTCCCGGTCCTCCCGGTGAGACCCACGGCAGGCCGATGTGTCACGCGTACTCCATCACCAGCACGGCGGCCGAGCCCGGTGCGAGCGCCTCGTAGGTGTGGGGTCGGTCGGCGGGGAAGCGGATGTAGTCGCCGGCCTCCAGCTCGACCTCGGCGTCCACCGGCCCGGCCCGCCAGCGCCCGGCCGTGACGACGACGTGCTCGGTGGTGCCGGGGATGTGGGCGTGGGCGTCGCGGGCGGGGCCGGGTTCGGCGGTCATGAGGTGCAGGTCGCGGCGGGCGCCGGGCGGGCAGGCCGAGAGCAGCGCTGCGGCGAACGGCGCGTGCTCGGCGCTGATGGCCAGCCCGTCCCCGGCGCGGACGACGTGCACCGGCTCGACCTGCGGGTCGACGATGCGGCTGAACGGGACGTCGAGCGCGACGGCGAGCGCCCAGAGTGTCTCGACGCCGGGGTTGCCGGTACCGGCCTCCAGCTGCGAGAGCGTCGACTTCGCGATGCCCGCCCGGCGGGCCAGCTCGGCGAGCGAGATGCCGTGGCGCTCGCGTTCGCGGCGCAGCGAGGACGCGATGGCGGCCTGGAGGGTCGTTCGTTCCATCGGTCTCCTCGTTCGGCTTGACGAACGGCCGTGCGGACGTTCACTCTGATGGACATGCGTTCGCTGTACCGAACGATAGACCGGGGCGACCTCCGGGACGCGCTCGCCCTGGCGTCCGCGCTCGCCATCGTGGGGGTGTCGTTCGGGGCTCTGTCGACGGCGGCGGGCGTCCCGAGGCTGATGACGCCGGCCCTGTCGCTGCTGGTGTTCGCGGGCGGTTCGCAGTTCCTCGTGGTCGCGGTGACGGCGGCGGGCGGGAGCCCGGTGGCGGCGGTGGTCGGCGGCCTGCTGCTCAACGCCCGGCTGCTGCCCTACGGCCTGGCAATGGGCGGGATCGTCGGGGACCGCCTGCCTGCCCGGCTGCTCGGGGCCCACATCCTCATCGACGAGTCGGTGGCGTTCTCCCGCGCGCGCGGCGAGGGCGCGCGGGCACGGACGGCGTTCCGGCTCAGCGGCTGCCTGGCGTTCGTGTTCTGGAACAGCGGCGCCGCGATCGGGATGCTGGCGGGTGGCGCGGTCCCGGACCCGAACCTCTTCGGGGTGGACGCGGCGTTCCCGGCGGGATTGCTGGCCCTGCTGCTGCCGTCGTTACGCGGGGCGGACGCCCGGCGCGTCGGGCTCGGCGCGGCGGCCCTCGCGCTGCTGGCCACGCCGTGGCTGCCGGCCGGGCTGCCGGTGCTGATCGGGCTCGCCGGCCTGGTCGTCGCCGGGCGCGCCCCGGCTCCCCAGGGCCCGAAGCCCGGGGAGGCAACGCCGTGAGCTGGCCCGCTCTGCTCACCCTCGCCGCGGGCACCTACCTGCTCCGGCTGACCGGCATCCTGCTGCGGGGCCGCGTCGCCATGCCGGCCCGCGTGCAGCGCTATCTCGACCTCGGGGCCACCGCGCTGCTCGTCGCGCTCGCCGCGACGGCCGCGCTGACCCAGGACGGCGGGTTCGCAGGCTGGGCCCGGCCCGCGGGCGTGGCGGTCGGGGCGCTGCTGGCGTGGCGGAAGGTGCCGTTCGTGCTGGTGGTGGTGCTCGCGGCCGCGACGACCGCCGGCCTGAGGTGGGCCGGCGTGCCCTGACGGGTCGCGGAGCCACCGAGCGGGGCGCGCGCCCGTGGGGGAGGCTGGGTTGCGTGCACTGTCTGGTGATCGGCGCGACCGGCTACGTCGGCGCACGGCTCGTCCCCCGTCTGCTCGACGACGGGCACACCGTCCGCTGCCTGGTGCGCACCAAGGCCAAGCTCGCGCCGCACGCGTGGGCCGACCGGGTCGAGGTGCGCGACGGCGACATCGCCGACGCGGCCGCCGTCCGCGACGCGTGCGCCGGCGTCGACGCCGTGTTCTACCTCGTGCACTCCATGGACGGCCCCGACTTCGCCGACCGCGACCGTCGGTACGCGGCAGTGCTGGCCGAGGCGGCCCGCGACGCGGGCGTCCGGCGGATCGTCTACCTCGGCGGGCTGCAACCTCACGACGACCGCGCCAACTCCGAGCATCTCGCGTCGCGGCGCGAGGTCGGCGACGTGCTCCTGGCCGGCGACGTGCCGACGGCCGTCCTGCAGGCGGGAATCGTCGTCGGGGCGGGCTCGGCGAGCTACGAGATGATCCGCACCATCACCGAGCTCTCGCCGGTGCTCCCGATGCCCGACTTCGTGTGGAACGACGTGCAGCCCATCGGCATCGACGACGTGCTGCACCACCTCGTCGCATCCCTGGACCTGCCGGCGGGCGTGCACGGCGCGTTCGACATCGGCGGCGCCGACGTTCTCACCTACCGCGAGCTGATGACCGGCTACGCCACGGCCGCCGGGATGAGCAGGCCCGTCACGGTGCCCGTCCCGCTCTCGGTTCCGCGGCTGATGGCCCGCGCGGTGCAGGCGCTCTCGCCCGTGGACCGCCAGCTGGCCAAGCCGCTGATCGAGTCGATGGCCCACGACCTCGTCTGCCAGGGTGAGCCGCCCACCGGTCGGCCGCCGGGCGGGGCGACGCCGTACGCCGAGGCCGTCCGTCGTGCGGTGGCGGGCGAGGGCGCTGCCGGCCGCGGGCCGGGCGACCTGCGCGCCGCCGAGCTGGTGAGCGAGCACGTCGAGAAGGTCGCGGCGCCCGCGGCGGCGGTGTGGGAGGTGATCAGCGGGATCGGCGGCGACAACGGCTGGTACACGGTGCCCGGGCTCTGGGGGCTGCGCGGCGGCATCGATCGGCTGTTCGGCGGGGTCGGGGCCCGGCGCGCCCGCCCGGATCGCCTGGAACCCGGCGCGGCTCTCGACTGGTGGATCATCGAGGGTGTCGAGGACGGCCGCTCGCTGAGCCTGCGCGCGGAGACGAAGATGCCCGGCACCGCGCGGCTGGAGATGCGCGCCGAGCCCGACGGCGAGGGCAGCCGGTACGTCCAGCGCGTCACGTTCACGCCGCACGGGCTGGTGGGGCGGGCGTACTGGTTCGCCGAGCTCCCGGCGCACGACTTCGTGTTCGCGGTCATGGCGCGCACGATCGCCGGGGTCGCGGCCAGGCGGGCCCGTCACCGGCCACCTGTTCCGACGAGATGATCACCCTGCGGGAGTGATGGTCACCGTGCGGGAGCGACCAGCCGTCGCGACGGGGGAAGCATCAGCGCAGCCGCCACGACGGCGGTGACGAGCGCGAGGACGGTCAGTGGCCCGAGGAACTTCCCGCCGCCGGCCCACGACAGCAGCAGCGGGACGCCGAACCCGAGGTAGGCGCACCCGTAGAAGGTGCCGGTGAGCGCGCCGCGGGCCGTGGCGGAGGCCAGCTCGCCCACCATCGTCAGGCCCGCGGCCAGGCACAGCCCGTAGCCGACGCCCAGCAGCAGGGCCACCGGGATGAGCAGCGGCCACGCGTCCAGGTCGACCCCGACCAGGCTGAGCCCGAAGCCGACGGCGCCGATCGCCAGCCCGACGGGGCCGGCCGTGACCGCGCCCAGCCTGCGGCCCAGTGGCTGGGCGAACACCCCCGTCAGCAGTGTCACGCCCGCGACGAACCCGGTGATGGCCACCGCGATGTCCGGCATCGTGGGCGTGAGCAGCAGCGGCAGCACCGTCACCGCGGTGGACGGGAACGTGAACACCCCGACCGCCACCGGCAGCACCACCAGCACGAACGGCCATCGCGCCGCCGCCGGCACCCCGAGATCGACCCACGTGCCCACGCGCCGGTCGGTGGCCGCGAGCGTCTCGGGTACGCGCGGGAGCAGTGTCAGCCCGACGAGCATCAGGGCGACGTGCACGAGGTAGGGCAGCACGGTGGGCAGCGGCGCCCACTGCGCGAGCAGGCCGGACACCAGCGGCCCGATCGCCCAGCCCCCGCCCAGCGCGGCGGTGGTGAGCCGCGCGGCGCGCGGCGGGTCGTCCACCAGCTCGCCGAGCCACGCGGTGCCGACGCTGAACACGACGCCCGACACCGCACCTTGCAGGAACCGGCACACGAACAGCAGCAGCACCGAGCTGCCCGCGCCGAGGAACAGCAGCGACGTGAGCACCGACAGCACAACGAACGGGACGACCACGGGACGGCGGCCGAAGCGGTCCGACGCCGGGCCGGCCAGCAGCAGCGCCGGCACCAGCCCGGCGGCGTACACGGCGAACGCCCCGGTCAGCGTGGTGGAGCTCAGGCCCAGCTCCGAGCGGTACACGAGCAGCAGCGGCGTGGGGACGTTGGTACCGAAGGCGACGACGAGGATCGTGGTCCACAGGTTGGCCACCGGGCGCCGTCGCACCCGCGCACGCTACCCCGCAACGGCCGTGTCGTACCGCGCGAAACGACGGGTGAACGTGGCTGCGCCGCTGGTCATGGCCCGCAGGTCCACGGCGTAGCGCAGCAGCTCGGCGCCCGGCACCTCGGCGCGCACGAGCGAGCGGCCCAGGGCTGCGGCCTCGGTGCCCAGCACGCGCCCGCGGCGCCCGGACAGGTCGCCGAGCACCGTGCCGAGGTGCTCGTCGGGCACCTGGACGGCCACCTCGTCGAAGGGCTCCAGCAGCACGGTGCCGCACAAGGCCGCGGCCTCCCGCAGCGCGAGGGCCCCGGCGGTCTGGAACGCCGCGTCGGAGGAGTCGACGCTGTGCGCCTTGCCGTCGACGAGGGTGGCGCGCACGTCCACCACGGGATGGTGGTCGCCAGGGGCGTCGGTGGAACCGAGGCCCCGCTCCACCTGTGTGCGGATGCCCTTCTCGACGCTGGGCACGAACTGCGTCGGCACCGACCCGCCGACCACCTTCGACACGAACTCGATGCCCGACCCGCGCGGCAGCGGCTCGAACAGGACCTGGCACACGCCGTACTGGCCGTGCCCGCCGGACTGCTTGACGTGCCGGCCGGTCACCTGCGCGGGACCACCCAGCGTCACCCGCATCGGCACGCGCACCGGCTCGGTGTCGACCTCGGTGCCGCCGGCCCGCAGCCGGGACAGCACGACGTCGGCGTGGGCCTCGCCCATGCACCACAGCACGGTCTGGTGGGTCTCGGCGTTGCGCTCGAGGCGCAGGGTGGGGTCGGCGGCCACGAGCTTGGCCAGGGTCGTGACGAGCGCCTCCTCGTCACCGCGGGCGTGCGCGCGGACGGCGACGGGCAGCAGCGGCTCGGGGAGGTTCCAGCACGACAGCAGCAGCGGGTGATCGGCGGCGGAGACGGTGTCGCCGGTCTCGGCGGTGCCCACCTTCGTCAGCGCGCAGATGTCCCCGGCCAGGCACTCCTCGACCTCCTGGAGGACGGCGCCCAACGGCGAGTAGAGGTGGGCGAGCCGCTCGTCGCTGTCGTGGCCGGTGCGCTGCGCCGGGACCGCGGCGTGGCCGCTGACGTGCACGGTCGTGTCGCGCCGCAGCGTCCCGGAGAACACCCGCACCAGCGAGACCCGCCCGACGTAGGCGTCGGCGGAGGTGCGCACGACCTCGGCCGCCAGCGGGCCGTCAGGGTCGGCGGACAGGGCTGCGTGCTCGGTGCCGTCGATGCCGGAGACGCGCGGGAGCGGGTGCTCCAGTGGCGACGGGAAGCCGCCGACCAGCACCTCGAGCAGCGCGTCGAGACCCACCGCGCCGCTGGCGCACACCGGGATCACCGGGTGGAACGTGCCCCGGGCCACCGCGGTCTCGAGATCGTCGATGAGCGTGGCGACGTCGAGGTCCTCGCCACCGAGGTAGCGCTCCATGAGGGTCTCGTCCTCGGACTGCTCGATGATCCCCTCGATCAGCTCGCCCCGGGCGTCGCCGGCTCCGGCGGGCACCTGGTCCGCGGGGGTCTGCGACAGCAGGCCGTAGAGGCCGGTCAGCGTGCGGCCGTCGAGGATCGGCAGGTAGAGCGGGGTGACGCCGGCCCCGAACGCACCCCTGACCGCGGCCACGGTGGCGGCGACGTCCGCGCGGGCGTGGTCGCACCGCGTCACGACCACGGCCCGGGGCATGCCCACCGCCGCGCACTCCTCCCACTGGGCCACGGTGGTCACGTCGATCTCGCCCTCTGTGCGCTGGGACGCGGGCACCACGAAGAGCGCCGCGTCCGCTGCGCGGAGCCCGGCGCGCAGCTCGCCGACGAAGTCGCCGTAGCCGGGCGTGTCGATCAGGTTGATCTTGTGGCTGGCGTGCTGGAGGGGAGCGACGGCCAGGCCGACCGACCGCTGCTGGCGCACCGCGGCCGGGTCGTGGTCACACACGGTGGTGCCCTCGGGCACGGCGCCCGCGCGCGGGATGGTGGAGGTGTGGACGAGCAGTGCCTCCACGAGCGTGGTCTTGCCGGCGCCCGATGGCCCGACGAGCACGACGTTCCGGATGTGGGAGGGATCCGCCACGAGGGCGTCCTTCCCGGTATCGGCCCTGGTAGCGGCTCTGACACTCATGGGACGACCACCTCCGCGGCACTGCGCCGACGCCGGACTTCACATGTGCCCCATCTCACACCTGCCCGCCCGTGGTCACAACCCCACGCGGCGTGATCGTCCCCGCGCGTGGCGCGTGGCGCGTGGCGGGTCGGCGGCCGTATCCCACGGCTCCGGGTCCCGAGCCGATGATCATGACCTGACGGTCGGCTGTGGGCGGAGCCCACGGACACAACGGTCAGAACGAGGGGGCCCGTTCGGCCGGGCGTAGGGTCGGCCCGTGCCAGTACCCGGACCCGGATATGCCATCACCACGCGGGTCGAGGTCCCCGCCTCCGCCCAAGCCGCGGGCGACCTCGCGGTGGCCGTCGGCCGCGTCGGCGGCGTCGTCACCGCGTTCGACGTCGTGGAGGCGCAGACCTCCACGCTCGTCGTCGACATCAGCTGCAACGCCCGCGACGAGACCCACGCCGGCGAGATCACCGCGGCGCTCGAAGCGCTGCCCGGCGTGAGCGTCCGGAAGGTCTCCGACCGCACGTTCCTCCTGCACCTCGGCGGCAAGATCGAGGTCACCTCGAAGGTCAGCCTCCGCAACCGCGACGACCTCTCCCGCGCCTACACCCCGGGCGTCGCGCGCGTGTGCCAGGCGATCGCCGCCAACCCCGCCGACGCGCGGCGCCTGACCATCAAGCGCAACACGGTCGCGGTCGTCACCGACGGCTCCGCGGTGCTCGGGCTCGGCAACCTCGGTGCCGCCGCCGCGATGCCGGTGATGGAGGGCAAGGCCGCGCTGTTCAAGCGCTTCGCCGGGGTGGACGCCTGGCCGGTGTGCCTCGACACCCAGGACACCGAGGAGATCATCCGGACCGTCCAGATCCTCGCGCCGGCCTACGGCGGCATCAACCTCGAGGACATCGCCGCCCCGCGCTGCTTCGAGATCGAGGCGCGGCTGCGCGAGATGCTCGACATCCCCGTCTTCCACGACGACCAGCACGGCACCGCCGTCGTCGTGCTCGGGGCGCTGCGCAACGCCCTGCGCGTGGTCGGCAAGGAGCCGTCGGACTGCAAGATCGTCGTGTGCGGCGTCGGGGCGGCGGGGTCGGCGATCATCCGGCTGCTGCAGTCAGGGCTCGTGAAACCGGGTGGGCCAGGCGACGTGCTGGCCGTCGACATCGACGGGATCGTGCACGCCGACCGGCCCGGCCTCGACAGCAACCTGCGGTCCATCGCGGCGCAGACCAACGCCTCCGGGGTCACCGGCACGCTGGCCGACGCGCTGGTCGGGGCCGACGTCTTCATCGGCGTCTCCGCCCCCGACCTGTTCGGCGCCGAGGAGTTGGCGACCATGGCCGACGACGCCATCGTGTTCGCGCTGGCCAACCCCGACCCCGAGATCGACCCGGCGGTGGCCCTTCAGCACGCCGCCGTCGTGGCGACCGGCCGCTCGGACTACCCGAACCAGATCAACAACGTGCTGGCCTTCCCGGGCGTCTTCCGCGGCCTGCTCGACGCCCAGGCGCGAGACATCACCGACGCGATGCTGCTGGCAGCCTCGGCGGCGATCGCCGACGTCGTCGCTGAGCCGAACGCGAGCTTCATCGTCCCCAGCGTCTTCGACGCGAGCGTGGCCCCCGCGGTCGCGGAGGCGGTGCGCCAGGCGACGGCGAAGAAGGACGTGGCCACGGTCTGACGCCGCCGCCCCGACGAGCCAGGCCCGTGTCTGCGAGTCGGGCCCGGAGTGTGCGCGAGTCGACCCGTGTCGGTGTCCGAGTGGGCGCGGACCGCGCCGCGAGTCGGCACGGGACGGCTCGCGAGTCGTCACCGCGTGGTGGGCGAGCCGGCACCCGGCGGTGGGCGAGCGACACGGTGGCCGCGCGAGCCCGGACCGGCGGCGATTACGCTGGTCGCCGTGGTTCCCGTGATCGGTGTGCTGGCCCTGCAGGGCGACGTCCGCGAGCATCTCTCGGCCCTGACCGCCTGCGGCGCGCAGGCCGTGCCGGTGCGCCGCCCGTCCGAGCTCGACGCGGTGGACGCGATCGTGCTGCCGGGCGGCGAGTCCACCACGATGAGCCGCCTGCTCACCGCGTTCGAGCTGCTGGAGCCGCTGCGCGGACGCATCGCGGCGGGCATGCCCACCTACGGCTCGTGCGCGGGGATGATCCTGCTGGCACGCGAGGTGCTCGACGGCCGGCCCGACCAGCAGCAGCTCGGCGGCCTCGACGTCGTGGTGCGGCGCAACGCGTTCGGCCGGCAGGTCGACTCGTTCGAGACCGACCTGCGCATCGAGGGACTCACGGGCGACCCGGTGCGCGCGGTGTTCATCCGGGCCCCGTGGGTCGAGTCGGCAGGGCCCGGGGTGCAGGTGCTGGCCACGGTCCCGCGCCTCACGGTCGCCGGCGGCGACACCGGCGCCGCGGCGGGCCGGATCGTGGCCGTGCGGCAGGGTTCGGTGCTGGCCACGGCGTTCCACCCGGAGCTGACCGGGGACGCTCGCCTGCACGCGTTGTTCTGCGAGCTGGTGAAGGAGACGGCGGCCGCGGCGTAGCCGTCGTCGACTGTCGTCCTGCCGGCCCGGCCCTGCCGGGTCGGCGGGTCCCCGTCGCGTCGGTACCATCGGCGGGTTCTGTGCATGGAGAAGGGGTTGTGTGATGAGCGGGCATTCCAAGTGGGCGACGACGAAGCACAAGAAGGCCGTCATCGATGCCCGCCGAGGCAAGATGTTCGCGAAGCTGATCAAGAACATCGAGGTCGCGGCGCGGATGGGAGGCGGTGACCTGGACGGCAACCCCACGCTCTACGACGCCGTGCAGAAGGCGAAGAAGAGCTCGGTCCCCAACGACAACATCGACCGCGCCGTCAAGCGCGGGTCCGGCGCCGACGCCGGTGGCGCCGACTACCAGACCATCACCTACGAGGGTTACGGGCCGAACGGCGTCGCGGTGCTCATCGAGTGCCTCACCGACAACCGCAACCGCGCCGCCACCGAGGTCCGCACCGCGATGACCCGCAACGGCGGGGCCATGGCCGACCCCGGTTCGGTCGCCTACCTGTTCGCCCGCAAGGGCGTCGTGATCGTGCCCAAGGCTGAGCTGAGCGAGGACGACGTCCTGCTCGCCGTCCTGGACGCGGGCGCGGAGGAGGTCAACGACCTCGGCGAGAGCTTCGAGGTGGTCTCGGAGCCCACCGACCTCGTCCCGGTCCGCACCGCGCTGCAGGAGGCCGGCATCGACTACGACTCGGCCGACCAGAACTTCATCCCGTCGATGTCGGTCCCGCTCGACGCCGAGGGCGCCAAGAAGGTGTTCCGGCTCATCGACGCGCTGGAGGACAGCGACGAGGTGCAGAACGTCTACGCCAACTTCGACGTGTCGGACGAGGTCATGGCCGAGGTCGACGCCTGACGGCTCATCCTTGCGCCACCGCCACGATCGAGTCCGCGGCGACGTCGGTGGGGAGCTTGGGCGGCCCGGGGCGCAACCCCTGCACGACCCCTGCGTAGAACGCGTCCACCGCGTCGTTCACGCTCGGGATGAAGGCCTTCCGGATGCCGTTGCGCTTGGTGCCGAGCGGCGCGGCCATGGTGAGGCGGAACGCCCGCACCTCGGCTCCGGGGTCGGGCAGCAGCGCTGAGGGATTCTCCCGGGCGTCCTTGAGCAGCTCGCACGAGGTCTGCTCCCGGCGGGCGAAGAGCACCTCGACGGTGAGGGCGTCCGGCGCGTCGGTGAGTTGACGGAGTATCCAGTTCACGCGTCGCGTGTTCCCGCCGTCGCGCGGCGCGTCGACCTCCACGGACGTCCGGACGTGGCCGGTCCGCAGATCCGCCGTCACACCCAGCGGCCCGGCGGCTCCGGGGATGCGCAGTGCCGCGCTCAGCGTGCCGTCGGAGGCCAGCTGGACCGCTGCGGCCTGGGCCCGGGCTGTGTGGTCGCGGGCCGGACCACGGGGCAGGACCGGGCTCACGGTCACCCCGAGCTGGCTGGTCAGGCGAAGCCCGAGCTGGCGGACGAGCTTCTCCCAGGACGTCGTCACCGCACCGACCTTCCGGTCGGCGGCCCGTAGGGTGCTCGCGGCCACGGCTTCGCGCACCGGCACCCAGTTGACGCCCATGTCGTCGAAGACCGCGGCTCCGGACCGGGGGTGCTCCAGGTACCGGATCAGCTCGGCCAGCAACCAGGCCTGGAGCCGATCGTCGACCCCGCGATGTGCGAGCTGCATCTGCGCCTCGTGCAGCACCTCCGACCAGGAGATGTGGTGCAGCGCCACCTTGCGCAGCTTCCGGCCGTCGACCGTGAGGGGGTGGACGCCGCCCACCGGAGCCAGGTCGTTGGACAGCGTGATCACGGCGTCGTAGCCCTGTTGGCGCGCGAGGTCGAGGTACCGGTCGACCTGTTCGTGACGCAGCGGGCTGGAGCCCGTCTTCACCTCCAGCAGTGCCGTCCACACGCGCCCGCCCCGCGCGACACGGATGACCCCGTCCGGAATGGCGGTGCGCTCGTCGAGGGTGAAGGGCACCTCGAGGTAGGTCTCGATGGTTCCTGCGGGGCCGCCGAACCGGGAGACCAGCGCGCGCCCGAAGTCGCGTACCGCCATCATCGTCGAGAGCAGCGTCGAGGTGGCCCGCTTCTCCTGTTCCTCGGCGTTGCCGACGCCCGAGATCGAGAAGAGGCGTGCCGGCTGCCAGCTCGGGTCGACGGCGAGGGTGAGCGGCGGCAACGTGGCGGCGGTCGTGCGGCGCTTCCTGGTTCGTACGCCCGGTCGCGGGGCCCGCCTGGTTGACGGGGTCCCCGCAGGTGTCAGCGCGTCCGTATCGGTGGAGCCCACGGGGGCACCCGCCTCGACGACCGCCTCGACGACCGCGTCGACGACCGCCTCGACGACCGGCTCGTCCTCGACGGTGCCGGCGCCCTCGATCTCGGCCGTCGGCTCGGTGGGCGAGCCGCCGCCGGCCGCCGAGGTGCCCGAGGTCGCCGCGCTGTCGTCCGCGCTGTCGTCCGCGCTGTCGTCGACGGTGATGCCGTAGTCGGTGGCGAGGCCCGCGAGACCGGACTCCCAGCCCTGGCCGACGGCCCGGAACTTCCACTCCTCGTTGCGGAGGTAGAGCTCGCCCAGCACGATCGCCGTCTCGGTACCGGCGTCCCCGATGTCGAACCGCGCCGTGGGCTGCCCCGCCGCGTCCAGCAGGACGAGGCCGAGATCGACGACGTCGCCGAATCCTGCCCCGGTCGCGGGGTCGCGGCTCGCCGCGATCACGATGCTCTCCACCTCGCTGGGAAGGGACTCCAGGTCGACCGCGACACGGTCCTCGCCCGCGCTGTCGTCGACTCGCTTGCCGAGCAGACGCACGGATCCCTCGCCCCCGGCGGGGGCGTTGTAGAAGACGAAGTCGTCATCGGAGCGCACCCGGCCATCACTGCCGAGAAGCAGAGCCGAGACGTCGATGTCGGTCGCGCCGTCGGGGTCCGACCAGCGCACGACCGCCTGCATCCGGCTCCGCTCGATCTCGGAACGGTGGAGCAGGGAGACGTTGGCGCCCTTGGACAACACGGTCGGCGCCGACGGCGCGTGATCGTTCACGCACGGTCTGTCGCTCGCCGCGGCCGCGAAGTTACGGACATTGCGGGCACGGCAACCGTGCTCCACTGGCTAGGCTCGTGGCGTGGCCGTCCACGGCATCGATCTCGGCACCACGAACTCCGCCATCGCCCGCACCGGCCCCGACGGACGGCCGGAGGTGCTGGCCGGGCTGTCCGGTGAGCTGACCACGCCGTCGGTGGTGCTCTTCGCCTCCCCGGGCGAGCACGTCGTGGGGGAAGGGGCCCGGCGTGAGGCACGGCTGGATCCGGAGCGCGTCTGCACGCTGGTCAAGCGGCGGATGGGCGACGCGCAGTGGCGGTTCGTCGCGCACGGGAAGTCCTGGTCGGCGCCCGCGGTGTCGGCACTGATCCTCGGCAGCCTCGTCGCCGACGCGCGGTTCGCCACGGGCGAGGAACCCACCGCCGCGGTGATCACGGTGCCCGCCTACTTCGGGGACGAGGAGCGCCGCGCCACGATCCTGGCCGGGGCCTACGCGGGGCTCGATGTCCTCGACGTGCTGTCCGAGCCGATCGCCGCCGCGCTCGCGTACGGCTTCGGCCGCCTCGACGGGAGCGCGGACCTCGGCAAGAGCGACTCTGCCGATGACGGCTCCGCATCCGCTCCGCCGAGCGAGACGGTGCTCGTCTACGACCTCGGCGGCGGCACCTTCGACGCCACCGTCATGGAGCTCGCGGACCGCCGGATCTCCGTGCTCGCCGTGGAGGGCGACCACCAGCTCGGCGGCGCCGACTGGGACGAGCGCGTGGCGCTGCACCTGGCCCGCCGGTTCTGCGCCGAGCACCCGGACGCCGAGGACCCGCTCGACGACTCGGCGGGCTCCCAGGCCCTCGTGCTCGCCGCAGAGCAGGCCAAGCGGGCGCTGACCGACGCCGACGCCACCGACGTCGTCGTCACCCACGACGGCGCGAGCGTCACCGTCACGCTCACCCGGGCGCAGGTCGACGAGATGACGGCGCCCCTGCTGCGCCGCACCCTCGACCTCACGCGCTCGTGTATCGCCGAGGCCGAGCGACGGGGCGTGCCGCGCGTCGACCGGGTGCTGCTGGTCGGCGGCGCGTCGCGGATGCCGGCGGTGGCGCAGGCGCTGCAGCGCGAGCTGGGCCTCGACCCGCGCCTGCACGACCCCGACCTGGCCGTCGCCCGCGGCGCCGCGCTCTACGGGGAGAAGAAGGAGCTCGAACGGATGGTGGTGGCGGACCTGCGCACCCGCGGCCGCCTCCGCGACGGCACCCCGCTCGAGGACGCCGCCCCCGCCGATCTCGACGACGCCTGCCGCCGTGTCGCCGACGCCTTCGGCGTGCCGCTCGCGCAGGTCCGGCGGGCGGTGGAGATCCAGGTCGACACGGTGGTCTCCCGCGGGTTCGGCGTGCTCGCCGTCAACTCCGCGGTCGGCCGCCTCGAGCCGTCGTGGCTGGTGCACCGCAACGACCGGCTCCCGATCCGCACCAGCCGCTCCTACGGCACCATGCGCGCCGACCAGACCGAGATCCAGCTGACGGTGGTGGAGCAGCAGGGGCAGGCGGAGTCGTCGCGGCCCGAGGACGCGAAGGTGCTCATCGTCGGCGGGATCAGCGGCATCCCGCCCGGTCACGACGAGGGCAGCGAGGTGCGGGTGACGTTCGAGATGGGCTTCGACGGCGTCCTGCACGTCACCGCGTTCCACGTGGACGCCGGCATCCCGCTCACCCTCGTCGCCACCACCGGCGCCACGCTGTCGCAGGCGGAGGTGGCGCGTGAGCGCGACCAGCTGGGACGGATGCGGCGTCGTGAGTGAGCGGCGTCGTGAGTGACCCGTCATGACCGAGATGGCGCCGTTCGACCCCAACGGCTACCGCAAGCGCGTGCTCGCGGCCGTCGAGAAGCGGGGCGGCCCCGCCGGCTCGGACCCGTTCGAGCTCTACGACCTCCCGCCCGACGACGACCTCGACGACGCCGCCGTGGCCGCGCGTGTCGAGGAGGTGTGGGGGTTCTGGCAGCGACAGCGTGACCACCCCAAGTACCGCGTCCTCGCCGCGGTGCTGGTGGCGGGGCACGCCGAGCGCAGCGCCGAGCTGCTGGACCCAGGACGCCGCCGGACCGCCGCCGCCCGCGTGCGGGCCGCGCGGGAACAGCGCGACGCGGCCCGTTTCGAGCTGCTGGACGCCGCGATCTCCCGGCTCGTCCAGCGGTACGGCGGTGTGCCGCGCGACAAGATGGCCGGCCTGGACGAGGTCGGGGCGCTGGTCGGGCTCACCCCCGACGAGGTCGCCGCGCGGCTGCGCCGCCACCGCGTGGTCGAGCCGGCCCCGGTTCCGCCCGGGATCGATGCGGAGCGCCGCGGGCAGATCCGGGCGCTGCTCGCGGAGTTCGGCCGGCTCACCGACGTGACGGCCCCGCCGACCCTGCTCGCGCTGGTGGGGCTGGAGCCCAGCGCGTCGGACGAGCAGGTGCGGGCCGCCGCCGGCGCCTGGCGGTCCCGTGCCCGGGAGCTGCCCGCTGAGCGCCTCCGGTCGGTCGTCGACGAGCTGATGGTGCACGTCGGCGAGCTCCTCGAACCCGGTCGCGCCGCCGTCGAGGCCTACCTGGACTCCGTCGCCGTCGACGTCGCCGAGCACCTCCGTCCCCGGGTGCGGGCCGCCGTGCTGGTGGAGGACCGGCTCGTCGCGGCCGACCACGCCCACCTGCTGGACGAGGCGGTGGCGCTCGGGCTGGACCGGCGCCGTGCCACCGCGGTCCTCGCCGGGCTCGCCGCGGAGCTGCAGGCCCCGATCGAGACGGCTGACGCGCCGGAGCCCTCACCGCCGCCCCCACCGCCGCCCCGGCGGGACCGCGCGTGGGAGGACGCGCTCAAGCGGGCCCGCGCCGCCCTTCGCGCCGGACGTCCGGTGGAGGCGCGGGGCCACGTCGAGGACGCCGCGGAGTCGGCCGGGACGGACGGCGCCACGCCGGTGCGGGCGGTGGCCGACGAGATCGACGCGGTGCTCGCCGAGGCCGAGGTGCGGCAGCGGGCGGCGTCCGCGGCGCTGGCCGTCCGGCATTGGGCCGAGGCGCTCGAGCACCTGGAGCACCTGCACCGCGTGGCGTCGGACCTGCCCGGGCGGGGCGATCCGGCGGTCGCGCGCCGGGAGGTGGAGCGC
>NZ_JAOPWR010000189.1 GCF_025965585.1 Pseudonocardia sp.
CGACCGCCTGCGTCGAACACATCCTGGCCTGGTCAGACTGGCGCCGACACCGACAACACCAAGCGCGAACCTGCCACTACCGACGCCGCGGACAACGACCACCAGACTGAGTGCCGTTGCAGTACTACTCGGTGGTCGGGTCCGCACTGCCCGTGGCCGCAACCTTTCTTCGGGCTGTTTCGCGCCACGTACGACCGATGCGAGGCAAGCCTGGAATCTGGACGGCTCGTCAGCTGTTCCGCTCGCTCGGGCGGGTCGCGCCGTTGGCCCTCGTGCTCACCCTGCTCACCCTGCTCCCCGACGATCCCGCACTGTTGAGCGAGCGGGCGAGTAGGGCGGTGCGATCCGGCCGGCGGGCGCTGCCGGTGGGTAGCGGGCGAGTGCCCGGTCGTGGCGACGGTGTGCCGTTGCCCGCGTCGGTCGGCTACCGGTAGTTCGTGAACTGCTCGCCTGGTGGACTCCACGTGCGGCTGCGACGGGAATCCGGCCACGCCGAAGTGAGGCTGCACGAGTCCCAGGATCGACACCGAGATGGCTTTCCATGCGCAACGGCACGGCGTAGCCCATCAGAATTGGGGTTGTCGCTTCACAATGGCGGAATACCGGTTCACGTGGCACGAAACCACTCCGTCGACCGTAAGGATCTGCCCGATCCGCTGTTCAAGCACTTCGTCCGTGCTGCACCAGAGCTCCACCAACAGGTCGTAACCACCGGCGACCTCGAGGGAGTACGTCACGTCCGGTATCTCCGCGATGGTCGCAGAAGTGGTGGCGCTGTCCGACACGATGGCGACTTCCACGCTGGCGCACGCGGTGCGGCCCAGCAGTTCGGGTTCCACCAGCGCGCGCACCGACACGATGCCGTCGCGCTGCAGCCGCAGGAAACGTTGCCGGGTTGCCGCCACAGAGAGACCGGAGAGCATGGCGAGCCGCGTGAACGACATGCGGCCGTCGTTCTGCAACGCGGTCATGATGACGCGATCTGCGGAATCGAGCAGCCTCCCGCCGCGCGTGTGACCGAGGAACTCCAGCGGGCGTGCCGGTCGGTTCGGGTTGTCGCTGACCCGTGGGCCGAGGGCGGAGCCGCGCAGCATGGTGGTGGCGCGTACCTCGCCGACACCAGGCACCGCGCGCACCGACGCGTTGACGAGATCGAGGAGTTCACCGTTCTCCGCGACGCTGACCTGAGCTTGCACGGTCGACGTCGAGGCACATTCGGCGATCCAGTTCATCTCCTCCAGCGCGGCCAGGCGGGTCGCGACGCCGTGCAGCGAGGCCTTCCCCTCAGCGTCCGCCGCGCAGCGGATGCCGAGCATGGCGACGACCGGTCGACCGAGGGCGGCGGGATCGACGAGCGCCGCGACGCGTACGGCGTTCGACTCGAGCAGGCGAGCCAGCCTCGGGCGCACGCGCGCTTCGGAGACCCCGACGAGCCGCGCCAGTTGGCTGACCGAGGCGCGGCCGTCGTGCTGCAGGCTCTCGATCAGAGCGCGGTCCAGATCGGACATCGACCACGCGTCCGCACTCTCCGCGGGCAGCGCATTCCTCTCTTGACACACCCACGGTCGGCTCATAGCCTCCCAGCCTACGGGCTCAGATTTTATTGTCAGAGTCTCCTCCAACAACAAAATCTTGGAGATCGGGTGCGGACTTGTCATCTCGTGGTCGTCGGCGCCTCGCTCGCAGGCGTGCGCACGGTCGAGGCGCTGCGGCGAAACGGGTTCGACGGCGAGCTCACCCTGCTCGGCGACGAGACGCACCTGCCGTACGACCGGCCACCGCTGTCGAAGGAAGTGCTGCGCGGGCACGTGGAACCCGCGGCGACGGAGCTGCGGAACGCGCAGGACCTGCACCGGCTCGGCGTGCAGCTGCGCCTCGGCGAGCGAGCCGAGCATCTCGACCTGCCGGCCCGGCAGCTGCACACCGATCGTGGCGCGACAGTGGGCTTCGACGAACTCGTGGTGGCGACCGGCTCCGTTCCCCGCACGCTACCGGGCGCCGACCTGCCCGGGGCCCACACGCTGCGCACCAGGAACGATGCGATCCGCCTGCGGGCGAGCCTCACCCAGGTGGAGCGTCCTCGGGTGGTCGTCGTCGGCGCGCGCTTCCTCGGGTGCGAGATCGCCGCGAGCTGCCGCACACTCGGACTGGACGTCACCCTCCTGGAACCTCGTGCGCAGCTTCTCGCCGGCTACGGGCCGGCGATCTCCTCGATCTACGCGCAGCTCCATCGGGACAACGGCGTCGCGGTTCACTGCGGTAGTCGAGCGGTCGCCGTCGTCGGGGAGAAGCGCGCGCGGGGCGTCCTCCTGGACGACGGCGACATCGTCCTCGGCGACGTCGTCGTCCTCGCCATCGGTTCACGTCCCGCGACGAGCTGGCTCGAAGACAGTGGCATCACCCTCGACGACGGCATCGTCTGCGACGCATCCCTGCGCGCAGCCGAGCGCGTCCACGCAGCGGGCGACGTGGCGCGCTGGTGGAGTTCCCGGTACGGGCAGTTGCAGCGCGTCGAGCACTGGACCAACGCGGTCGAACAGGCGCGCACGGTCGCTCGCGACGTCGTCACCGGGAGGGCGACGCACGACAGCATTCCCTACGCCTGGTCCGACCAGTACGGCTCACGCCTGCAGGCAGCGGGGACCTTCGCATCGGCGAGCATCGCACGAGGTTGGCGGGTACCCGGACCAGAGACGAGTGCGATCGGGCTCATCGGCACGCCGGGCTCCGTCACAGGCGTCGCCGCCCTGGACGCGACCCCGCGGTTCCTCCGGCTGCGAGCACTCCTCGCCCAGACCTCGGACTGGGCCGCATTCGAGGCCGCCATCAGCGACCTCACACCTTCGCACTCCCACTGAACGGAGATCAGATGCATCTGCACGTCGACATGACACGCTGCGTCGGCAACGGAATGTGCGCCATCACCTCGCCGGAACACTTCCAGCTGTCCGACGACGGCACGCTGGTCGTCCTCAAGCATGACGTCGGACCAGACGACGGTGCGGTGCAGGAGGCGATGGACAGCTGCCCCGTTGGGGCGATCTCGCTGAAGGAGTCGCGATGACCGCCGCAGCTCAGGGTGGTGCTGCCTCCGCCGTTTCCCCGAACCTGCCGCGGCTGGACCTCGCCGACCCGTCGTGGGCCGGCGATCCCTACCCCATGCTGGACGCACTCCGTGGCGCGTCGCCGCTCGCCGAGAGCGATCGGGGCCTGGAGGTCCTGGACCATGCGACGGGCCTGGCGGTGCTGCGCGACCGGCGCTATGCGCGGGACCACATGACCATCGTGGACGCCGTCGGCATCACTTCGGGCCCGGCCCGCGAGTACAAGCAGCGGATGCTCCTGTCCCAGAAGGGCGAACAGCACCTGCGGCTCAGGCTGCCGTTGGCGCGGTACTTCGCACCAGCACGGACGGAGTCGCTGCGGGCACAGATCCGCACCATCGTCGACACGCTCCTCGACGAGGTGGACCCGACCCAGCCGGCGAACCTCTTCACAGCGCTGTTCAACCGGGTTCCCGCAGAGGTGTACTGCATGCTGGTCGCCGCGCCGCGGGAGGACGCGCCGTTCGTGTCGAGGGTGTCCGACCAGGTCCTCGCGATCTTCGAGCGCGACCCGTCGATGAAGGACTCCATCGAGGCCGGATACGCGGAACTGTTGCCCTACGTGCGTGAGCGCATCGCCGAACGGCGCACCGCCCTCGGTGACGACATCCTCTCCTCGCTGATCCGGTTGCAGCGCGCCGGGGAGTTGACCGAGGACGAACTCGTCGACGAGGCGAGCACGCTGGTGGAGGCGAGCACGGACAACACCGCCCACCAGATGGGTCTCGTGGTCGCCGCATTGCTGGAGCGCCCCGATGTGTGGCGCAGGCTCGTCGACGACCGCTCGCTCGTGCCGCGAGCGGTCGACGAGGGCGTGCGCTTCGAGGCCCGCGTCCGGGTCGTCACGCGGATCGCGACCGGCACCACGGAACTCCTGGGGCACCCGGTTCCGGCCGGAGGGGCCGTGAACGTCGTGGTCCCGGCCGGCCACCGCGACCCGGCCAGGGCGCCCGACCCGCACGCCTTCGACCTCGACCGGGAGTCCCCGCCTCAGCTGCTGACCTTCGGCGGAGGCGCCTACGCGTGCATCGGCATGCACCTCGCGAAGATCGAGGCCCAGGAGGTCCTCGACGCCCTGCTGACCCGCTTCCCCACGGCTGAACTCGCTGCCCCGGTCACCCGGGGCAACAACGCCTACGTCGCCACGACGCCGGAGGTGCCCGTCGTGCTGTCCCCGCGGTAGGGCAAGTCGACGCACGGACCACGGCGGGTACGACCGGCCGCCCGAAGGGCGTCCACCTCACCCAGCGCGGGCTCTTCCGGGTCGCGCCGGCCTGCTGGGCATTACCCGAGCCTGACCCGCAAGTGCCGAACAACGGACAAGGCAAACCATCAAGGGAGATGGAACGATGCCCGAATCGAGCAGTAGAACGACCTCCGCGGCGGATCCCGGTGCTCACCCGGTCGACGAGATGTTACCCAAGGGGCGACTGCTGCTCTACGGGATGCAGCACCTCTTGACGTTCTACGCGACGATCGTGGTGCTCCCGGCCATCATCGCCGCCGGCATCGGGTTGTCGGAACGGGAGACCGCAGTCCTGCTCAGCGCGGTGGTGTTCGCCGGCGGCATCGGCACCCTGATCCAGTCGATCGGACCCTGGCGGATCGGGATCCGATACCCACTCGTGCTGGGGGGATCCGCCGTCGCGCTGGGTCCGACGATCGCCATCGGGAACGCGCAGGGGGGCGGTGTCGGGGGCCTCCTGACGATCTACGGCGCGGTGATCGTCGCCGGGCTCTTCCTCTTCGCGATCGCCCCGCTGTACGGCAGGCTGTTGCGGTTCTTCCCTCCCGTGGTGACGGGCGCGATCATTACCATGGTCGGCTTCTCGATCCTCCCCTACGGTGTGTCGCTCGCCGGCGGAGGCGATCCCGGCGCTCCCACGTTCGGCAGCCCGGAGAACCTCGTCATTGCCGGCGCGACCCTGCTCACCGTCGTCGTCCTCTACCGGCTCTCCACGGGTCTGCTCAGGAACATCGCCATGCTGCTCGGGCTCGTCGTCGGAGGCGCGCTCGGCGTGGTCCTCGGCGTCGTCGACTTCAGCGGTGCCGCCGCAGCCGGCTGGTTCGACGTCATCGGTCCGTTCCACTTCGGTTGGCCGAGGTTCGACGTGTCCGCGATCATCGTCATGAGCATCGCCATGCTGATCATCGCCGTCGAGAGCACGGCCAGCTTCTTCGCAGTGGGCGAGATCGTCGGACGAGCTCCCGGGAGCCGGGACATCAGCAGGGGTGTGCTCGGCGAAGGGTTGGCGACGGTGATCGGCGGCGTCTTCAACTCCATCCCGCCCACGACGTTCACCGGGAACGTCGGGCTGGTGAGGGCGAGCAACGTCAGGAGCCGGTGGGTGTGCGCCACGGCCGGGGTGTTCATGCTGCTGCTCGCCTGCCTCCCCAAGGTGGCGGCGGTCGCGGCGGCCCTGCCGAAGCCCGCGGTGGGTGCCGCACTGCTCGTGCTGTTCGGCATCATCGCCACGATCGGCGTCCAGACCCTGTCGCGAGCCGACCTCACGAAGGACGGCAACCTCATCACCATCGCCGTCAGCTTCGGTGCAGGCAGCATTCCCGCCGCCCAGCCGAAGTTCTTCCAGAGCTTCCCGGACGAGCTGCAGATGGTGCTCGGCAGCGGGATCGTCGTCACCGCCGTCGTGGCGATAACGCTCAACATCCTCTTCAACCACGTGGGATCGAGACCGCTGGAGAAGGCGGCTGGACACCAGGACTGACGGCGGGTCGGATCGACTACCGGAAACGGCGGCAGCAGCCGCGCGCCGCCAGCGGTGTCGGCTCCCGCTCCCACCCGGCGTGACAACAGGCGCCGGCCGGTCGTCCCTGTGAAGGACTGCGAGGCGGTGCCGGGCGTCCAGCCGGAAGAGGATCTCGGGGGATGGCGATCAGTTGTCATCGCCATCCCCTCTGAGTTACTTCCCCGAGGTCGCGTGCAGCCTCACCGCTCATCGCTCATCGCCGATGTACGTGACCGCGCGCCGAGCGGGCAGCCGCGAGCGGAGCAAGCGCGCCGGCTACTCGACGCGGTTGCCGGCCAGAGAAAGTCAGGCCCGCGGCTGTTGCCTCGAGTAGCCCATGGTGCGGGTGTGAGTAACGCCGGGCTGCGGCGGGCATTGTAGGCCTCCGGGGCCTGGCCGGTGACGGTCAGACCGTGGAGCTGGGCAGGGTCGCTGAGCCTCTCGCGGCTGCCCTGCCCGGGTACTCCCCCGGCACACTGACGCCTGGTCGGCTCGGTCAGAGCAGGGACTGCCCGACCTCCCGCAGGAGCCGGCCAGCCGCTCCGCGAAGCCGATCAGCTCCAGGACCACCTCGATCCCCCGGCGGCGTCGCGCCCTGAGGACCGTGAGCGCGGCGAAACCGACGCCGCCCGCCGCTCCCGCACCGGGAAGCGTGGCCGCGTCCGGTGCGACGAGCCCGGCGAACCGGACCAGCGCGGCGTCGAGCAGGGCGACACCCTCGGGTGTCGCCACCTTCTGCGGGCCGTAGACAGCTGCGGCCCCGGCCGGCCCGAGCAGCGGGTTGTCCACATCGGAGGCCAGAACGATCCCGACGTCGCCGAGCCGTGGGTCCAGGGCGCCAAGGTCCACCCCGTCCGCCCAGGCCAGGGCACCGCCGCCGTCGGGCAGCTCGCGGCCCGACGCGTCGGTGATCCGCGATGAGCAGGCCGGTACCGCCGTCCGTGCCCGCGCTGCCACCGACGCCGAGCACGATCCGACGGGCCCCCGCGTCGAGCGCGGCCGCCACGAGCTCGCCGGTGCCGCGGCTGCTCGCCCGCATCGGTTCCGGGCCGTCCGGCAGCTGCGCCAGGCCCGACGCCGTCGCCAGCTCGACCACCGCCGTGCCGTCGCGGAGCGCGATGGCGGCGTCGACCGGCTTCCCGGTCGGCCCCGTCACCGTGACCGGGCGGCGGAACCCGGCGGCCAGGGCCGCGTCGAGGGCGCCCTCGCCGCCATCAGCCACCGGCAGCTCGACGGCCCGGTGGCCCGCTCCCCGCAGGCCGGCGGCCAGGTGGGACGCGACCTCGGGCGCCGTGAGCGAGCCCTTGAACTTGTCGGGCGCGACCAGCACATGGCCACTCATCGGATCGGGCCTGCTCCGATCGGGATCGTGGCAGTCGGCGCGTCCTCGGCGGTCGTCGCGAGCTCCTCGAACTCCGTGACCGCGTCGATCTCCTGGCCCATCGCGATGTTCGTGATCCGCTCCAGCACCACCTCGACGACGACCGGGACCCGGTGCAGCCGGACGAGTTCCTTCGCCCGCGCGAAGGCCCCCGGCAGGTCCCGCGGATCGGTGACGCGCAGGGCGGTGCAGCCCAGCCCCTCCGCGACCTTGACGTGGTCGACGCCGTACTTGCCCAGCTCCGGCGAGTTGATGTTGTCGAAGCCGAGCTGCACGCAGTAGTCCATGTCGAGCCCGCGTTGCGCCTGCCGGATCAGCCCCAGGTAGGAGTTGTTCACGACGACGTGGATGTAGGGCAGGTTGAACTGCGCCCCGACCGCCAGCTCCTCGATCATGAACTGGAAGTCGTAGTCGCCGGACAGGGCGACGACCGTCGCGTCGGGATCCGCGACCCGCACGCCGAGCGCGGCGGGGACGGTCCAGCCGAGCGGGCCGGCCTGCCCGCAGTTGATCCAGTGCCGGGGTCGCTGGACGTGCAGGAACTGCGCGCCCGCGATCTGCGACAGCCCGATCGTGCTGACGTAACGGGTGTCCGGCCCGAACGCCCGGTTCATCTCCTCGTAGACCCGGTGCGGCTTGATCGGGACGTCGTCGAAGTGCGTCCGGCGTTGCATCGACCCCTTGCGCCCCACGCACTCCCGCACCCACTCCGCGCGACCGGGCAGCTCGCGCTCGCGGCCCGCCTCGAGCATCCGGCGGAGGAACGCACCCGCGTCGGAGGCCACGCCGTAGTCCGGCGCGAACACCCGGCCGATCTGCGTGGGCTCGACGTCGACGTGCACGAAGGTCCGCCCGCGCCGGTACACGTCCAGGCCCCCGGTGTGCCGGTTGGCCCACCGGTTGCCGATGCCCAGCACCAGGTCCGACGCCAGCAGGGTCGCGTTGCCGTAGCGGTGCGCGGTCTGCAGGCCGGCCATGCCCGCCATGAGGGGGTGGTCGTCCGGGATGGCGCCCCAGCCCATGAGCGTCGGGATGACCGGGACGTCGAGCAGCTCGGCGAGCTCCACCAGCTCGGCGCAGGCGTCGGCGTTGACGATCCCGCCGCCCGCGACGATCACCGGGCGCTCGGCCCCGGCGAGCAGGTCGAGCACCTTCTCCACCTGGGCCCGGGTCGCGGCTGGGCGGTGGATCGGCAGTGGCGCGTAGGTCTGCGCGTCGAACTCGATCTCGGCCTGCTGGACGTCGATCGGCAGGTCGAGCAGCACTGGTCCGGGCCGCCCGGAGCGCATCAGGTGGAAGGCCTGTGCCAACGCGCCGGGGACCTGCGCGGGCTCGCGCACCGTCATCGCCAGCTTGGTGACGGGGGCGGCGATCGCGGCGATGTCGACCGCCTGGAAGTCCTCCTTGTGCAGCTTCGCGACGGGGGCCTGCCCGGTGATCGCGAGGATCGGGATCGAGTCGGCCATGGCGGAGTACAGCCCGGTGATCATGTCCGTGCCCGCGGGGCCGGAGGTCCCGACGCAGACGCCGATGTTGCCGGGCGCCGTGCGCGTGTACCCCTCGGCCATGTGCGAGGCGCCCTCGACGTGCCGGGCGAGGACGTGCTGCAGGCCGCCGTCGCGCCGCATCGCGTCGTAGAACGGGTTGATCGCGGCGCCGGGCAGGCCGAAGACGTGGGTCACCCCCTCGGCCCTGAGGATGGCGACGGCGGCGTCGACGGCGCGCATGCGGGTCATGTCGTGGGTCCCTTCCCGGACAGCTGGTCGACCTGCATCAGCAGGGCGCTGTGGTCGAGCCCGCCGCGGCCCTGCGCGCGCAGCGACCCGACGAGCTGGGCGACGTGCGCACCCAGCGGGATCGCGACGCCGGCCGCGCGGGCGGCGGCGGTGACGATGCCGAGGTCCTTGTGGTGCAGGTCGATCCGGAAGCCCGGCGCGAACGTGCGGGCGCGCATCGTCGCGCCCTTGCGGTCGAGGACGGCGCTGCCGGCGAGCCCGCCGCCGAGGACCGCGAGCGCGGACTCGGTGTCGACGCCGTGCGCCTCCAGGAAGACCAGCGCCTCGGCGACGAGCTGGATGTTCCCGGCGACGATCAGCTGGTTCGCGGCCTTCACGGTCTGCCCGGCGCCGGCCGG
>NZ_JAOPWR010000239.1 GCF_025965585.1 Pseudonocardia sp.
CCCGGACGAAACCGGCGTAGAACATCCAGCAGATCACGGCCACGGCCGCCGCACCGGGCACACTGCTGAACGCCCCGACGATCCCGGCGTCCACTGCGACCGCCGCCGGCCCCAGCGAGGGCATCGTGCCCGCGCCCAGCAGCCACCAGAGCGCCGTGGCGGCGACGGCCGATGCGAACCCCAGCAGGAACGCCGGCTCCAGCGGCAGCCGGGGCGATCCGGGGCAGGTCGGCGTCCCGGACGTCCCGGGGCCCAGGCCGTGCGGTCCGGAGCGGGGCACCAACATCGAAGATCCATCCGCAGACCGGTCGAGGTGGCAGCACCGCCTCGAGTTGACGACCGACCGTATGGTCCACGCCGCCCGGCGGATGCGCGCCTTAACGGAATCCTGATGCGTGTGTCCGCGCCGGTTCCGGCCGGCGTCACCGCGTTGATCCACCATCGGCTCGGGATGATCGTGATGTGGCCGGTAGTCGTCAGAAAACCATCAAGGCGCCGATGGGGTGGCGTTAAGACCGCCTTTCGACTCTCGCCGCGAGCGCCCGACTGGTCTGTACTCACCGCAGCCAGGACGCCGTCCGGGCTTCCGCTGCGCGGATCAGATGTGGGTCGAAGGACAGGAGCCACGGTGGCAGATCTGATCTTTACCGTGCTGATCATCGGCTTGTTCGCATTGCTGGCGCTGATTCTGCGAGGGGTGGAACGGCTGTGAACGTCGACAACATCGTCGGTCTGGTGGTGGCGGTTTTGCTGGTGAGCTATCTCGTGGTGGCGCTGCTTCGACCGGAGAAGTTCTGATGAGTACAGCGGCGGCGGGTTGGCTACAGGCCGGGCTCCTGGTTCTGGCCCTTGCCCTCTCCTATCGCCCGCTGGGCAACTACATGGCGGCGACGTTCACCTCCGAGAAGCACCTGCGGGTGGAGCGGGTGTTGTACCGGCTGATCGGCGTGGATCCCGAGGCGGACCAGAGGTGGTCGGTCTACGCGCGCGGAGTGCTGGCGTTCTCGGCCGTGTCGGTGTTGTTCCTCTACGCCTTCCAGCGACTGCAGGATCATCTGCTGTTGTCGCTCGGGTTCGGTCCGGTCACCCCGGACCAGTCGTTCAACACCGCCGCGTCGTTCATCACGAACACGAACTGGCAGTCCTACTCGGGTGAGTCGACGATGGGCTACCTGGTGCAGATGGCCGGGTTGGCGGTCCAGAACTTCGCCTCCGCCGCCGTCGGCATCATCGTGGTGATCGCCCTGATCCGCGGGTTCACCCGAGCGCGCACCGATCGCTTGGGGAACTTCTGGGTCGACCTCGTCCGCTGCGTGTTCCGGCTGTTGCTGCCCATCGCGGTCGTGTCCGCGGTGGTCCTGCTGGCCGGTGGGGTGGTGCAGAACTTCGCGGGCACGCAGGACGTGACCACGTTGGCCGGGATTCACCAGGCCATCCCCGGCGGGCCGGTCGCCTCCCAGGAGGCGATCAAGGAGTTGGGCACAAACGGTGGAGGCTTCTACAACGCCAACTCCGCGCATCCGTTCGAGAACCCGAACCCGTTCACCAACCTGTTCGAGATCTATCTGCTGCTGGTGATCAGCTTCGCGCTGCCGCGGACCTTCGGCAAGATGGTCGGTGACAACCGGCAGGGCTACGCGATCGTCGGCGTGATGGGGATCCTCTGGGTCGCGTCCGCGTCCCTGCTCAGCTACTTCGAGTCGGGCACGAAAAGCCCCGCGGCCCTCGCCGCCGGCGCCGCGATGGAGGGCAAGGAGGTCCGGTTCGGGATACCCGCGTCGGCGCTGTTCGCGTCCTCCACGACCTTGACCTCCACGGGAGCGGTCAACTCCGCGCACGACTCGCTGACCCCGCTCGGTGGCGGTGTGGCGCTGTTCGACATGATGCTCGGCGAGATCGCGCCCGGGGGCACGGGATCCGGTTTGTACGGAATTCTGATCCTCGCAGTCGTCACCGTCTTCGTGGCTGGGCTGATGGTCGGGCGCACCCCGGAATACCTCACGAAGAAGATTCAGGCACGCGAGATCAAACTGGCCTCCATCTACATACTGGCCACCCCGGCGCTCGCACTGGTCGGGACCGCGCTCGCCATTTCCCTGCGCGGTGAGAGAGCGGCGATCCTGAACCCGGGAGCGCACGGCCTGAGCGAGGTCCTCTACGCCTTCACCTCGACGGCCAACAACAACGGATCGGCGTTCGCCGGGCTGAGCGTGAACACCGCCTGGTACAACACCGCGCTCGGCATCGTGATGATACTCAGCCGATTCGTACCCATGATCTTCGTGCTGGCCCTGGCCGGGTCGCTGGCCCAGCAGAAACCCGTACCGGCATCGGTGGGCACGTTGACCACGCATCGCCCGCTGTTCGCGGTGATGTTGGTCGGCGTGGTCCTGATCGTCGTGGGTCTCACCTACTTCCCGGCCCTGGCGCTGGGCCCGATCGCTGAAGGGTTGGCGTGATGTCACTGACCACCACCGGTGGCCCGGACCGGGCCACCGAACCCACACCTCCCCGCCGCACCCGTGGGAGCGGCCCCGCCCCCGGCCGGGTCTCGGCCGGTCTCCTGGAACCGCGGTTGTTGCTGGCCGCCGTCCCGGACTCGTTGCGCAAGCTCGATCCGCGGGTGCAGATGCGCAACCCGGTGATGTTCGTCGTCGAGGTCGGCGCCGTCCTGACCACGATCTCCGCGATCACCACGCCCAGCGTGTTCTCCTGGGTGATCACCGTCTGGCTGTGGCTGACGGCCGTGTTCGCCAACCTCGCCGAGGCGGTCGCCGAGGGCCGGGGGAAAGCTCAGGCCGAGACCCTGCGGCGCACCAAGCGCGAGACCATGGCCCGGCGCCTGGTCGACTGGGATCCCGCCCGCGACGGCAAGGCCGGCAGAGCGGTACCGGAGGAGGAGGTGCCCGGTGCGTCGCTGCGGCTGGGTGACCACGTCGTCGTCGAGGCCGGCCAGACCATCCCCGGTGACGGTGACGTCATCGACGGCATCGCCAGCGTCGACGAGTCGGCCATCACCGGCGAATCCGCCCCGGTGATCCGCGAGTCCGGCGGCGACCGCAGCGCGGTGACCGGTGGCACCAAGGTGCTGTCCGACCGGATCATCGTCAGGATCACCTCCAAGCCGGGCGAGACGTTCATCGACCGGATGATCGCCCTGGTCGAGGGGGCGTCACGACAGAAGACCCCCAACGAGATCGCGCTGAACATCCTGCTGGCCTCGCTGACGATCATCTTCCTGCTCGCCGTCGTCACGCTGCAGCCGATGGCGATCTACTCCGGCGCCGAGCAGAGCATCGTCGTGCTGGTCGCGCTGCTCGTTGCGCTGATCCCCACCACCATCGGCGCGCTGCTGTCCGCGATCGGCATCGCCGGCATGGACCGGCTGGTGCAACGCAACGTCCTGGCGATGTCGGGAAGGGCCGTCGAGGCCGCCGGTGACGTCAACACGCTGCTGTTGGACAAGACCGGCACCATCACCCTCGGCAACCGGCAGGCCAGCGAGTTCGTCCCGGTGTCCGGGGTGGACGCCGATGCGCTCGCCGACGCCGCGCAGCTGGCGAGCCTGGCCGATGAGACCCCGGAGGGGCGCAGCATCGTGGTGCTCGCCAAGTCCGTCTACGGTCTGCGGGAACGCCACCAGGGCGAGCTCACCGGTGCGGCGTTCGTCGAGTTCACCGCGCAGACCAGGATGAGCGGGGTGGACCTGGCCGATCACCACCAGGTGCGCAAGGGCGCGGCCAACGCGGTCCGGGAGTGGGTGCGGGACAACGGCGGGGCCCCGGCACCGGAGCTGGGCCGGCTGGTGGACGACATCTCCAACGCTGGCGGCACCCCGCTGTTGGTGGCTGAACGGG
>NZ_JAOPWR010000267.1 GCF_025965585.1 Pseudonocardia sp.
AGCAGGGTGAGGGCGAAGGCCCGGCCCTCCCAGGGCTCGGCGAAGACCGGTTCCTGCGGGTCCGGGGCGTGGACGGCGCCCCAGCCGTCGGTACCTCCGATGTCGGCGATCCCGTCCATCACACCACCTTCCCTTGACGATGAGAGATGACTTTCCACGATAGTAGATCCGCGGGCAAGTCATCCGGGTCCGCGGGAGGCCGTTCCCGGGACCGACACCGCTCAGATGTGCGGCCGGCGCTGGTCAGGACGAGTCGAGCCGCGGGATGAGCACCTCCCGCACGACGACGAGCACGGCGGCGGCGACCGGGATGGCGATCACCGCGCCGACGACGCCCAGCAGCACCGCCCCGAGCAGCAGCGCCACGATCGTCAGCAGGGGCGGGACCTCGACCGCGCGCCCCACGATGCGGGGCGTCAGGACGTAGTCCTCGATCAGCCGGTAGGCGACGAAGTAGCCGGCGGTCGCGATCCCCGCCGGCACCGACACGGTGAACGCCACCAGCGTGACGATGACGCCCGCGAGGGACGTGCCGACCACAGGGATGACGTCGAGCAGCATCACGAGCAGCGCGAGCAGCAGCGGGTACGGGATGCCGAGGATCAGCATCCACACCAGCGCGGACGTGCCGGCGATCACGCACAGCACGATGATGCCCAGCACGTATGCGCCGATCTTGGCGAATGCCTCGTCGGTGATGACCACCACGCGGTGGCGACGGGTGCGCGGCACGAGACGGTAGAGGCCGCGCCGGAGGCGGGGCATGTCGGCGAGGAAGTAGATGGTGAGCACCAGGACGATCAGCGTGCTGTACAGCACGCTGAGCACGTAGGCGCCGGCGCCGAGGAGGCCGCCCAGGAGGTTGCCCCCGCCGGTGACGGTCTGCTGGAGGCCCTCGACGATGTGGAAGCGCTGGTTCAGCGAGCCGATGGTGGTGCTGCGGTCCTGCAGCGTCTGGAGGTAGGCGGGGACCTGCACCGCGAACTGGGCGGCCTGTGCGGCCAGCTGCGGGATCGCCGCGGCGAGAACGCCCCCGACGAGACCGAGGCCGACGACCACCACCGCCAGCACGCCCGTCCACCGCGGCAGCCCCCGCCGGGCCAGCGCCTCGACGGCGGGCTCCAGCCCGATGGCGATGAACAGCGCCAGCCCGATCAGTACCAGCGTCTGGTGCACCGTGACCACGAGCGTGGCCAGCAGCGCCGTGACCGCCACCCCGGCGGATCCCGCCATCCCGATGAAGAACGGCGAGCGGTGGTCCATGGGACGGCCCGGCCTGCCGAGCCGTGGTCTGTCCGGGTGGTCGTCCGGACCGTCGGACGGCCTGGGGACTGCGGTCATGACGGGCTCCACGACGGGTGCGACGACCGCCCATCGGACGGCAGAGGGTGATTACACCCCATGGAGTGCGGATCTGCCGGGCCGCGCGCTGTGCTCGTCCGGTGTCCCGCCGTCCGGCACGAGGGCGGCAAGCGCGACCTCCAGCGTCGGGTAGGTGCTGAACTCCGTCAGCACCTGTCGCACCCGCAGCGGCAGCAGGAGCAGCCGGCCGGCGCATCCGGCGAGGTGGACCTGCGCGCCTGCGGTGGCGCAGCCGTGTCGCAGATGCCGGAGCGTCTCGACCGCGCCCGCCTCGAAACTCGTGACCCCGGAGAGGTCCACGACCAGGTGGGTGAGCGCCCCGTGCCCCGCGGCGGCCAGGTCCAGCTGGGCCTCGGCGAGCCGCACGACGCGTACGGCTCCGGCGACGTCCAGCCGCCCTGCGGCGGTGATGACGCGCAGCGCGGTCGCGGGCTTCTCGACGTAGAGCTGAAGGTGCGTGAACGGTGACATGACGGCCTCCCCTGGCAGCGAGGAGCACCGTTGCCCGCGCCGCACGGACTCGCGGATACCCGATCGGGCCGCGCTCACACCACGTGCGGCCGGGGAGTGTCGATCCCGGACCGGGAACGCTCTCGCATCGGAGGGATGACGAGAAGGGCGATGCACCGGTCCGGGACCATTCCACGGCGGGCGTCGCGTGGTGGAGTGCCCTCCGTGCCACCAGCTGCAACGCCTGCGTACTTCGTCCAACGCGCGGGGAGCGCAGGCGTCACGTCGTGTAGCTCGTTTGGCGGATCCGATCACGCATCGTGAAGCGGAAACGGCAGGAGCCCGCCTCCCAGAGGGGAGACGGGCTCCGTGTCGTGGCGCGTCGATCAGACGACGCGCACGCCCTGGGCCTGCGGGCCCTTCTGGCCCTGGCCGATCTCGAACTCCACACGCTGCCCCTCGTCGAGGCTGCGGAAGCCGCTGCCGTCGATCTCGGAGTAGTGGACGAAGACGTCAGCGCCGCCCCCGTCGACGGAGATGAAGCCGTAGCCCTTTTCCCCGTTGAACCACTTCACGGTTCCCTGTGCCATGCAACTGCTCCCTGCAGGTGGTGATGGGGCCCGCACCGTGCGGTCCCCGGCCGCCCCGTTCTGGCGAGCGTGCAGTACACGACACCGAAAACTACGACCGACCAGTGAAACTCTCGCACGACCCGGATGGTTCCCGGAAGTGGGCCCGGGTTTCAGGCGTTGAGTTGCCATCCGCCGTAGGTGAGCGAGCGGCGGGCCGCGACGGCGCCGGCGAGCTCGTCGAGGAGCGCGGCGGTGGTGTTCCAGTCCATGCACGCGTCGGTGACGCTCTGGCCGTAGGTCATCGATGCACCGATCTCCTGGCGCCCGGCGGCGATGAAGCTCTCCAGCATCACGCCGGCGACCCCCCGCTCGTCGGCGGCGATCCGCGACGCGATCTCGCGGACGACGCCGGCCTGCCGGATGTGGTCCTTGCCGCTGTTGCCGTGGCTCGCATCGATGATCACGCGGCCGGGCAGGCCCGCCTTCCGCAGCGCCCGCTGCGCCGAGCCGACCGAGGCGGCGTCGTAGTTCGGGCCGGCGGACCCGCCGCGCAGGATGACGTGCGCGTCCGGGTTCCCGTCGGTGGTGATGAGCGCGGCGACGCCGTCCTCGTCGATGCCCATGAAGACATGGCCGGCCCGGGAGGCGCCCACGCCGTCGACCGCGACCTGGACGTCGCCGTCGGTGGAGTTCTTGATGCCGACCGGCATGGACAGCCCGCTGACGAGCTGGCGGTGCACCTGGCTGGCGGCCGTGCGGGCGCCGATGGAGCCCCACGTGACGACGTCGGCGAGGTACTGCGGGGTGATCGGGTCGAGGAACTCGCACCCGACCGGCAGACCCATCCCGATGATGTCGAGCAGGAGGCCGCGGGCCGTGCGGAGGCCGCCGTTGACGTCGAACGAGCCGTCGAGGCCGGGGTCGTTGATCAGGCCCTTCCAGCCCACCGTGGACCGCGGCTTCTCGAAGTACGCGCGCATCACGATGCGGAGCTCGCCGGCGAGCAGGTCGGCGTGGGCGGCGAGGCGGTGGGCGTAGTCGAGCGCCGCCGCGGGGTCGTGGATCGAGCAGGGGCCGACCACGACGACAAGCCGGTCGTCCCGTCCGTTGAGGACGTCGACCACGTCCCGACGCGAGCACGCCACGATGTCGGCGACACGGCCGTTCACCGGGAACTCCCGGCGCAGCCGATCGGGGCTCGTCAGCGGGCTGACCCGCGACGTGCGCTGCTGGTCGAGTGCCGTCGAGGACATCGGGGACATGACGGGGGCCTTTCTTCGGGGCGAACCGCCGCGTCGAGATCCACGAGCCGGCTCACGGGGTTCCGGCTCGGGGTGTGGGGGATCAGCTCAGCGGGCCGTCCACCGACCCGTGGGCCGGGAACGTGAACCGGTACTGGCGCTGCACGGGCGCGACTGTAGCAGTGCGCCCTCCTCGTCCCTCGTCGTGAGGAAACGGCACGCGGGGCGTGGTTCAGCTGGTCGCGGACCCCACGAGCGCGGAGATGGTCGCGGCCAGGGCGGTGTCCAGGTCGGTGATGCCGCCCTTCGAGTGGGTGGAGCAGCGGAACGTGAGCGTGCGCCAGCGGATGTCGATGTCCGGGTGGTGGTCGCGCTCCTCGGCGACCTCCGCGACGCGGTCCACCACCGCGATCGCTGCGGGGAAGGAGGGCAGCGACGCGGTGAGCACGAGCGCGTCCCCGTCCCGTTCCCAGCCGGGCAGGTCACGCAGCGCGGTGGTGACGGCGTCGTCGTCCAGCAAGGCAGCCATGGACCCCATCCTGCTCACCCCGCGGCCGCGGGTCGACACGACCACGTCCGCGGGCGTGTCGCCTCGCGAGGTGGGTCAGGCGTCGCGGCGGAGCATCTGGTAGGTCGTCAGGCCGAGGCCCACCGCGAGGTAGCAGAGAGCGCGCCACGTGCTCTGCAGCAGGCCGCCCAGCGGGAGGGGGTCGCGGAGGGCGTCGGCGCCCGCGTCCCAGCCCGACGTCAGCAGATAGGGCTGCAGCCAGTCGAGCGACGGGATCGCGCCCAGCACGCCGAACACGATCAGCCCGCCCAGCACCGAGGCGAGGACGACGAGCGGGTGCTCGGTGACCGCCGAGATCGCCAGCGCGACCGCCCCCACCGCGGCCAGCTGGACCACCGCCCACACGACGACGAGCGCCACCCGCCCCAGCGCGCTGCCGAGCCCGAGCGTCGTTCCCGACAGCGTGACGAGCTGCCCGTCCGCACCGCCGACGACCACCAGACCGGCGACGACGCCGACCACCGCGATCGCGAGCGTTGCCAGGACTGCGACGACGAGCACGCCGAACGCCTTCATGCCGACCAGCCGCAGCCGTCCGACGGGCGAGATCAACAGCCCCCGCAGGGTGCCGCTGGCCGACTCCCCGGCGATCGCGTCGGCCGCGGCCATCGTGACGGCCAGCGGGAGCAGCAGCGTCAGCGACAGGGTGACGGCCGCGATCGGCAGCACGAGGCCGTTGCCGGCGATCTGGCCGATCAGGCCCCCGCCGGGCCTGCGGCTCGCGACCGACACCCCGATCGCGATCAGCACCGGGACGAGGGCGAACACCCCGAGCATGACGAGAGTCCGTGGGCGCCGGAGCACCCAGCGCAGCTCCGCCCCGAGCAACCGTCCGAGCGGAGCGCTGCGGGGTGTGGTGTCGCGATCGACCACCGCGGTCACGACGCCGGGAGAGAGCGCCTCGGCGGGGGTCATGTGGTCTCCTCGGTCAGCCGCGCGAACAGTTCCTCGAGGTTGGCGCGCGTGCGGCGGGCCTCGTGCACCGCGACGTCGGCGCGCACCAGCAGCGCGACGACCTCCGGAGCGGGCGGCCCGTCGTCGGACACGACCACCGCGGGCTCCGACCCCTCCGCGCGGTAGGCCGTGACCCCGGCGGCGCGCAGGATGCGCAGGGCGAGGTCGACGTCCGGCGTGGCGACGACGAGCCCGGCCGTGCCGGCGTCGAGCAGGGTGCCCAGCTCCCCGGTGGCGACGAGCGACCCGGTCTGCAGGACGGCCACGTGCGTGCAGGTGGCCTCGACCTCGGCCAGCAGGTGCGACGAGAGGATCACCGTGGCGCCGCCCTCGTGCAGTTCGGCGATGATCCGCCGGACGTCGCGGGTGCCCGCGGGGTCGAGGCCGTTGGTGGGCTCGTCCAGCACGACGAGCCTGCGCGGGATGAGCAGCGCGGCGGCCAGGCCGAGGCGCTGCTTCATGCCGAGCGAGTAGCCACGGAAGCGGCGGTCGGCCGCGCCGGCCAGCCCGACCCGCTCGAGCGCCGCCCCGACGGCGGACGGGATGTCGCGCGTCGCGAGCAGCGGCTCGGTGGCCGCCACCCGCCGCAGGTTCTCCCGGCCGGACAGGAACGGGTGGAACCCCGGACCCTCGACGAGCGCGCCCACGTGCGGAAGCGCGCGCGCCGCCTCCTCGGGAACCGCGTGGCCGAGCAGCTCGGCCGTGCCCGCGGTGGGGCGGGTGAGGCCGAGCAGCATCCGGATCAGCGTGGTCTTGCCCGAGCCGTTCGGGCCGAGCATGCCCAGCACCGAGCCGGCGGGGACGTCGAGGTCGATGCCGTCGACGGCCACGGTCGAGCCGAAGACCTTGCGCAGCCCGACCGCACGGGCGGCCAGTGCGGTGTCGGCGACGACCACCGCCTCTGCCGTGGCCGTCACTTCGACAGGGCCGCGGTCAGCACCTGCTCCGGCACGGCTCCGATCGCGATCCGGCCGTCGTCGGTGATGATCGCGCTGGCCACGGCCGTGGTGACGAGACGTCCGCTGCCCCACGTGCCGCTGACGGGTGTGCCGAGCGAGGAGAGGTCCGCCGCGCCGCCGCGCCCCGGCTGCTGCGGCGCCGCGGTGTCCGGCTTCGGCATCGAGGCGAGCAGCACCGTGTCCCAGCCGTCGCCCACGGCGGTCGGCTTCGCCGCGCCTGCCGGCAGACCCTCGGGCTTCGCGGGCTTGTCGCCCGCGGACGGCCCGGTGACCGTCGAGCCGGGCGGCGGCGTGAACGTGAACAGCGACGCGTCCTGCGTCCCGAACGTCAGGTCGCTGAACCCGAGCTGCAGTGCAGGGTCGGACGAGCCGTTGGCCAGCACCGTGAGCTGCAGCGGCATCCGCGTCTGCGAGTCGACGGCGATGCGCACCTCGCGCAGCAGCGTCCGCTCGGTGGGGGCGGGGGTGAGGACGAGGTCGTAGGCCGGGCGGCCGGCTACCTCCGCGGTGCCGTCGACGCTGACCTCGCTGGTGGTGCGCAGCTTCTCGATCGCCTGGGTGGCCGCGGCCGTGGGGTCGGTGGTGGCTTCCGGGGCGGCGGGCTTGCGCTCCGCGCCCTCGGCGGCCTTCGTCACCGTCTTGTCGGAGGAGTCCCACGACCAGAACGTGGTGCCGTCGGCGACGAACGTGCGCTCGCCCGACGCCGACGGCACCTGCGCGCGGGCCTTGCCCGTGCCGTCGGACCAGATCCGGGCGGTGCTCGTGCCGTTCGCGGCCTGCGGGAGGCCGGGCAGCGCGGGCAGCCCCAGGTTGTTGTCGAGCACGACAGTGCCGCCGAACGCGGCCGGCTTCGCCGTCAGCACGGAGCTGACGAGCGCCTCCGCGGTGACCGGCGGCAGCTCGGGCGCGGCGCCGGCGCCGGCGGGTATCGCCAGCAGCCCCAGCCCCACGATCCCGGCCACCGCGATGCCGGCTGCCACCCAGCGTCCTGTCGTTCCCGTTGCCGCCATGTGCCCAGGGTGACTCATCCGGGCTGAGAGTGTTCTGAGGTACTGGTCCGGTCCGTGCCGGTAGGTTCGAACCGGGATGGCACGCGTGCTGGTGGTCGACGACGAACCGGGGATCCGGACGGCGGTCGCGCGCGGCCTGACGGCGGAGGGCATGGAGGTGGTGGCCCTCTCCGACGGCCCGTCCGCCCTCACCGCCGCGCTCACCGGGAGCTTCGACGCGATCGTCCTCGACATCATCCTCCCGGGCCTGTCGGGCTACCGGGTGCTCGAACAGCTCCGCGCGGCGGGCGTCGACACCCCGGTGCTGCTCGTCTCGGCCAAGGACGGCGAGTGGGACCAGGCCGACGGCCTCGACCTCGGCGCCGACGGCTACCTCGTCAAGCCGTTCGCGTTCGTCGTGCTGGTGGCGCAGCTGAAGGCCCTGCTGCGACGGCGTGACGCCGCGCTCGGGCGCACCGGGCAGCGCGTCCGGCTGGGGGCGCTGATCGTCGACCCTGTGGCGCGCGCCGTGAGCTGGGAGGGCGAGTCGATCGAGCTGTCCCCGCGGGAGTTCGCGCTGCTGCACGCGCTCGCCAGCCGCCCCGACACCGCGGTGGCCAAGGACGACCTGCTGCGCATGGTGTGGGGCGACGAGCAGGCGGCGAGCCGCAACGTCGTCGAGGTCTACGTGGGGTACGTGCGGCGCAAGCTGGAGGCGGTCGGGGCCGGGCACGTGCTGAAGACGGTCCGCGGTTTCGGCTACATCGTCAGCTCATGACACGCCTGCGTCGGTGGTGGTCCGGGCGTCCGCTGCGGCTGCGGATCACGCTCGTGGTGGGTGTCGTCGCGCTGGTCACGCTGCTGCTGCTCAGCCGGCTCGGCGCGGGTCTGCTGACCGGGGGGCTGCTCGGTGCGGCCGACGACGAGCTGCGCCAGCAGGCCGACGCCGCCGTCACGCAGCTCGTGGCCGGCGAGGCGCCCTCCGAGCTGCGCGGACCGGGCCTGCGCATCGTCGACACCGCGGGCGCCCCGGTGGACGGCGGCCCGGCGCTCCCGCTGCGCGCCGGGCAGGTCCGCGAGCTCGCGGCGGGCGAGGCGATCATCGTCGGCGGCCTGCGCGACCTGCGGCGCTGGCTGGCCGAACCGGCGACGCTGCCCGACGGCACCACGCGTCTCGTCGTCGTCACCGGGGACCTCGTCGGCGGCGCCACGCTGATCGCCCGAGCCGCCGTCGCGTTCGTGCTGGTGGCGGTGCTGGTGGCGGTGGTCGTCGCCGGCGCGGCCTGGGTGGCCACCCGGGCGGCGCTGCGCCCCGTCGACCGGATGCGGGTGGCCGCGGCCCGCCTGCCCACGGGGGAGCGGCTGCCGGTGCCGGTCGCCGACGACGAGCTCCGGGCGCTGGCCGAGGAGTTCAACGCGCTGCTCGCCCGCCGCGACGACGCCGTCGCCCGGCTGGAGCGCTTCACCGGCGACGCCGCCCACGAGCTGCGCTCGCCCGTGGCCGCGATCCGCGCGCAGGCCGAGGTGGCCGTCGCCCACCCGGACCCCGAACTCGCCGACGAGACCCTGCACGCCGTCGCCGACGAGGCGGCGCGCCTGTCGACGCTGCTCGCCGACCTGCTCGTCCTCGCCAGGGCCGACGCCGGGCAGCGGCCGGAGGCCCGGCCGGTGGATCTCGTCGCGTCGGCGCGGGTGGCCGTCGCCCGGGCCGGGGACGACGGGCCGGTGCTCCGGCTGGTGGCCCCGACCCCGGCGGAGGTCGCCGCGACCCCCACGGAGGTGGGCCTGGTGCTGGACAACCTCCTCGGCAACGCCCGGCGCCACGCCCGCTCGCTCGTCCGCGTCTCGGTGCTGCCCGCGGGGCGGTGGGTGCGGCTGGTGGTCGAGGACGACGGACCGGGCATCCCGGAGGCCGACCGGCAGCGCGTCTTCGACCGGTTCACCCGGCTCAACCCCGAGGCCGGGGGTGGTGCCGGCCTCGGCCTCGCGCTGGTGGCCGCCCTGGTGCGGGGCCGCGGCGGCACGGTGTCGGCGGGGGCGACGGCGTCCGGGGGCGCCCGCCTGGAGGTGCGCTGGCCGGCGGCCGGCGGCGCATGATCGCCGGATGCGGTTCGGGAGCTGCGCCCGTGCACGTCCCACGCCGCAGACGACGATCACCGCGGCCGGGCGGACTGCCCCCGATGCAACCGCGAGCCTCGGCCGGGGCGGGTGGTCGCCACCCCCGTCGAGCGCGCCCTCAGCGTGGATCCGTGGCCGGCGGACCACGGTCAGGGAGCGGTCGGTGGCTGAGCGGCGCCGGGGTCAGAGGCGGCGGGTCCGGGTGAGCGGCAGGGCCGGGCGCCAGTGCGGCGGGCGGTCGACGGAGTCCGGGAGCACGGTGGCGGCGTCGCCGTTCGCGCCGTTCACCTGGAACCGGCTCAGGAACAGCGCCCCGGTGAGGTCCGCCCCGCTCAGGTCCGCGCCGCGCAGGTCGGCCCCGATCACGTCGGCCGCGCGCAGGTCGGCGCCGGTGAGGTCGGTCCCGATCAGGTGGGCGCCGCGCAGGCTCGCGCCGCGGAGGTCGGCGCCGCGGAGCTTCCGGCCGATCAGGTCGGCGCCGCGCAGGTCCCGGCCGCGCATGCCCGCCCCCCGGACGGACGTCCCGTGCGGCGCGTCGGCCCGGACCAGCTCGCTCGTGCGCAGCAGCAGCACGTTCACCTCCTGGCGGTGCGCGTCGACGTCCAGCGCCGCCAGCGCGTCGGCGTCGCTCCGCGTGAGCTCCTCGGTCCGCTCCCGGGCCCGTTCCAGGTCGGCGTGCAGGTCGCGGGCGGTGTCGCGCGTCAGGGCGTCGGCGAGGTACCAGAGCAGCTCGTGCACCTGCCGCATCACCGCGAATGCGTTGAACATCGGCCCGGCGATCTCGGGGGAGCCGCGCCGGTCTCGGCCGGCGAACGTCACCTGCACCACCTGCTGGCCCGCGCCGAAGCAGTCGAACACCGTGCAGCCCGGGAAGCCGCGCTCGCGCAGCTCGCCGTGGATGCCGCAGCGGAAGTCCGGCGCCAGGTGGGTGCACGGCTGTCCGGCGGGCTTGTCCACGGCGAAGTCGGACGACGCCGCGAACGCCGGCGCCACGCAGCACAGCCCCGCGCAGCGCGTGCAGTCGGCGCGCAGGTGGTCCGAGGTCACGAGGAGTCAACCTACGATCTGCGCGTGCCGGTGCTCCGCTCGACCGTCCTGCTCGACGCCCCGGCCCGCACCGTCGCTGGGCTGCTCCGCGACGCCCACCTCGCGGCCGAGGCGCTGGCCCGCGTCGGACATCGATGGGGCCCCGGGCCGCGGCTGCTCGCCCCGGGCGACGAGGTGCGGGTGACCGGGCGGGTGCTGCCGGGCGTGCGGGTGCCGGTGCGCACCGTCGTCGAGACGGTCTCCGCCGCCGGGATGACGTCGACGCTGCGGGCGGGGCCGCTCCCCGCGCTGCACCACGACATGACGCTCACGCCGGCCGACGACGGCACCCTCCTCGTCGACGAGCTCCGCTGGACCGCCCCGCTGGGCCCGCTCGGCCGCCTCGCCGACTCCCTCGTGCTCCGTGGCCTGGGCGAACGCCTGCTCGCGGCACGTCGCGACGTGCTGCTGGAACGGACCGCCGCGCTGGGGGCCTGCCCGGTGATCGTCGCGACGGCGCTCGTGCGTGACGGGCTGGTGCTCGCCGCGCAGCGCACCCGGCCGCTCGCACTGGTCGGGCAGTGGGAGCTGCCGGGCGGTCGCGTCGAGGCGGGTGAGTCGGAGGCCGACGCGGTCGCGCGCGAGTGCCGTGAGGAGCTCGGCGTCGCGGTGCGGGCCACGGGCAGGCTCGGCACCGACCTGCCCATCACCGCCGGCGTCCTCCGCGTGCACACGGCCGAGCTGCTCCCCTGCTCGGCGGAGCCGCAGGCGCTGGAGCACTCCGGCCTGCGCTGGGTCGGCCCCCGCCAGCTCGACGCCGTCGACTGGGTGGAGGCCGACCGCGCGATGGTGGCCGACCTGCGGGAGCTGCTGTCCCTGCCCGCGGGCACAGGCGGGCAGTGAGGGGCCGGCGCTCGCTCCCGGCGCGCGGCGTGATCGTCGGTTCGGGACCCGTGGCCGCCATCGGTGCGGTCCTCCGTCCCGAACTGCCGATCATGGTTCTGTGTCCTGCGGCATGATCGCCGGTTCGGGACGCGGAGCCGTGCCTCCTCCGGCCGCCTGTCCCGAACCGGTGATCACGGCCCCGGTGTGCGAGAACGTCGGGCTGCTCGGGTCACCGTGAGTCCGGGCCGGCCCCGTTCGCCATCGCACCCGTCCGGGCCGGTGCTGGAACCGCGGCGCTCCGGGCCCCGTCGAAGCCGGCATGTCCCTCGACACGATCCTGGCCCGCCAGGCGGGCGTGATCTCCCGCGAGCAGGCACTGGCGGCCGGCCTGAGCACCGACGCCGTCGACCACCGGCTCCGCCTCCGGCGCTGGCGGCCGCTGCACCCGCGGGTCTATCTCGCGGCCGACCACCGCTTCGACGACGAGGTCAAGGTCCGCGCCGCGTTGCTGTGGGCGGGGGAGGGAGCGGTGCTCTCCGGGGTCGCCGCCGCGTGGTGGCTGGGGATGGCCGACGCCCTGCCGCCGACGGTCGGCGTCACGGTCGGCAGAGGGCGCCGACCTCGCTCGCGGCCCGGTGTGGCGGTCAGACGTCGTGACCTGGCGGTCGCCGATCGCGGGGTCCACCGTGGCCTCGCGGTCACGAACCGCCCACTGACGGTGCTCGAGGCGTCCGTCGAGCTGGGCGGCCGAGGGAGCCTGCTGCTCGACCGCGCGCTGCAGCGTCACGTGGGGTTCCCGGCGGTGTACGAGGCCTACTGCCGCAACCTCGGCTCGTACGGCTCGGCGAGCGCAGGCCGGATGCTCGTGGCGGCGGCTGACCGGTCGGCGTCGGTGGCAGAGCGGCTGCTTGTCCGGATGCTGCGCGAGGCAGGTGCCTCCGGGTGGCGCTGCGCGTTCCCCGCCGCGGGGTACGCGATCGACCTCGCGTTCCCGGCGGCCCGCGTCGCCGTCGAGGTGGACGGGTGGGCGTGGCACATGGACGCGGAGCGCACGGCGGCGGACAAGCGGCGGCAGAACGCGCTCGTCCGGATGGGGTGGACGATCCTGCGCTACACCTGGCACGACCTGATGGGCCGGCCGGTGGTCGTGCTGGCCGAGATCGCCCACGAGGTGGCGCGCGGCACCGCGATCGCAGGATGAGCCCGATCCGGCCGGCGACGACCGGACGTGCCGACGATCGGCCCTGGACGGGGCGACGGGGCGACGGGGCGACGGGGCGACGGGGCGACGGGGTGGACAGGTGGGCGGGTGGGCGGGGCGACGGGGTGGACAAGTGGACAGGTGTGCGGGGTGGACAGGTGGGCGGGGTGGCCGGGGCGCGGGACCGCCCGACCGGCACAGGCCCGGCATCATGATCCCCACTTCGGGACGCGGGACCGCCACTGCCGCGGTCGGCGGTCCCGACACAGTGATCATGGCTGGGAGATGCGGGCGCCCTTGCGCCATGATCGGCGGTTCGGGACGAGGAACCGGATGTTGTGCGGTGCCGTGTCCCCGATCGATGATCTTGGGCGCGGCCCGGTCCGTCCGAGCCGCGATCCTCGCCGGCCGGTGACGCGACCCCGCCCGCTCCACCGTGATCTTCGCCACGCCCGCCGCCGGCCCGGGGCCCGGGGACTCGATCACCGACGAGGCTGCGGGTGGGCCTGCGCCTGTCGTCCGGCCCGCTGCCTCACCGCTCCCGCGCCCCCGTCGGTGCGCCGCCGAAGTCGCCCGATCCGACCGTCCGGCTCCCGATCACCGCCGCTCGGCGTGGGTCAGGACGCGAATCGGTTCGGTCACCGCGACCGCTCACCGTGACGGCCTGCTCTCAGATGATCTTGCCGAGATGCTTGACGACCACCGCGACGTGGGCGTTCGATGAGGGAGCCGCGAAAGGGTGACGGGCTCCGACGGAGGAGAGCCTGTGCTCACACCTGGGAATGTTCGGGCCCTGGTTCGGGCTAACCTTAGTTGTGAGCACAGCAGCATCCACCCTCGCGGCCCCCGCGGCCCAGCCCGGCGTGACCCGCGGGGCCGCCGCGCAGCTCCGCAATGTCGCCATCGTCGCCCACGTCGACCACGGCAAGACCACGCTCGTCGACGCCATGTTGCGCGCCTCCGGCGCGTTCGGCGAACGGGCAGCCGTCGTCGACCGGATCATGGACTCCGGTGATCTGGAGCGTGAGAAGGGCATCACGATCCTCGCCAAGCACACGGCGATCGACTGGAACGGGATGACGGTCAACGTCGTCGACACCCCCGGTCACGCCGACTTCGGTGGGGAGGTCGAGCGCGGTCTGTCGATGGTCGACGGCGTCGTCCTCCTCGTCGACGCGAGCGAGGGCCCTCTCCCGCAGACCCGCTTCGTCCTCCGCAAGACCCTCCTCGCCGGCCTGCCCGTCGTCCTGGTGGTCAACAAGACCGACCGCCCCGACGCGCGGATCGCCGAGGTCGTCGACGAGAGCCTCGAGCTGCTCCTGGAGCTGGCCGACGAGCTCGACATCGACGAGGCGATGACCGCCCGCCTGCTCGACCTCCCGGTCGTCTACGCCTCCGGCCGCGCGGGCCGCGCGAGCCGCACCCGCCCCGCTGACGGGGAGATGCCCGACGAGCCCGGCCTCGAGTCGCTGTTCGACGTCATCGCCGAGACGGTCCCGCCGCCCGCCGACGACGTTAACGCGCCGCTGCAGGCCCACGTCACCAACCTCGACGCCACCCCTTTCCTCGGCCGGCTCGCGCTGTGCCGGATCCGGGCGGGCGTCATCCGTCGCGGCCAGCAGGTCGCGTGGATGCAGGACGGCGGCAAGGTCACCCGCGTCAAGATCACCGAGCTGCTCCGCACCGAGGCCCTCACCCGCGTTTCGGCCGAGTCGGCCAGCGCGGGCGACCTCGTGGCCGTGGCCGGCATCCCGGACGTCACCATCGGCGACACCCTCGCCGACCCGGAGACCCCGGTCGCCCTGCCGCGGATCCACGTGGACGAGCCCGCCATCTCGGTCACCATCGGAATCAACACGAGCCCGCTGGTGGGCCGCGACCCGCACCCGGGCACCAAGCTCACCGCCCGTCAGGTGAAGAACAGGCTCGACACCGAGCTGATCGGCAACGTCTCGCTGCGCGTGCTGAACACCGAGCGTCCCGACACGTGGGAGGTGCAGGGCCGTGGTGAGCTGGCGCTGGCCATCCTCGTCGAGCAGATGCGCCGCGAGGGCTTCGAGATGACGGTCGGCAAGCCCGAGGTCGTCACGAAGATCGTCGACGGCAAGAAGCAGGAGCCGTTCGAGCAGATGTCGTGCGACGTGCCCACCGAGAGCCTCGGTGCCGTCACACAGCTGCTCGCCGCGCGCAAGGGCGAGATGTCGCAGATGGTGCACGGCGACAGCCGGGTCCGGCTGGACTTCCGCGTCCCGTCCCGCGGCCTGATCGGCTTCCGCACCGAGTTCCTGACGATCACGCGCGGCGCCGGCATCATGAGCCACGTCTTCGACGGTTACGGCCCCTGGGTCGGTGAGATCAACAACCGTCTCCGCGGCTCGCTGATCGCCGACCGCAGCGGCCCGGTCACGGGTTACGCGGTGGATGCGCTGTCCGATCGCGGCGTGCTGTTCGTCGGCCCGGGCACCCTCGTCTATGACGGCATGGTGATCGGCGAATACACGCGCAACGAGGACCTCGAGGTCAACATCGTGCGTGAGAAGAAGCTCACGAACATGCGCAAGTCCACCAGCGACGAGCTGGTCAAGCTCACGCCGCCCACGGTGCACAACCTCGAGCAGGCGATGGAGTTCTGCGCCGACGACGAGTGTGTCGAGGTCACGCCGGAGTCGGTGCGCATCCGCAAGGTGGAGCTCGACTCCCACCTGCGCGGCCGGATGAAGGCCCGGGCCAAGGCCGCCAACTGAGGCGCTCCGCGGCGGGTGACACCATGGGTCCCCGCCGCGGGCCGTCGGTCCGCTCTGGACCGGAGGTACGTGTGCGTCGCACGAGGGCCGTGCTCATCCTGCTGCTCGCGGTCCTGCTGTCGGCGTGCAGCAACACGCCGACGACGCCGCCCCCGTCCCCGGCGATCCCCACCCCGCAGGCCGAGCCCACCCAGCTCGTGGTCGGCGTCGACTCCATCCCCAGCGGGTTCAACCCGCACCTGCTCGCCAACCAGTCGCCGCTCACCACGGCCCTGGCCACGCTCGTGCTCCCGTCGGTGTTCCGTCCCGACGCGCAGGGCGCCCTGCAGCTCGACCCCACGATCGCCACGAGCGCCACCGTCACCTCGACGAACCCGTTCACGGTCAGCTACGAGCTCAACCTCGAGGCCGCGTGGTCGGACAACGCGCCCATCGCCGCCGAGGACTTCGTCTACCTGTGGGAACGCATGCGCGGCGACCCCGGCACGACCGACGCGGCGGGCTACCGGCTGATCACCGACGTGAGGTCGCGCGCCGGCGGCAAGGCCGTCGACGTCGTGTTCTCCCACGCCTACCCGGGCTGGAAGGGGCTCTTCTCCGACCTGCTCCCCGCGCACCTGCTCAAGGACGCCCCCGGCTCGTGGACGGGCGCGCTGGTGGGTGGGCTGCCGTCGTCGGGCGGGCCGTTCAAGGTCATCTCGGTGGACCGCGCCCGGGGTGACGTCCTGCTCGCCCGCAACGACGCCTACTGGGCCACGCCCACGGTGCTCGACCAGCTCGACTTCCGCAGGCTCGACGCCGCGGGCACGGCGGCCGGCCTGGCCTCGGGCGACGTCGACGTGGCGCTGCCGGAGGCCGACCAGGCAGTCCGTGCCGCTCTGGGTGGGCTCGCCCCCGCCCCGCGCGTCCAGAACGCGCCCGAGCCCTTCGTCACGGAGCTGGGGCTGCGCGGCGACACGGGCCCGGTGTCCGACGTGCGGGTCCGGCAGGCGCTGGGCGCGATCATCGACCGGGATGCCGTGCGCGCGGCGGTCGCGCCGGAGTCGCTGCCTGCCGACGCGTTCGGCCTCGCCCCGTACCAGCCCGGGTACGCGCCCACCGCTCCGGCCGG
>NZ_JAOPWR010000285.1 GCF_025965585.1 Pseudonocardia sp.
TGCGCCGGGCGTTGTCGATCATCTCGGTGCTGCTGAGCAGCCCGACGTCCGGCCGCCCGATCAGCGACGCGGTGGTGCCGAACCCCGTCATGTAGACGACGTCGAACCCGGCCTGCTCCACCAGCCGCGCCGACAGCGCGTCGTAGGCACCGGGGGCGACGAGCGGAGCGTCGGCCGCGAGCAGCTCGCGCAGCCGGGCCCGCGGCGCGATCGGTCCCGACAACAGCTTTCCCACGTGCCTCCTTCCGCCGTTTGTATGCAAGCCCTGAAAATGTACCGCCGAGACCTTGTCGACGAAACCCGCCGGCCCTACATTGCACACAATTCCTGCGGGAGGTCACGTGACGCGAGCTTCGGAGCGAGCGGTCGGCGCGGTGCGGGAGCTGATCCTGCGCGGCGACTTCGCCGCCGGTGCTCGCCTCGGTGAGGCCGAGCTGGCCGAGCGGCTGGGCGTCAGCCGCACGCCGGTGCGCGAGGCGCTGACCCGCCTCGCGGCCGAGGGGCTCGTCGAGATCGTCCCCAACCGGGGCGCCCGGGTGAGCAGCTGGACCGTCGCCGAACTGGAGGAGGTGTTCGACCTCCGCGCGGCGCTCGAACCAAGGCTGACCGCACTCGCGGTGCCGCACGCGGACGAGCCCCACATCGCCGAGCTGGAGGCCCTCGCGCAGGAGATGCTGGCCGTCGGCACACCCGGCCCCGACCAGGACCTCGACGCGATCGTCCCGCTCAACCGCGCGTTCCACGGCCGCCTCGTGGAGCTCGCCGACCACGCCGCGATGGCCAGCGCGCTGGCCGGGGCGATCCACGCCCCGATCGTGCTGCGCAACTTCCACGCCTACGACGACGCGTCGCTGCGCCGCAGCCTCGCGCACCATCTCGAGATCGTCGCCGCGATCCGGGCGAGTGATCCCGCCTGGGCGCAGGCCGTCATGACCGCCCACATCCACAACGCCCGGGCCGTGATGGTCCGGACCGCCCGCGAGCAGGAGGATTCATGAGTTATCGGCTCGGAGTCGACGTCGGAGGCACCTTCACCGACGTGCTGCTCGTCGAGGAGGCCAGCGGCGCCACCTGGCGCGCCAAGACCGCGTCGACGCCCTCCGACCAGGCCATCGGTGTGCTGAACGGCATCGGCAAGGTGTGCGCCGAGGCCGGCATCGAGCTGAGCGAGGTGGCACAGGTGCTGCACGGCACCACGATCGCCACCAACGCGATCCTGGAGGGCAAGGGCGCCACCGTCGGACTCGTCACGACGAAGGGCTTCCGGCAGGTCCTGCAGATCGCCCGCTCGTACGTCCCCGGCGGGCTCGCGGGCTGGATCATCTGGCCCAAGCCCGAGCCGCTGGCGGCGCTGGAGAACACCGTCGAGGTCGATGAACGCCTCGCCTCCGACGGCACGGTGATCCGGTCGTTGGACGAGGCGGACGTCAGAGCGCAGCTCGCGAAGCTGAACGGCATCGACGCGCTCGCCGTCTCCCTGATCAACTCCTTCGCCGACCCGGCCCACGAGAGGCGCATCGCCGAGATCGCCGCGGAGCTGTTGCCCGGCGTGCCCGTCTCGCTGTCGTCCGACGTGCTGCCCGAGCTGCGCGAGTACGAGCGCACCGTCACGACGGTGGCCAACGGCTACGTCCAGCCGCAGGTCAAGCGCTACATTGAGACCCTGAGCGGCAAACTCACCGAGGGCGGGGTCGCCGGCGAGCTCGCCATCCTGCGCAGCGACGGCGGGCTCTCGGCCACCGACGCCGCGATCGCCTCACCCGTGACGATGCTGCTGTCGGGCCCGGCCGGCGGCGTCACGGGCGCGGTGTGGGTCGCCGAGCAGTGCGGCTACTCCGACCTCATCACCTTCGACATGGGCGGCACCTCCACCGACGTCGCGCTCGTGCAGGGGCTGACCCCGCGGATCGGCCGCGAGACCAAGGTCGGCGACCTGACGGTGCGCGCGTCCAGCGTCGACGTCCGGACGGTCGGCGCCGGCGGCGGCTCCATCGCCCACGTGCCCGAGCTGACGCGCGCGCTGCGTGTCGGGCCTCAGTCCGCGGGCGCCGCACCCGGCCCGGCCGCGTACGGCAAGGGCGGCACCGAGCCGACCGTCACCGACGCCAACGTCGTGCTCGGCTACCTGCCCGCCTCCCTGGCCGGCGGCGAGATCACCCTCGACGTCGACGCGTCCCGGCACGCGGTGGACCTCGTCGCCAAGTCGATGGGACTCGCCTCCCCGGAGCAGGCCGCAGCGGGCATCGTCGACATCGTCGACGAGAACATGCTCGGCGGCCTGCGACTGGTCTCGGTGCAGCAGGGCTTCGACCCCCGCGACTTCGCGCTCGTCGCGTTCGGCGGCGCCGGCCCGCTGCACGCCAATGCGCTGGGCAAGCTGACGGGCGCGTGGCCGGTGATCGTGCCGCCGTCGCCCGGGGTGCTGTGCGCACTGGGCGACGCGACGACGTCCAAGCGGTCGGAGTCGGCGCGAACAGTGCTGCGCCGGTTCGCCGACCTGGAGGGCGGCGACCTCACGACCGTGCTGACCGAGCTCGCGGCCGAGGCCGGCGCTCGGCTGACCGAGCAGGGCGTCGCCGAGGCCGACCAAACCACCACCTACCAGGTGGACGTCCGCTACCACGGCCAGGGCTTCGAGATCCCCATCGAGGTCACCACCCTCGACAACGACGCGCTGACCACACTCGCCAAGGACTTCGACACCGAGCACGAGCGTCTGTTCTCGTTCCTGCTGACCACCGACCACGAGCTGGTCAACGCCCGCGCGACCGTCTCCGGCCCGCGGCCGGAGGTGGCGGCGGTGACGCTCCCCGCGTCGGAGGGGCCGCCGACGCCGGCCGACACGCACCCGATCCACGTCTACGGCGCAACCGTGGACGCGAACGTCTACGACCGCACCACCCTGCGCGCCGGTGACGTGATCACCGGGCCGGCGATCGTCGTCGAGATGGACTCCACGACCCTCGTGCTGCCCGACCACGCGGCCACCGTGCACGCGTCCGGTTCCCTCTTGATCAACCCGGTGGAGGCCTGAGATGGCACGCATCATCGAGACCGCGACCGGCGCCGTCGAGCAGACCGACGTCGACCCGGTCACCCTGGACCTCATCGAGAACGGCCTGCGCAACGCCCGCTACGAGATGGACGAGGTGCTCTTCCGCACCGCCCTGTCCCCCGGCATCCGCGAGCAGCACGACGAGTTCCCGCTGATCGCCGACCCGGACGGCAAGATGGTGGTCGGCCAGTTCGGGCTCTCCATCCCCGACTTCCTCGAGGGCTTCGACGACACCGTCGAGGAAGGGGACGTCCTGCTGACGTCCGATCCGTACGCCTGCGGGGCCGCAATCAGCCACGCCAACGACTGGCTGATCGTCGTGCCGATCTTCTCCGAGGGGCGCGTGGTGGGCTGGGCGTCGATGTTCGGGCACATGTCCGACGTCGGCGGCAAGACACCGTGCTCGATGCCGACCGACGCGCGCACGATCTACGAGGAGGGCGTGGTGATCCCGCCCTTCAAGCTCTACTCGAAGGGGACGATCAACGAGGACGCGCTGCGCATCATCCTCAACCAGGTGCGCATGCCCGACTGGAACCGTGCCGACCTCAACGGCCTGGTCGCGGCCTGCCGCACGGCGTCGCGGCGCGTGGTCGAGATGTGCGAGCGCTTCGGCACCGCCACCTACCTCTCCGCGCTCGACGCCCTGCTGCAGCGCAACTACGACGCGATGAAGGTGCTGCTGTCGCTGGTGTTCGACGAGGGGCGCACGCTCAGCTTCACCGACTACATCTGCGACGACGGCCTGGGCAACGGCCCGTACGAGCTCAAGCTCTCGCTCACCCGCACGGGCGAGAAGGTGCACCTCGACTTCACCGGATCCAGCCCGCAGGCCGCCGGGCCGATCAACTACTACATCAACGAGAACCTGACGCGGATGTTCTTCGGGATCTACATGATCACCGTGGCCGACCCGCAGATCCTCTGGAACGACGGCTTCTACCCGCTCGTCGACGTCACGATCCCCGACGGGTCGTACTGGAAGCCCAAGCATCCGGCGTCGCTCAACGGTCGCAACCACGGCATCGGGCGGGTGTTCGACCTGTTCGGCGGCCTGCTCGGCCAGACCAACCCGGCGCTGCTCAACGCGGCCGGCTTCTCGTCCAGCCCGCACTTCATGTACTCCGGCAACTACTCGAGCGGCGACCGCAAGGGCGAGTGGTTCCAGCTCTACTCGATCGGCTTCGGCGGCATTCCCGGCCGTCCGCTCGGCGACGGGCCGGACGGCCACTCGCTGTGGCCCAGCTTCGTCAACATCCCATGCGAGTACCTGGAGTCGTACTACCCGCTGCGCATCGAGAAGTGGGAGACGATCGCCGACACCGGCGGCGCGGGCCTGCACCGCGGCGGCAACGGCGTCGACGTCGCCTACGTGTTCGAGGAGCCGGGCGAGATCGCGATCCACGACGACCGCTGGCTGACCTACCCGTGGGGCGTCAACGGCGGCACGCCCGGGGCGCGCGGGACCAAGTGGCTCGACCACCCCGACGGCACGCGGACGGTGCTGCCGTCCAAGTGCCACGATGTTCCCGTGCGACCCGGTGACGTCCTGCACTTCGTCACGTGGGGCGGCGGCGGCTGGGGCGACCCGTTGGAGCGCGACCCGGCCCTGGTTGAGCTGGAGGTCCGGCGCGGCCTCGTCACCGACGCGGGGGCCCGCCGCTATGGCGTGGTCGTCGGGGATCCGGCCGCCACGCAGGCGCTGCGCGCCGACATGCGGGCGAACCGGCCCGCCGAGCTGCCGGTGTTCGACATGGGCCCGCCGATGGAGACGATCCTGGCCGACTGCGAGGCGGAGACGGGCCTCCCCGCGCCGAACCGGCCGGTCTGGACGTGAGCGGGCCCCACGGCGGTGCGTTCTCCGGTCGGGTCGGGTGGGGGTCGTCGCCCGCGCTGGTCGTGATCGACCTGGTGCGCGCTTACACCGAGCCGGACGGGCCGTTCGCGCTGCCCGAGCCCGCACCGGCCGTCGCCGCGACCGCTTCACTGGTGGACGCGGCGCGGAGCGCCGGGTTCCCGGTCGTCTGGACGGTGGTGCGCTACACGAGCGGGCTGGCGGACAGCGGGCTGTTCGTGCGGAAGGTGCCCGCTCTCGCGGCGTTCGCCGAGGACGCCGAGGGCGGCTGGGGAGAGCTGACGCTGAAGCCGGTCGCGGGCGAGCCGGTGGTGGCGAAGCAGTACGCATCCGCGTTCTTCGGCACCTCGCTGGCCGCGACGCTGCACACGGCGGGCGTCGACACCCTCGTGATCGCGGGCGTCTCGACGTCGGGCTGCGTGCGGGCCACGGCGACGGACGCCCTGAACCACGGCTTCCGCCCGCAGGTCGTCCGCGACGCCTGCGCGGACCGCACCCGCGAGCTGCACGACGCCAACCTCGCCGACCTCGACGCGAAGTACGCCGACGTCGTCGGCTCCGGCGAGGCCCTGGACCACCTCCGGAGCTGATCGTGCAGCAGGAATCCGGCCCGGTCGGACACCGGATTCCTGCTCGACGATCAGCGACGGCCGCGCCGCGCCGGGCGGGCCGTGCCGATCCCTGCGAGGTGGAGGGCGACGCAGAGCAGTCCGGCCGTGGTGAGCGTCGTCGGGGTGACGACCGAGACGGCGTAGCCGATGAGCTCGAAGATCAGCGCGAGGCCGAAGATCCAGGCTGACTACTCGGCGTTGACCCGCCGCTGAGAGGGCCGCCCGGGACTAGCAAGCTAGGGCGCAGGCCTGCACGTCGGGGCAGTCTCCCCGGTCTTGCTCCGCTTCTCGGTGACGAACCTCCGTGACGGTGGGGCGGCTGGCCATCGCCGGAGCCCAGGAAGCGGAAGAACGGCCGCCCCGCAGCTGGTGTCGGAGTCGCGGTCGCACCGGCCGCCTACGGCGCTCGGCCGGCCGCGGCTGACCGGGGATCATTTCACGCGGTTCGGGTGCGCGGCCTGCGCTCAGCCGCCCTGGTTTCCGAGGTCGGCGCTGATCTGCTCAGCGATGCCCACCAGCAGCGGGACGACCTCCTCCCGGAGCCGCTCCGGATCCGACCGCCCGCTCGAGGCTGAGGACGCGAGGGCGGCCACGACCGACCCTGACCGGTCGCGAACGGGCGCCGCGACGAAGTCGGTGACGGTCCACCCACGACGAACGTCATCGCGCGCAGGCGCCGTTCCCGCGCGGGGCGCCCGGCGAGCCGGGGACGGCGCGGTGCACGCCTGCCACTTGCTCGCATCACGATCATCGCCCTATCGACGGATGCCTTTCTCGATCGTCAGCAGAAATGATTGTGACAACAACTGCCCGTAGGGAAGATCATTTCTCCGGGCAGTGTCGACCCCGCGCCCGTGCCCCTTCCGCCGGCATTCCTGATCGCTATCAAGAATCGGGCAAATCGGACATCGCTGCGGCGAATCCGGTAGTGATTAATTGGAGATCTTGACTCGGCCATTGCGCTAGGGGACTCTCTCGTTCGCTGAGGCTGTCGGGATCCGAAGCACCACCTCCTCGCAGCCTGCGATGGGAAGATGGGTGAGTGTCGTGTGGCCGAGCCGTCGTTCTCAGATGTCGATGATGGCCGTTGCGGCCTGCCTCGGGATGGCCTCCTGCAGCGCTACGCCGGGTCCGACGAATCCGGTCCAGAACCCGAACAGTGCCAAAGTAAGCGTGGGGATGGTGACCCACGGCCAGGTGAGTGATCCTTTCTGGGCGCAGGTGAAGCAGGGCGCCGAGCAGGCGGCATCGGATTTCAATGTGGACCTGCGCTATAGCGCGCCGCCGACGACCGACGCCCAGGCGCAGGCGAAGCTGATTAGCGACACCGCCGGGCAGAAGCCGGCGGCGATGGTGGTGACGATCCCGGATCCGACCGTGCTGACGGCGCCGATCAAGCAGGTGTCGGAGTCGGGGATCCCGGTGATCGTGGCGAACGTCGGGGTCAACCAGCTCGACCAGGTCGGCGGGCTCACGTTCGTCGGCCAGGACGACACCTTGGCCGGTCAGGATGCCGGCACGGCGATGACACAGGCGGGCGTCAAGCGTGCGCTGTGTGTGATCCACGAGGAGCAGAACACGGCCCTGACGGACCGGTGCTCGGGCTTCCAGACGCAGTTGGCGGCCTCGGGTGGCACGGTGGCGGTCCTGCACGTCAACGGCACCGACGCGCAGGGGTCCCAGACGGCCGTCACGAACGCCCTCGCGCAGGACCCGACGATCAACGGCGTGCTGGCCACGGGTATCCAGGGGTTCAGCGCGGTGAGCGCGGCAGTGAAGGGCCTGAACGCGGCCGGGCGGATCAAGATCGGCACGTTCGACGTCTCGGTGGACAACCCGAACAACCTGGCAGCCGTGCAGAGCGGCGACGCCCTCTTCGTCGTCGACCAGCAGCCCTTCCTGCAGGGGTACGACGCGGTCCAGACCGCCGCGTACCAGGCCCGCTTCGGCCAACACCCGTTCCGGCCGATCTACACCGGACCCAGCATGGTGACGAAGGACAACGCCGCCAAGGTGATGAGCCTGTACCAGGGTCTCGGGAAGCCGGGCCAGCAGCAGCGGGTGACCATCGCCATGGTCACCCACGGCCAGGGCTTCGACCCGTTCTGGGCCCTGATCCGCAAGGGCGCCGAACAGGCCGCGACGGACTTCAACGCGGACCTGAAGTACAGCTCGCCGGACACCACCGACCCGAACGAGCAGGCCAAGCTGATCACCGACGCTGCCGCCCAGAAACCCGCGGCGATGGCCGTGACGATCCCCGACCCGGCGGTGCTGACCGCGCCGATCAAGCAGGCGTCCGACTCCGGGGTGCCGGTGATCGTGATGAACGTCGGCGTCGGCCAGCTCAGCCAGGTCGGCGGGCTCACCTACGTCGGGCAGGACGAGACGCTGGCCGGTCAGGAGGCAGGCACGGCGATGGCCCAGGCCGGGGTCACCCACGGGCTGTGCGTCATCCACGAGGAGCAGAACGCCGCCCTCACCGACCGGTGCGACGGCTTCAGCAAGCAACTCGCCAACACAGGCGGCACGGTGCAGGTGCTGCACGTCAACGGCGCGCAGCTGCACGACGCCCAACAAGCGGTGGAGAACGCCCTCCAGCAAGATCCGTCGATCAACGGCGTGCTCGCCACCGGCCTTCCCGGCTTCAGCGCGGCAGGCGGCGCGCTGCAGGCAACGAACGCGTTCGGAAAGGTGAAGCTCGGGTCGTTCGACGTCTCGACCACCAACCTGGCGGCCGTCCAGAACGGCCAGGCGCAGTTCGCCGTCGACCAGCAGCCCTTCCTGCAGGGCTACGTGGCGGTGCAGGTGGCGGCGTTCCAGGCGCGGTTCGGCCAGCACCCGTTCCAGCCGATCTACACCGGGCCGAGCCTCGTCACCAAGGACAACGCTGCGCAGGTGGCGAAGCTCTACCAGGGCAATGCGCCCGTGCTCGTGCAGCAAGGCGGATACCCGAGCTGAGAGGAAGTGATCACATGAACCTCGCCGCGGAAACCTTGACGCTGCGGCTCGGCGGGTTGGACATCGCGCTGCTGGTGATCTACTTCGGCTTCGTGATCGGCATCGGGTTCGCGTTGAAGCGCCTGGTCACGACGTCCGCGGATTTCTTCCTGTCCGGCCGATCGCTGCCCGCGTGGGTAACCGGGATCGCTTTCATCGGCGCCAATCTCGGTGCTATCGAGATCCTCGGCATGGCGGCCAGCGGCGCCCAGTACGGGATCTCGATCGTGCACTACTACTGGATCGGCGCCGTCCCGGCGATGATCTTCCTCGGTGTCGTGATGATGCCGTTCTATTACGGCTCGAAGGTGCGCAGCGTCCCCGAGTACCTGGTGCGCCGCTACGACCAGAAGACGCACCTCGTCAATGCGATCATCTTCGTGCTGGCGTCGATCCTGATCGCCGGGGTGAACTTGTACGCGCTGGCCGCGGTGTTGGACGTGCTGCTGGGGATCCCGCTGCCGATCGCGATCGTGGTGTCGGCGTTGTTCGTGCTGTCCTACATCCTGCTCGGCGGGCTGACCAGCGCGATCTACAACGAGGTGATGCAGTTCTTCGTGATCTGCGCCGGGCTGATCCCGATTGTGATCATCGCGCTGAAGGAGGTCGGCGGCATCGGCGGCCTCTTCCAGAAGCTGTCGGTCAACGGGCCGAACTTCACCCACCCCTGGTCGGGTCTCGGGTTCGGCGGCGACAACCCGATCGGCGACTGGGTCGGGCTGGTGTTCGGCCTGTCGTTCTGCCTGTCGTTCGGATACTGGACGACCAACTTCGCCGAGGTGCAGCGGGCCATGTCGGCCAAGGATGACAACGCCGCCCGGCTGACCCCGATCATCGGTTCGTTCCCGAAGATCATCATTCCGTTCGCGATCGTCATCCCGGGCATGGCCGCGGTGCTGCTGCTTCCGGGGATCGGCGAGTCCGGCGGGCTTCCCTACAACGACGCCATCCCCGGGCTGATGAACAAGTACCTGCCCACAGGCGTGCTGGGCGTGGCCATCACCGGGCTGCTCGCCGCCTTCATGGCGGGCATGGCGGCCAACATCTCGTCGTTCAACGCGGTGTGGACCTATGACATCTGGCAGACCTACATCCGGCCCGGTCGTCCGGACCGCTACTACCTGCAGGTCGGCCGCTACACCACCATCGCCGGGGTCTTCGTCGGCATCGGCACCGCGTTCCTGGCCGCAGGCTACAGCAACATCAATAACTACATCCAGACGCTCTTCTCGTTCTTCAACGTGCCGATCTTCCTGGCGTTCATCGTCGGCATGTTCTGGAAGGGCGCCGGACGCAGCTCCGGTTTCTGGGGCATGCTCGTCGGCACGATCACCTCGTTCGGGATCTTCCTCCTCTACCAGTTCGGAGTGCTTCATTTCCGCAGTGACCTCGGTGAGAACCAGTGGGCGGCCATCATCGCGTTCCTGGTCGGCCTGGTGGTGATGGTGATCGCGACCCGGTTCAGCGAGCCGAAGACCGACGAGGAGCTCGAGGGCCTGGTCTACGGACGCCAAACCCTCGCCGCGGCTGGACCCACGGAGAAAGCACGCGGCATCGCCGCAATCGTCAAGAGCCCGGTCGCGCTCGGCGCGCTGTCCCTGGCGTTGTGCGTCGTCGCGTACGTCTACATCGAGCTGGTGAACTGAGGGAGGACGCGTGGCCAAGAAATACGACCTCGACCCGGAGGAAGCCAAGACTTGGCGCTTGGCGAAGCTGTTCGACCTCCGCACGTTCATCGGTGTCCTGTTCGTCATCTTCGGGGTGCTGGTGATCATCCCCGGTTTGGCGCCGAGCCCGGCCGACATCGAGAAGGCGGCGGGGATCAACATCGCGCTGTGGGTGGGCGCGATGATGCTCGCCCTCGGCGTGATCTTCCTGCTGTGGATCCTGCTCAGCCCGCCGCCGCCGGTCACCAAGGCGGAAATGGCGGCGGCCAAGAAGGCGCTGGAGGAGATGGGCACGTCCGGCGGCATGCATCACTAGACGTGGACGGTCCGGAAACCTTGGGCAACGATGGTTGTCGAGGGCTGCAAGTCCGAGGATCGGCCCGACTGTGACAGCCCATTTGGGTGATTGTTGAGAGGGAGCGAGTTGTGAGGGCATCGTCGTTCGCTGCGCGGGATGCGCAGACGGATTCCTCCACGGTCGAGCGTGTCGGATGGTGGGAGCGCAGAAGGCAGCGCAGGCGGCTAGCGGGCCAGGACCGGCTGAGCGCCCACATCGCCGAGCTGATGCAGATCCGCGAGCTCGTCGGGGCCGCACGGGAGGTCGTGGCGGCGGGCTGGGTCCAGGACGCGTGGTACGTCCGCCCGGATGAGCACGGCCGCGACCACTCGATCGGGTACCTGCGGGGGAACCTCGGTGGCGGCCCGGTCGCCCGTGCGTGTCTGGTGGGCGCGATCCTGCACGCCAACGGCAGCGCCGCGACCGCCGACACCCAGGTGGTCCAGCGCACCTTCGACCTGGCCTGGCACACGCTGCACCGTAGTGACCGCGAGCCGGTCCGCTGGTGCCCGGCCCCGCCCATCCGCGCACAGCAGCTCCGCGACCTGGTCAGCTGGAACGACCGGCCCGGGCGCACCGGTGCCGAGGTGGAGGCGCTGCTGATCGCGGCCGAGCAGACGGCCGACCGGGAGGTCGCGCGGAGCCGTCAGCAGCTCACCGCACTCGTGTAGGGCGGCACAGAAGGAGGCGACGATGAGTGAGCCGCGCGGCCAGGCGCCGATCGTAGTGGGCGTCGACGGGTCCGAGGACAGCAAGGACGCCTTGCGCTGGGCGGCACGACAGGCTCAGGTCACCGAGGCCCCCCTGGAGGTCATCACGGCGTGGCACCTGCCGATCGACTTCGCCACGGCGTGGCAGATACCTGCCACCTACGGCAAGTCCCGTGCGCAGGTGGACTTCACCGAGGAAGCGCACAAGATGCTCACCGCGGCGATCGAGGAGGTGCTGGGGGCGAACCCGCAGGTGGCGGTGACGCCGAAGCTGGTCAACGGGCAAGCCGCGCCGGTGCTCATCGAAGCCTCCCGGCACGCGGCACTCCTCGTGGTGGGCGGCAGCGGGCACGGCGGGTTCACCGGGATGCTGCTCGGCTCGGTGAGCCAGCACTGCGTGCAGCACGCCACCTGCCCGGTGGTGGTGGTGCGCCACCGGGTGTGACACGCACTGCCTAGCGGGTGCCTGCCGTCATCCGGTGCCGCATCGTGCGGACAGTTTGTGCGGATCAGCGGGTGTGCAGGTGTGCAGGTGTGCGAGTAAGCGGCAAGCACCCCAGGTCCGGGACGGCTACCTCGCCGACCTGCTGCTGGTCCGCGGCAACCCGGTGGAGGACGTACGGATCCTCCAGGATCGCGACAACCTCGCGATGGTCATGAAGGACGGAGCTGTGCACGCGACGGACCTGCCCGCGCTCGCGCACATGTCTGCCGTATGAAGCCGGCCCACCGGCAGTACGACCAGTCAGGTCTGGACCGGCAGTTCGACATCGCCGCGGCAGTCCCGCGGTTCGACGAGCACATAGCCTGGTTCGCCGCGCAGAGCAGGCTGCTCCGTGCGGCGAGCCCGCGCGCCGCGCTCGACGTGCCCTACGGCGTGTCGGCGGCAGAGACGCTGGACGTCTTCCCCGCCGACACGCCAGACCCGCAACCGGTCCAGATCTTCTTCCACGGCGGCTACTGGCGCCGGTTCTCGAAGGACGACTTCTCCTTCGTCGCGGGCACGGTCAATGCCGCCGGCGGCATGGCGGTCGTGGTCGACTACGCGCTCGTCCCGTCGGTCTCCCTCGGGACGCTGGTGCGGCAGTGTCTCGACGCGGTCGCCTGGGTAGCGCAGAACATCGAGCGCTACGGCGGCGATCCAGAGCGGATCTTCGTTTCGGGGCGTTCGGCCGGGGGCACTTGGCGGCTGTCGCCAGCACACACGACTGGTCCACGCACGGTCTCGCCCGCGACCTGGTTCGAGGAGTCGTGGCCATCAGCGGGCTCTACGACCTCGAACCGGTGCGATCGAGCAACCTCAACGAGGTGCTCCGTCTCACTGACGCCGACGTGGATGAGCTCAGTCCTGCCCGAAGACCATCAGGTAGGGCGCCCGTGGTTCTCGCCTACGGCGCCGAGGAACCGACGAGTTCCGACGACAAGCCGCCGACTTCCGGCGTGTTCGGGGCGAAGTGGGGTCGACGACGGCGCTCATCGAGCTCGGCGGGGTCGACCACATGACGGCGGTGATCGAGTTGGGAACCTCCGGCAGCCAGATCGCGCAGATCATGCTGGAACAGATGCAGCTCCCCCCAGAGCCGTGTAACCGGCACCTTCTCGCAGAGGATCCCGCGGCAGCACCCCGGCGCGGCGTCCGAGTAGCTCTAGGCCAGCTGGGCTGGCAGCTTCTCTGAGGCCATCATCGCGATCGCCTCGTAGCCATTTTGGGTCAACCACCTGGCCGAGCAGCTCCGCGGCCCGGCGATGGATCGCGACCTCGGCCTCGGGCCCACCGATCCGCCGTCGAGCACCTGCAACTCGGCGTTCTCACTGGTGGCGCCCGGGAGCTGGCCGGTATCGATGATGTCGAGGCCGGTGGCGACCAGTGCGGGCTGGCAACGGGCGCAGTGGCCAAGCGTGATGGGGCTCCTGGAGATCGCAGGGTCACCCCAACGTGCGTATCAGAAACTTCCAGTGCAGCGGCGTGTCGCTCGTCACCGACGCGGGTGGTCGGCGGTGGGAGATCACCGAGGGCGTCGAGCCGCACCCGGTCCTCGAGGACGACGAGGATCTGGAGTACGGACTGGAGTACGGACGACG
>NZ_JAOPWR010000524.1 GCF_025965585.1 Pseudonocardia sp.
CGGAAGTGGAACGGGATGAAGACGTTGCCCAGCTGCTCGCGGTGGCTGACGCGGACCAGCAGCTCGATCGCGCCACGACGCGACCGCGCGCGCACCATCTCGCCGTGGGCCAGGCCGCGGTCGACGGCGTCCTTGGGGTGCATGTACACCTCGGCGACCGGGGAGATGGCGTCGAGCGCGAACGACCGGCGCGTCATGGAGCCGGTGTGCCAGTGCTCCAGCAGCCGGCCGGTGTTGAGCACCAGCGGGTACTCGGCGTCGGGCAGCTCCTTCGCGGGCAACCACTGCGCCGGCACCAGGTGGGCGAGGCCGTCGTCGGTGTTGAAGTGCTCGTCGAACATGACGACCGTGCCGTCGGAGTGCTCGGGGTCGTCGTTCGGGTAGAGCTTGCCGGAGAGCCCCAGGTTGTCGTAGCGCAGGTTCGTGTACGACGGCATCAGCGCCACCATCTCGTCGAAGACCTCGCTCGGCGAGCCGTAGTGCCAGTCCAGCCCGATGCGCCGGGCGATGTCCTGCACGATCTCCCAGTCGGGGCGGGCCTGCCCGGGCGCGTCCATGACCTTGCGGCCGAGCTGCACCCGGCGGTCGGTGTTGGTGTAGGTGCCGTCCTTCTCCAGGTAGGAGGTGGCGGGCAGGATCACGTCGGCGAACTCGGCGGTCTCGGTGAGGAAGATGTCCTGCACCACCAGGAAGTCCAGCGCCGAGAGCGCCTTGCGCACCTTGTTGATGTTCGGGTCGGACAGGAACGGGTTCTCGCCGAGCATGTACATCCCGCGAACGCCGCCGGGCGTCAGGACCGACTTGATGATCTCCGTGACCGTCAGGCCGCGGTTCGGGTTGAGCGCCATGCCCCAGGCCTGTTCGAAGCGCGCCTGCTTGGCCTCGAGGTCGACGCCCTGGTAGTCGGGATAGAACATCGGGACCAGCCCGGCGTCGGACGCGCCCTGCACGTTGTTCTGTCCGCGCAGCGGGTGCAGCCCGGTGCCCGGGCGCCCGACCTGGCCGGTGATCGAGCACAGCGCGATGAGGCAGCGGGCGTTGTCGGTGCCGGTGGTGTGCTGGGAGATCCCCATGCCCCAGTACACGACCGCGGCCCCGGCCTCACCCCAGGTCCTCGCGACCAGCCGGATCGTGTCGGCGTCCACGCCGGTGATCTGCGCGGCGCGCTCCGGCGGGTAGTCGCCGACGGTGCGCGCCAGCTCCTCGTAGTTGGACGTGCGCTCGGCGATGAACGCGCCGTCCGTCAGCCCGAGCCGGATGATCTCGTGCATGATCGCGTTGTAGAACGCCACGTCGGTGCCCGGCTTGAGCTGCACGAAGATGTCGGCGTGCTCGGCGACCGTGGACGCCCGCGGGTCCACGTAGATGATCTTCGTGCCGCGCCGGCGGGCCTGCTTGAAGAACGAGCTGGCCACCGGGTGGTTGGCCGTCGGGTTGGAGCCGGTGATGATCACGACGTCGGCGTTGGAGACGTCGCCGTAGGTGGTGGACACCGCGCCCGAGCCGACGCCCTCGAACAGCGCCGTGACCGACGACGCGTGGCACAGCCGCGTGCAGTGGTCGACGTTGTTGGTGCCGAAGCCGGTGCGGATGAGCTTCTGGAAGAGGTAGGCCTCCTCGTTGGAGCACTTCGCCGAGCCGAAACCCGCGATCGCGCCCGGGCCGCCCGCGGCGTGCACCTCGCGCAGCCGGCGCGCGATCAGGTCGAGGGCCTCGTCCCAGGTCGCCTCGCGGAAGTGCGGCAGCACCTCGTCGTAGTCGACGAGACCGCCGGGCTTGCGGCCCCGGTCCTTGCCGGGACGCCCGTCCTTGCGGCCGCCGCCACCGCGGTTGCCCCCGTCGCCGGCCCGGCCGCGGTCGTTGTGCGTGCCGCCCTGGCCGTCGCCGCGGACGTCGGCGGAGAGCGGGCCCTTCGGGTAGGCGGCGTCGACGCGGATGAGCGGGACGGTGAGGCGCTGGGGGGAAGCCGAGTAGTCCCAGCCGTAGCGGCCCTTCACGCACAGCCTGCTCTGCGACCCCGGCTGGTCGCGGCCCTCGGCGAAGGAGATGGCGCCGTGCTCGCGGTCGACGTAGTAGGTCAGGGCGCAGCCGACGCCGCAGTACGGGCACACCGAGTCGACGGCGTCCAGCTCCTCGCGGGGGCGGATCGGGATGCCGCGGATCGGCTTGTTGGTCAGCGCCCCGGTGGGGCAGGCCTGGACGCACTCGCCGCAGGTGACGCACGACGAGCTGCCCATCGGGTCGTTCAGGTCGAACGCGATGCGGGTGGAGTAGCCCTTGCCGGAGCGGCCGATGACGTCGTTGCCCTGGATGTCGTCGCACGCCCGCACGCAGCGGTCGCAGAGGATGCAGGCGTCGTGGTCGACGTCGATCACGGGGTTCGACGAGTCGGTGCCGCGGCCCGACCCGCACGGGAGCGCGGTGTCCTCGCGGGCGACGCCGAACCCGTCGGCCAGCGCGAGCAGCAGGTTGTCGCCGGTGGTGGTCTGCTTGGGATCCTCGGCGCGCGGCGGCTGATCCGATACCAGCAGTTCGGTCAGGGTGGCGCGGTTGCGTTCGAGCTCCGGGCTCGTGGTCGTGACCGTCATACCGTCCTCGCAGGGGCGGACGCACGCCGCGGCGAAGACCCGGCCGCCCGTGTCCACGACGCACAGCCGGCAGACCCCGACGGGGTCGTAGCGCTCGTCGTGGCACAGCACGGGGATGTCGACACCCGCCTGACGAGCGGCGTCGAAGATCGTCGTGCCCTCGGGGACGGTGACCTCACGGCCGTCGATCGTGGCGGTGACGCTGGGCGTGGTGGTGGACGCCGGCGGTTCCTGGAGCGTGGTCATGATTCCCCCGGAGCGACTGTGAGCGCGGGCACCTCGACCCTAGTCCAGCAACAGTCCGGCGAGCTCCTCGGCGGACGGGTGGCCCGCAGCGTCCCAGCCACGGGCGACGTAGTAACCGTTCACCATCGCCTGCAGGCCGGCCGCGTCGAGCGCGGCCGACCGGCCCGACGGCAGCTCCAACGGGGTGCTGAGCATCCGGGTGGGCAGGGTGTCGTCGGCCGCCGTCGCGCCCTCGCGCAGGTTGAACGCGCGCTTGGCCAGCACGATCCGGCTCGCCGTGGCCTGCAGCTCGTCGGCGGTCACGTCCCAGCCGGTGACCGGGGCCAGCAGGGCCGCCCACTCGGGGAAGGGATCGGTGAACACCCCGCGCAGGAACTTGCAGAGGATCATCGAGTCCATCACGGCGGCGCGGTCCTCCGTGGCGACCGCCGCGACCACGTGGGGATCGCCGCCGTGCAGCCGGTCGACCGAGCCGGACAGGTCGGCCTCGTAGGCCCCGGACCGGTTGTGGTCGGCCCCGCGCGAGTTGACGGCCAGCCCGAGCGCCATCGCCTGCAGCGTGCGGGGCTCGTAGCCGGGCAGCTCCAGGCCCTTGACCTGAGGCGCGAAGTCGATCGACCCACCCCCGACGACGCCGGCCGCGGCGCGGGAGCCGAGCGCCAGCAGGGCTCCGAGGCCGGGCTCCGAGGCCCCGGCGAGGTCCAGGGCCCGCAGCAGCGCGGCGCCGTCGCCGAACCGCAGCCACGGTGCATCGATCAGCCCGCGCTCGGCGCACTCCATCGCCCAGGCGATCGTGCCGCCGGCCGAGATCGTGTCGATCCCCAGCGCGTCGCAGCGGGCGCTGGCGGCGAACACGTCGTCGGGCTCGGAGACACCGCACAGCGGCCCGAGCGCGAACACGTTCTCGTACTCCATGCGCTGGCTGCCGCCTCCCTTGCGGGAGTAGATGTGTTCGCAGCCGATCGAGCACGATGCGCAGCTGTTGCGGGCCACCCCGCGCAGCTCGTGCAGCTCCTCGGCGGCGAGCCCGGGCGCGCCCTCGAACGTGGCCGCTGTGAAGTTGCGCGTGGGCAGCGTGGACACCGCGTTGAACGCGAGCAGGTTGGCGAGCGTGCCGAGCTCGCGGTACTTCGCCGTGGCCGGCCCGAAGCTGCGTTCCCGCAGGTCCCGGGCGGCGGCCAGCACCGCGGGTGCGTCGGCGACGGCGGCCTTCGTGCCGGCTTTCACCAGCACGGCCTTCAGGTTCTTGGCGCCCAGCACCGCGCCGAGCCCGCCGCGCCCGGCGTGGCGGCCGTCGTGGCTGATGGTGGCGTAGCGGACGCCGCGCTCCCCGGCGGGGCCGATCGCGGCGCTGTTCCAGCCCCGGCCGAACCGGGTCGAGAGCGCCGCCTCGGCGTCGGCGGCGCTGTGCCCCGCCAGCTCGGGACACGACTCGAGGCGCACGCCGTCGGCGTCGACGAGCACCACCGACAGCACGTCGGCCCGCCCGCGCACGACGATCGCGTCGTGTCCGGTGAGCTTGCCGGAGATGGCGAACCGGCTCGACGCCAGCGCGTCGGTGAGCAGCCCGGTCAGGGGCGACTTGGCGACCACCGCGAACTTCGCGCTCGTGGTCAGCGGTGTGCCCACGAGCGGCGAGAACACGAATGCGAGCGGCGCGGCCGGGGCGAGCGGGTCCAAGCCGGCGGGCGCGAGGCGGTGCATCAGCCAGGTGCCCAGTCCCACGCCGCCGAGGTAGGCGCGCAGCACCCGCTCGTCGAGGTCGAGTGCCGTACCGGTGGCCGCGTCGCCGTCGACGTCGACGACCATGGCCCGCCCGAAGTAGCCGCCTGCCGTCATGTTCGCGACTGTAGGCCGGTGCTCAGCCGCCCGCGTCGGCCGAGAGGAAAGCGACCGTGTCGCCGGCCACGAGCGGCAGCAGCGGGTCGCGCGTGATCTGGTCGCCGTTGAGCGCGGCGACGACGTGGCGGCCCAGCTTGATCCCGACCGCATCGGCGGCGGCGGCGAGGGTCGCTGTGTGGACCTGCCGCGGTCCGCGGCGGCCGTCGCCGGCCAGCGCGCCGAAGCACTCGACGACCACCGCGGCCGGCTCTCGGCATCGGGCGGCCTCGTAGTCGGCAGGTTCGTTGACGTTGACCACGGAGTCGAGATCGGGGTCGAACCGGGCGAGGTCGGGATCGGCGAGCAGCCGGGCGTCGTCGATCCGGTCGACCTCGCACCGCTCGAAGAGCAGCCCCGGCTTGAGCTTCCCGTCGGTGACGAGCCCGGTGGCCAGCTCGGCCAGCGAGGTCCGGTACCCGGCCGCGAGGGGCTGCCGGAATCCGCGGGCGAGCGGCAGCGCGACGTCGGTTCCGGGGACCAGTGCGCGCAGTACGTGGCGGACGAACGCCGGGTGCAGGAACGGCATGTCGGTGGAGCAGACGAACGCCAGGGGGACGCGGTTCGCGACCGCGGTCAGCCCGACGGCGATGCCCTGCAGCGGGCCGCGTCCCTCGACCGGGTCCGCCACCACCTCCACGCCGGCCGGGAGCGCCGGGAGGTCCTGGCCGGGGGCGGCGACCACGACGATCGGCCCGTCGACCGTGCGGGCCAGCAGGGCCGTGGTGCGGTGCAGCAGCGTGGAACCGTGCCACTCCAGCGCGGACTTCGGAGTGCCCATCCGCGACGAACGTCCGCCTGCGAGCACCACGCCCGCCGCCAGCTCCTCGGGAATCGGCACGTCCTCCACCGTAGTAGGCCACGGACAGTAGGCCACGGACGCCACCGGTCGTCCTGCTCAGGCCGGAGCCGAGACGGCGCGCCTCTGCAGGAGCAGCAGGGCCGTCAGCGCCGCCGCGGCCAGCACCGCCACGGCGATCGCGAACACCACGCCGGCCGCCACCAGCCCCCAGGCCTGCGACGCCGCGCCCAGCCCGACGACCGGGAGCGCGAGCGCGACGTAGACCACCGCGAAGTAGCTCGACGTGACGCCGGCGCGCGACTGCGGGTCGACACGGGCGTTCACCGCGGCCAGCCCCTTGCTGAAGCTCAGCCCCTGCCCGACGCCGGCGATCACCGCACCCGCGGCGAGCGCAGGGAACGACGACGCCGCCACCGAGTAGCCGACCAGCAGGATCCCGACGATGAGCAGGGCGCAGCCGGCGGCCAGCGCGCGGTCGGTGGGGAGGCGGCGCAGCCCGAGCTGGGCGAGCGCCGACGAGCCGAGCATGAGGAACGCGACGAGGCCCGCCACCGCGTGGTTCGGCACGCCCAGGATGTCCGAGAGGATCCGCGGGGAGATCGCGGTGAACAGCCCCAGCACGGCGAAACCGGCGAACCCTGCCGTCGCCGCGCTGACGAACACCGCCCGGACCTCTGCGGGGACGGCCAGCGTCTGCCGGCGCAACCTGGCCCCGGGCTGCACGTCGACGGTCTCCGGGGCGAGGAACACGAGGACGGCGGCCCCGATCACGGCCACCGCGTGCACGGCAAACGCGAGGTGCAAGGGAGCGGGGAGGTACTCGACGGCCAGCCCGGCCAGCAGCGGGCCCACGCCGAGGCCGCCGATGTTCGCGGCCGTCGCCACCGCGGCGGCGCGGGATCGCCAGGCCTCCGGCGCCGCCTCGATCACCGCGGCCGTCGCGGCGCCCGCGAAGGTCCCCGCCGAGATCCCGGACAGGAACCGTCCCACCAGCAGCACCCACACCGGCCCGGCCACGAGGAACACCAGGCTCGACAGCAACGCGCTAGCCAGACCGGCGAGCAGCAGCGGCCTGCGCCCGATCGTGTCGGACCAGCGCCCCGCGACGAGCAGCGCGGCCAGCACGCCGACGGGGTAGAGGGCGAAGATCACCGTCTGGACCAGCGGGGAGAAGCCCAGCTCGCGCTGGTAGAGCGCGTACATCGGGGTCGGCATGGTGGTGCCGGTCATGACGACGGTGAAGGCGAGCACCAGGCCGGCGAAGGCGGGGCCCGGGGGGAGCGGGGAACGTGCCACGGGGAAATGGTGACCCGGCCGGCTGCGGCGCGCCGAACGGGGCCCCCGGGCGATCGGTCAGGTGGCAGCGGTTCCCCTCACAGCGGGTCCTTCTTGCGGCGCAGGCCGCTCAGCAGACGGTCGGTCTCGCTGCCGAAGGGGTTGTCCGTCACCAGGTACGTCCACGTGGACGTGGGGCGGCGCAGGCCCAGGTCGTCCAGGTCCACGCCGTCGGCGGTGACCTCGGCCTCGGTGAACGTGGCGACCGCCCGCGAGTAGACGTCGGGGAAGAACGTGTCGAACGCCTGCACCGCGATCTTCTGGTACTCGTCGAGCGGGCTCTCGCGGGCCAGCGCGCGCAGGTGGATGCCCTCGCGGACGTCGGCGAGGAACGCCAGGTGGTCGGCCCAGCCACGGTCGAGGTGATAGAGCACCACCTGCCGGGCGGCGGCGGCCAGCACGTCGTCGCCGACGTCGGCCCGCACCTGTCCGACGCGCTCGGCCGCCCGCTCCTCCAGGTGCCGGACGGCGCGGTCGCGGCGCAGCACGAGGTCGCGGTGCTGCAACACGGCGGCGCGCTGGCCGTCGACGATGCGGCTGTAGCGCCACGTGGTGCGCTGGCTCTCCAGGTGGGCCCCCTCGGCCACGCGCTGGGCGTGGTCGAGGGTCATGCGCGCGCCGGGGTCGGCCACCGCGCCGTCGGACGCGACGACGGCGGGCGGCGCGGCGTCGGGGGCGTTGCGGAGCACCAGCTCGTCACCGAGGCTCGTGAAGAACACCGACGAGCCGGGGTCGCCCTGGCGTCCGGCGCGGCCGCGGAGCTGGTCGTCGAGCCGGCGGGTGTGGTACCGCCCGGACCCGACGACGCACAGCCCGCCCATGTCGGCCACGCCGTCGGCGAGCTGGATGTCGGTGCCCCGCCCGGCCATCTGCGTGGAGATCGTGACGCGGCCGCGCTCGCCCGCGCGGGCGATGATCGAGGCCTCCTCGGCGTCGTTGCGGGCGTTGAGGACGGCCGCGTCGACACCGGCCTCCTTCAGCGCCACGGCGAGCCGCTCGGACTCTGCGACGTCGAGCGTGCCCAGCAGCACCGGGCGCCCGGTGGCGTGCACCGCCGCCACGTACCCGACGACGGCGGCCTCCTTCGAGACGGCGTCGGCGTAGAGGCGGTCCGGCTCGTCGGTGCGGACGCACGCGACGTTCGTGGGGACCACGCCCACCTCGAGCCCGTAGAACTCGTGCAGCTGCTCGCCCACGGCCACGGCGGTGCCGCTCATGCCACAGACCGTGGGGTAGCGGCCGATCAGGGCCTGCACGACCATGCTGTCGAGCACCTCGCCGCTCGCGCTGGTGGCGAGCCCCTCCTTCGCCTCGACCGCGGCCTGCAGCCCGTCGGGCCAGCGCTGCAGGTGGGCGACCCGGCCCTTGGAGTCGTCGATCAGCTCGACCTTGCCGTCGCGCACGAGGTAGTCGATGTCGCGACGCAGCAGGGCATGGGCGTGCAGCGCGACGTGCACCTCGGCGAGGCGGTGGGCGTGGTCGGCGGTGTAGAGGTCGATGCCGCCCAGCCGGCGCTCCACGCGCCGCAGCCCGGCCTCGGTGAGGTGGACGTTGCGGGCGTCGTCGTCGGTCTCGAAGTGCACGCCCGGGCGCAGCCGCCGCACGGTGTCGGTGATCAGGGCGTCGTGCACGTCCGCGGCCGCGGCGCCCGCCAGAACGAGCGGCACGCGGGCCTCGTCGATGAGCACGGAGTCGGCCTCGTCGACGATCACGACGTCCGGGTCGGGCAGCAGGACCTCGTCGGCGCCGGTGCGCAGCCGGTCGCGCAGCACGTCGAACCCGGCCTCGCTCACGGACACGTACGTGACGTCGGCGGCGTAGGCCGCGCGCCGCTGCTCGGGCTCGGACCACTGGTCCACCCACCCGACGCCGACGTCCAGGGCGGCGTACAGCGGGCCCATCCACTCGGCGTCGCGGCGGGCCAGGTAGTCGTTGACCGAGACGACGTGCACGCGGCGGCCCTGCAGCGCGTAGCCCGCGGCGGCGAGCGCACCCGTGAGCGTCTTGCCCTCGCCGGTGGCCATCTCGACGACGTGCCCGGTGAGCAGGCCGACCGTGCCCTGCAGCTGGACGTCGAACGGGCGCTGGCCGAGCGTGCGGACGGCGGTCTCGCGGCCCAGCGCGCAGAACTCGGTGAGCGCGGCGTCGGTGAAACGGGGCCGCTTGCGCAGCTGCGCGACGGCGTCGGCGAGGCGGGCGTCGGACAGGGAGCCCAGCGACTCCTCGCGGGCCGCGGCGGCCGCGGCGAGCCGGTGGGCACGGCGCATGTCGGCCGTCCCGGGGCGCTGCAGGAACCGTCTCACCCGGGCCCGGAGACCGGACGACGGTCCGCGCGTCCGGGCCATGGGGGCCAGATTACCCCGCCTTGCCGGAGCGGAACGTCGCGAGCGTCGCCGTCCTGCACAGCGGCGACCGTGGCCAGGATCGGCTCGGGCAGGCGCGCCCGCGCCGCGTCCACGGCGCGGTGCCGATCGTCGGTGGTCACGGGGTGATCGTCACCGGCTGGTGAACCTCCTGCGCGTCGGACGGATCGTCCTTGATCACCCTCGCCACGGCCAGCAGCCTGGGCTCATGACGCACGAGGCACCAGCCGAACCGGTCCTGCGCGCTGCCGGGCTGAGCCTGCGGACGAAGCGCGGTCCGGTGTTCGACGACCTGACGCTCGACGTGCCGGCCGGCTCGGTCGCCGCGCTCTGCGGGCCCGCGGGCAGCGGCCGGTCGATGGCGCTGCTGGCGCTGGCCGGGCGCGCCGCGACCACGGGCGGCGAGCTGGCCGTCGCGGGGGCCACGGCGCTCGGCGTCATTCGCAGGCTGGTGTCGGTGGCGCGCATCGGCGGGGCGGTCGAGCTCGAGCCGGACCTGACCGTGGGCGACCTCGTCCGGGAGCGCCGGTTGCTCGGCGCCCGCGGGGACGCCCCGGAGTGGAAGGCGCGCTCCGGCGAGCTGGTCGGTGACCTCCCCGATCTCGACGCGCTGCTGCTCGCCGTGGCGCTGGCCGCCATGGACCGGCCCGCGGTGATCGTCGTCGACGACGTGGACCTCCGGCTCGACGACGCCGACCGCGCCGCCGCCTGGGCCGCGCTGGACGCCGTGGCCGCCGAGGGTCCGGCCGTGGTGGCCAGTGCTGTGCAGCCCCCGGCAGGCGCGGCCGTGACGATGCTGGCCCGGACGATGCCGTCCCGGACGGTGCCCGGGGGCCCGACGTGCGCGTCCTGAGGCTCGCGGCGCTGGAGTTCCGCCGCTTCCGCACGCCGCTGCAGAGGATCGCGCTGGTGTTCGCCGCGTGTGTGCCGCTGATCTACGGCGCCACCTATCTGTGGTCGAACTGGGACCCCTACGACCGGCTCGGCTCGATCCCCGTCGCCGTCGTGAACGCCGACCAGCCGGTCACGGTCGACGGCCGGCGGGTGGCCGCGGGGGAGCTGTTCTCCGACGAGCTGCGCAAGGACCCGATCTTCGACTGGCGGTTCGTCGACCAGGCCGAGGCCGACCGCGGCCTCGCCGAGGGCCACTACTACTTCCAGATCACCGTGCCCGCCGACTTCTCCGCGAAGCTCGCGAGCGGCTCGACCGGGACGCCGCAGCGGGCGTCGATGCAGATCGTGCTCGACGACGCAGGAGGCTACATCGTCGGCAAGATGGCCGAGACGGTGCAGTCCGAGCTGACCAACAAGATCGACGCCGCGGCCGTGAGCGCCTACTTCCAGTCGGTGTTCGGCAACCTCGACCGGCTGCGTGCCGGCATCACCCAGGCCTCCGACGGCGCGGAGCAGCTGCAGACCGGGGCGAACGCCGCGCGGGACGGCAGCGCCTCGCTCGCGTCCGGCCTCGGGCAGCTGAAGACCGGTGCCGACCGGCTCGCCCCCGGCGCGAAGCAGGTGGCCGACGGCGTCACGCAGATCGCCGGTGTCGTGGTGCCTGCCGCCGACCGCGTCGCCGACGCCCTGCCGTCGATCACCGGGCCGGCAGCGACCGCCGCCACGACCGCGGCGAACCTGACGAGCGCCGCCGCCACCGCGGCGTCGGCCGTCGACGGGGACGCGTCCTCCGTGTCCGGCGCGCTGACGGCGCTGGGCCAGGCCCACCCCGAGCTCGCGAACGACCCCGCCTACCTCGAGGCCACCGCCGCCGCCCAGCGCGCGACCACGGCCACGTCCGCCGTGTCGCAGCAGGCCGGCACCGTGCGCGACCGCACCGCGACGGTCGCCTCCGCCGCGACGACCCTCGCCGCGGACACCCCCGACCTGCAGGCGAAGCTGCGCGGCGCGGCGAACGACGTGCAGCGCCTCGCCGACGGCGCCACCGCCGTGTCCGACGGCGCGGCCAAGCTCGACACGGGGCTGGGCAGCGCGGTGACGGGTGCGAACCGGTTGGCCGACGGCACCGCGCAGCTCGCCACCGGCGCGGGACAGCTCGCCTCCGGCCTGTCAGGAGCGCTCGACCAGATCCCCGTGCTCTCGCCGGACGCGGAGAGGAGCAACGCCGCCACGCTCGCCTCCCCGGTGGACGTGCAGACCTCCAACCTGCACCCGGCGACCCAGTACGGCCGCGGGCTCGCGCCGCTGTTCTTCGGGGTGGCGCTGTGGGTGTTCGGCATCGTCGCGTTCCTGCTGCTGCGGCCGCTGTCGGCCCGGGCGCGGGCCGGCCGGGCGTCGAGCCTCACCGTCGCGCTCGCGGGATACCTCCCGCCGCTCGCGCTCGGCCTCGTCGCCGCCGCCCTCCTCGACGCGGTGGTGGACCTCGGCCTCGGCCTGGAACCGGTGCACCCGTGGGCGCACGTCGGCCTCGTCGCGCTCGGGGCCGCGACGTTCGTGGCGATCGCGCACCTGCTGCGCTCGTGGCTCGGCGGGCTCGCCAGCGCGCTGATCCTGGTGCTGCTGATCCTGCAGCTCACCGCGTGCGGCGGTCTCTACCCGGTGGAGACGCTGCCCGCGCCGTTCCGGGCGATCCACCCGTTCCTGCCGATGAGCTACCTCGTGGGCGGGCTGCGCGTCACCATCAGCGGCGGCGACACCGCCCACCTCGTGGTCGACGTCCTGGTGCTGGCCGGGTTCCTGGTCGGCTCGCTGACGCTGACCTGGCTGGTGGTCAGCCGCAGGCGGACCTGGTCGATCACTGCTCTGAAGCCGGACCTGGCCCTGTAGGGCCGCGATCCACGCGGTCGTCCCAGGCAGCTCAGCGGTCTCGGGACCGGGCGTCCAGCTGATCGGCACCTGGCGGTGGCCCCGGGACCGGCCGGAGTGGGTGTCGCGCAGCAGCGGCGACCGGACGACGGCGCCCGGCATGGCCGACGTGGAGACGCTGATCACCACCGGCCGCGGTGCGGGATAGCCCGGACGGCGGGGCACGAGGCAGGATCGGGGCATGGGCGACTCGAGCTTCTGGCACCCCTTCGCGGCGATGGGCGCGGTGCGCGGCGCCGAGTTCGTCCTGACCCGGGGGGAGGACGTCTGGGTCTGGGACGACGCCGGCACCCGCTACCTCGACGCCACCGCCAGCCTGTGGTGCGTCAACGTCGGGCACGGGCGCCGGGAGATCGCCGACGCCGTGCACGCCCAGATGCTGGAGCTCGCGACCTACCAGACCTTCGGCGACGTCACCAACGAGCCGGTCCGCGCGCTCACCGACCGGCTCGCGGCGCTCGCCCCGATGCCGGACACCAAGATCTTCCTGGGCAGTGGGGGCGGCGACGCGATCGACACCGCCGCCAAGATCGCCCGCGAGTACTTCGTGCGCACCGGCGAGCCGGAGCGCACCGTGCTGATCAGCCGGACGAACGCCTACCACGGCACCCACGGCTTCGGCACCTCGCTCGGCGGCATCCCACCCAACCGGCTGGCGGCGCCGTTCGTGCCCGACGTCGTACAGGTCGCACACGACGACGCCGACGCGCTCGACGCGGAGATCCGGCGGATCGGGCCGGAGAAGGTGGCGATGTTCATCGCCGAGCCCGTGATCGGTGCGGGTGGGGTGATCCCGCCGGAGCCGGGTTACCTCGAGCGCGCCGCGGCGGTGTGTGCGCAGCACGGCGTGATGTTCGTCGCCGACTCGGTGATCTGCGGGTTCGGCCGCCTCGGGTCGTGGTTCGGCGTGGAGCGGTTCGGGCTGCAGCCCGACATGATCGTCTTCGCGAAGGGCGTGACCAGCGGGTACGTGCCGCTCGGCGGGCTGGTGGTGAGCGCTCGCGTCGCTGCACCGTTCTGGGACGAGCCGGGCACCGCCGCGTTCCGCCACGGCGCCACCTACGCCGGCCACCCGACGGCATGCGCCGCCGCGCTCGCCAACCTCGACATCATCGACCGCGAGGACCTGCTCGACCGCGCCGTGAAGCTGGAGGACGAGCTGCACGCGGCGCTCGGCACGCTCACCGACCACCCGCTCGTCGCGGAGGTGCGTGGCGGCACCGGCGTGCTCGGGGCGGTGGAACTCGACCCGGAGCGCCTTGCCGCCGATCCGTCGATCGTCGCGCGCGTCGCCATGGCGGCCCGCACGCGGGGGGTGCTGGTGCGGCCGATGCTCGGCGCGCTCGCGGTGAGCCCGCCCCTGACGGTGCAGACCGAGCACCTGGACCTGCTGGTGGACGCCGTCAGGGTCGGCCTGGACGCGGCAGCCGCACGCTGACCAGCACCGCACGGTGGTCGCTGCCCTCCACGTCGAGGATCTCGAAGCGGGTGGTGGCGGCGTCGGCGGGGACGAGCACGTGGTCGATCTGGATGCCGAGCCACCGCGGCCTCGTCGACGGGAACGTGCCCACCAGTCCCTGACCGGTGCCCTCCGCCGCGCTGCGGCAGCCGCCGAGGGCGGCGCGGAAGCGGGAGTGGTCGAGGGTGGCGTTGAAGTCGCCAGCCACGATCGGAGCGACGGGGCTCCGGGTCCACCGCGCGACCTGGGCGAGGTCGCTGCGCCAGCGCTCGGTGCGCACCGGCCCGATCGGCGCCTCGGGATGGACGACGACGAAGCTGCGCTCTCCGAGGATGCCGCCCGTGGCCTCCAGGTGGCGCTCGCGCATCTCGGTGCTCGTGGTGACGGCGATGTCACCCGCCCGCTCGGACGCGAGCAGCGTGACGCCGTGGCCGTCGTTCCTGCCCGGTGGTGTCGAGACCCAGGACCGGTAGCCCAGCGAGGTGACCAGCGGCAGCAGCTTGTCGCGGTAGTCCTGGCCGGACTCCGGCAGCGCGACGAGGTCGGGCATCTCGCGTTCGAGCAGGGTGGCGAGCGCTCCGGTGTCGGCACGCCCGAGGAGGACGTTCGCCGACAGGATCGTCAGGTCGTCGGGGCCCGGGGAGGCCAGCGGACGGGTGACCGCGCGGCGGGCCACGATGGCGAGCCCGGCCACCGCTACCGCGCCGAGTGCGGCGGCCGCCGGACGGGTGCGGCGTCTGCGGGCCAGCAGCGCCGCACCGAGCCCGGTGGCCAGCGCGGAATGGGGGCGCCAGGCCACGACGTCGACGACGGGGAAGAGGTGGTCCACCCGCGCCGTGTCGGGGAGCACCACGGCGGCCGCCGCGGCACCGGCGGCCGCGGTGGCGAGGGCGCTGCGGAGGCGGGCCATCGGGGAGGTCCTCTCGTCTGACGCGTCGGGGGAGCTGTCGGGCCAACGGCCGGGGCGTCGCGCGGGTTCCGAGTGGATCGTGTCCCGGATCGGGACACGTGACGGGCCGGCGGTGGAGGAACATGGACCCACCGACCGATGGACGACGGGGTCCGACGTGGCAGAGATGGTCGAACGGCAGCTCGCCCGGGAGCGGGAGAGGTTCCTCAGCTCCGGAGGGGACCCCGGACGGGTCCGCGCGGAGATCTCGTCGTCGTGGCGGCGCTGTCGCAGCTGGTCAGTGCCCGCCGACGGCCTGACCCGGCCCTATCGGCCCGGGGTGGACCCCGGGTCGCCGCTGCTGCGCGCCGCCGCGCCGGTGCTCGACTCGCTCGTCGAACGCCTCGGCGACCTGCAGGTCAGCTTCCTGATCACCGACACCGACGCTCGCATCCTCGACCGCAGGGTGCAGCAGCGCTCCCTGATCGGCCTGCTCGACGCGCACGACATCGTGCCCGGTTTCGTGTTCGCCGAGGACGTCGCCGGCACCAACGGGCTGGGCACCGCCATCGAGCTCGGCCGCACCACCCGCATCGACGGCCACGAGCACTACGCCTCGGACCTGGTGCCCTTCACGTGCGTCGGCGTGCCGATCACCGACCCGATCCGGCAGCGCTGCGTCGGCATCCTCGACGTCACCTGCGCCGCCGACCGCGACAACCCTCTCGTCACGCTCGTGGCCGAGCAGACGGCCCGAGCGATCGAGGCACGGCTCGTCGAGCAGCACTCGCAGCGCGAGCGGACGCTGCTGTCGATGTTCCTGCGGTCGAGCAGGCCGGGACGCGGCGGGGTGGTCGTGGTGAACGAGCGCATCGTCATGACCAACCCGCACGCCGCGCGGATGCTCGAGGGCGTCGACCGGGCCGTGCTGTGGGACGGCGCAGCCAGGGCCGCCTCGGGGCCGGTGTGGGGCGAGCTGGTGCTGGCCGACGGCCGCACCGCCCGCACGTGCACTTCCCCGCTGCGGGACGGCGGGCAGCTCGTGGGCGCGATGATCGAGCTGAGGGTTCCGGACGACGCCCCGGCGCGGCCGCAGTCGCCGGCGACGATGCGTACGGTCCCCGCGAGCGGGGTGCCGGTGGGCAAGGACCCGGCGTTCACCGCGGCGCTGCGCTCCGCCTACGGTCTGCCTGCGGGCAGCGTGCTGGTGCTCCACGGCGAGCCCGGTGCCGGGAAGACCGCCCTCGCCCACGCCGCGGCCCGGGAGGCCCACGGCGAGCAGGCCCACGACGTCGACGCCGCCACGGCCGCACTCGACGGGGAACCCGCCTGGCTGGCCGCGCTCGCCGAGCTGCTCGCCGGGCCGCCCGGCGCCGTCGTCGTCCGGCACGCCGAGCTGCTCTCGCCCGACGGCCTGCGCACGCTCGCGGCGCTGCTCGCCACCGCGGCCGTGCGGGGCCGGTGGTGCGCGGTGACCTGCACGGTGGCGCCGGTGCTGCCCGGGGTCGAGCAGGAGACCGTGGGGGTGCCCCCGCTGCGCCACCGTCTCGGTGACCTGGCCGCGCTGGTCACGGCGTTCGCCGCGCCGACCGTCGTGGCGCCCGAGGTGGTGCAGCTGCTCGCCCGGCTGTTCTGGCCGGGCAACGTGCGGGAGCTGCGCGCCACCGTCCGGCGGATCGTCGCCGCGACCCCGGCGGGCACCCGGGCCGGTCTCGCCGCGGTGCCGAGCGACCTGCGCCTGGCCGCCACCCGGGCCACGCTGACGCGCTTCGAGCGCGCCGAGGTGCACGCCATCCTGGAGGCGCTGGCCGAGACGGGCGGCAACAAGAAGGAAGCCGCCGCGCTGCTCGGCATCTCCAGGTCGACGCTCTACCGCAAGCTGCAGACGGCGGGCGTCGACCTGGAGAACACCGTGTACTGAGACCGGGTCCTCCCGGAGGGGCTCAGCTCAGCACGAACCCGGCGTAGCCCTGCTCGGCGGCCTCGTTGCACTTCTGCAGGTACGTCGGCAGACCGCCGGGGTAGGCGAGCAGCTCGCGCTTCTTGCCCGGCACGTTCGCGCCCATGTACCAGGACTGCGCCCGCGGGAAGAGCGTGCCCGCGGTCAGCTCGGCCACGTGCTCACCCCAGGCCCGCTCTGCCTCGGGTGTCGCCTCGATCCGGGTCAACCCGTTGTTGCGCAGGTGCTCCAGGCACTCGACCACCCACTCGCCCTGCAGCTCCGCGCACGTCGGGCCGTTGCAGAACGCCGAGGGACTCTGCGGGCCGTAGATGTAGAGCAGGTTCGGGAAGCCTGCGGTGGCGGTGCCCAGGTGGGTGCGGGTGCCGCCCGCGAACACGTCGCCGATGGACTCACCCTTGGTGCTGCGGATGTCGATGGCGGTCAGCCCGCCGGTGACGGCGTCGAACCCGGTGGCGAGCACCAGCACGTCGAGCTCGTGCTCGCGGCCGTCCGCCGTCACCACGCCGGTGGGAGTCACCCGCTCGATCGGGTTCGCGCGCAGGTCCACGAGCTCCACGTTGTCCTGGTTGTAGATCTCGTAGTAGCGCTGCTCCAGGGACGGCCGCTTCACCCCGAACGGGTGCAGCTGCTGCATCGGAGCGAGCTTCTCCGCGACGGCCGGGTCGTCGATCCGGGCCCGGACCTTGTCGCGCCAGAACGCGTACGCGGTGGCGTTCGCGTCGGCGTCGAGCAGGACGTCGTTGAACGTGCCGAGCCAGGGGAGGAACCCGCCCTGCGCCCAGAGCTCCTCGTAGGTGGCGTGGCGTTCCTCGTCGGGCACCTCGAGGGCGCCGTGGTCGACGAAGTCGTAGTCGAACCCGGCGAACGTCTCGGCGCGCTTGCGGAACCGCTCGGCGTAGGTCTTCTTCAGCTCCCTCTTCGTGTCGTCGTCGAGCTGCTGCTGGCGCATGGGCAGCGCGGTGTTGGGGGTGCGCTGGAAGACCGTCAGGTGGGCGGCGTCCGGGGCCGACTCCTGGATCACCTGTACGCCGCTCGCGCCGGTGCCGAGCACACCCACGCGTCTGCCGGCGACGTCGAGGCCGTTCTGCGGCCAGCGGGCGGTGTGATGGGACTCGCCGGCGAACGAGTCCAGGCCCGGGATGTCCGGCACGTAGGGCTTCGACCCGAAGCCGGTGCACAGGACCAGGTACCTGGCCCGCGTCGTCGAGCCGTCGTCGGCGCGCACGGTCCACCGGTGGGTGTCCTCGTCGAACTCGGCGCCCGTGACCCGGGTGTCGAACCGGATGTCCTTGCTCAGGTCGAGCTTCTGGTCGACGTGGTGGAAGTACCGCCGCACCTCGTCCCAGCCGGGGTAGAGCTCGCTGTACTCCCAGTCGCGCCAGAGGTCCTCGCGCGAGTACTGGTAGATGGGGCCCCAGGTGTCGACGCGCGCGCCGGGGTAGCAGTTCCAGTACCAGATGCCGCCGATGTCGCTGCCGGCCTCGACGACCTGCACCGAGTAGCCGAGCGAGCGGAGCCGTTCGAGCTGGTAGAGGCCGGCGAACCCGGCCCCGACGACGAGGACGTCGAGATCCTTGCTGGTCATGATGGTCTCCCTCAGGCGTAGGTGCGGCCGGCCGAGAAGTCGCTCGCGCGCAGCTGCTCGCGACATGACACCGACGGTCGCACCGCGCCGAGGCGGTCCGCGTCCTGATTCGGGACACGGGCAATCCCCTGGCCGACAGCCGCGGGGAGGCCTAGCGTCGTGCCCCGTGACCGCTGCCGACCCTGCCGAGATCACCTCCGCCGCGGAGCTGGAGGCGCTGCTCGGGCAACCGGGTCCAGCCGCCGTGAACAAGGGACGCACCGCGCTCCACGCGATCGACGTGGAATGGATCGCGCACTCGCCCATGCTGCTCATCGCGACGAGCGCCGCCGACGGCACCTGCGACGTCTCGCCCAAGGGCGACCCCGCCGGCTTCGTCCGAGTCCTGGACGCGCACACCCTCGCCGTCCCGGAGCGGCCCGGCAACAAGCGCGCCGACGGCTTCCACAACGTGCTGTCGAACCCGCACGTCGGCCTGATCTTCCTGGTGCCCGGCCGCACCGACACCTTCCGCGTCAACGGCCGCGCGCGGCTCGTCCGCGACGCCCCCTACTTCGACGCGCTGGCCGTACAGGGCAGGCGGCCGGTGCTGGCGATGGAGGTGGCGGTGGAGGAGATCTTCTACCACTGCGCCAAGGCGTTCCTACGCTCGAAGCTCTGGGAGCACGAGACGTGGGAGCCCCGGGCGCTCCCGAGCCGCGCACAGATCGTGCACGCGCTGGAGCGCCACGACGAGCCGCTGGAGGCGATCGAGCGGTACTACGGACCGGACTACGCGAATACGCTCTACTGAACCGTCGCCACGCGAACTCGTAGGCGCGGTACACCTCGCCCATCCCGCCGCCGTTCGTGCGTTACGCCCGTGTCGCCGGACCATGAGTCGCGGTGTCGGCGAGATCGGCGTGGTGACGCGCCGCCACCTCGGGGTGCGAACGAAACCAGCCCTTGAGCGCGTTGTCGCCGAAGCGGGGGAGCAGGGCGTTGTGCTCGTGCTCGCTGAGGCCTGGCCCGTCCGCGGCCAGCGCGGGCGGCAGGGGCACCGGGTCGAGCACGGCGTCGAGGCGCGGCGACCAGAAGAAGCCGATCGACTGCCGGGTGGTGCCCGGCGCGCACGGCAGCACGCGGTGGTCGGTGGCCACGAGGTAGCCGTGGGTCGCCACCTCCAGCATCTCGCCCACGTTGATCACCAGTGCGCCGTCCAGCGGGGGCACGTCCACCCATTCGTCCGTGCGAGAGCGCCGGGCCTGCAGGCCGCCGGTGCCGTCCTGCAGCAGCAGCGTGAGGAAGCCCCAGTCGGCGTGCGGACCCACGCCCTGGGCGTCGGGGCCGTCGTCGTCGCGGCCGACGTAGCGGATGAGCTTGCCGAACCAGTGCGGCGTGCCGGCGAACACGCCGTCGAAGTGGTCCTGAGGGAGCCCGAGGCAGGCGGCCAGCGCCCGCGTCAGCTCGCCCGCGACGCGGCTGAGCAGCTCCGCCCATGCCATGACGACGGTGCGCAGCGCGGGCAGCGCCGCGTCGGGCCACTGGTTGGGGCCCTCCAGCAGCCGGAACGGCGCATCCCACCGCTCGCGCGGCACAGGCGTCTGTTCGGGGGCGAAGTCGATCTGCTCGCGGGCGTCGGGGCGGCCGGCGGTGATCTCGTGGCCGAGCCGGGTGTAGCCGCGGAAGTGCGGGGACAGCCGGTTGTCGAGCGTCATCCGCTCGTCGAGCGGGAGGTCGAAGAAGCGCGTGGTGGTGGCGGCGAGCTCCTCGATCTGGCCGGGCGCCGCCCCGAAGTCGGTGAGCTGCAGGAACCCGATCTCGTGCAATGCGGTGCGCAGCGCGTCGAGGAAGCCGGGATCGAAACCGCCGTCGGCGGTACGTGCCTCGTCGAACCGCAGGACGGGGATGGTGTCGAGGGTCCGGGTCACGGATCCATGATGCGCGCGACCTCCCGCGCGGAACAGGGGCCGGTATCACCGCCTCCGCAGCCGGCTCCTCCTGTTGAGGGCACCCGCGGGGAGGCATGCCGTGCGCCGAGTCGTTCCGATCGTCCTGCTCGTGATGCTGGCCGCGTGCGGAGCACCACCGTCCGTACCGACCGCGAAGGTCGTCGCCGGCGGTGGGCCGTCGAGCGGGATGCACGCGCCGGGCGCGGTCGACCCGTTCCGGGGCACGCCGGCGGAGAGGTTCGCGGTCGGAGAGGCGGGCATCGTCGTGCCACCGACGCCGGTGGTGGCAGGCGCGACACCTCAGCAGGTGGCCGGCGCCCTGGCGACCGTGCGGCAGGTGCTGGTGGCGTCGTACGTCGACGACCGGCTGCTCGTCCACCACGACCCCACCGCCGTCGTCGCGCTGTTCGCCCCCGACGATCGCGACGTGGTCCGCACCGACATCGCACGGGGGACGAACGGCACCGTCTTCGTGCAGTTCGGTCCGGGCGCCACGTTGGCCGCCCCGCCCCGCCTGGACGGTGACCTGTCGGTGTCGTTCGCCGAGGTGGACGGTGTCCCCGACGTCGTCGTCGTCAGCAACTACGTGGTCGCCTACGCGTTCGAGGGGGCGGGCTCGCTGGTCCTGGTCCGCTCGCAGACGCACTGGCTGTTCGCGAGACCGTCCGTCGTGACCCCCGGCTCGACGGGGATGTTCCTGGGGGACGACACCGGCTTCTGGCAGGGGATGGACTGCACGGCGTCCGGTCGTGGCCTCACCGAGCCCGCGCCGATCGTCGACCCGAACGGCAAGCCGTTCGTGGTCGACACGAGATCGCCCGACTCCTATTACGACCCGGCCGCGCCGCCGACGGCCACGGACAGCTGCATCGCAACTCCGGCCTCCCCTCCCACCACGCGGTGACGAGGTCGTCGGAGGCAGAGCCTCAGCTCGCGGCCATCTCCTCGATCGCGTCCTGCAGCCCGCCGGGGGAGAAGAACGAGTCGAGGCCCTCGGCCGCACCCGCCGCGTTGACGGCGGCACGGGGCAGCATCACCGCCTCGTAACGCGCCACCGCCGTGGCCAGGTCGGGTGCGGTCGCGATCGCCTGCGCGAGCTCGGCTCCGTCGAGCATGGCGGTGTTGGCGCCCAGCCCGGAGAACGGCGACATGAGGTGGGCGGCGTCGCCGATCAGCGTCACCGTCGGTGTCGTCTTCCAGGTGTGCGGCACCGGGAGGGCGTGGAGGGGGCGGTTGACGAACGTGTCGTCGCACTCGTCGATGAGGGCCAGCATCGCCGGACCCCAGCCCGCGAACCGGCCGAGGAGGTGACGGCGGACGGCGGCCGGATCGTCGAACGACACGCCCGCGGCCTCCGCCCAGTCCTCGGTGTCACGGAATCCCGCGTAGACCCGGACGAGTCCGCCGCCGTTGCGCTGCGCGATGAGCCCCTGACCGTCGGCCGCGGCGAACATGCTGCCGTTGCCGACGAGCGCGGCGATCCCCGGATGCGACGCGTCGACGTCGCTGATCCGCAACTCGACGAAGACGACGCCCGAGTACTGCGGCACGGCTGTCGACAGCAGCGGACGGACCCGTGACCAGGCTCCGTCGGCCCCGACGACCAGTTCGGCGGCGATCTCATCGCCGCCGCGGAAGGTCAGGACCTGTCGCCCGTCGCCGGTCGGGGTCACGGCGTCCAGCGTCCGGCCCCACTCGATCGTGCCGGGTTCCAGGGAGTCGAGGAGCATCCGACGCAGGACACCCCGGTCGATCTCCGGCTTCTCCCGCTCGTCCGGTGCGGCGACCATGTCGGCCAGGATCGTGCCGTCCCGGTCGAGCATCCGCCCGTCCTGTCCCTCGGGCCGGGAGCGGGCGAAGAACTCGTCGAGCAGGCCGGCGGCGTCGAGTGCGACCTGTCCGGTGTGGCACTGCATGTCGAGCGTGCCGCCCTGGTCGTGAGCGTCCGGCCCGGCGTCGCGCTCGTGGACGGTGACGGCGATCCCGTGCTGCTGCAACACGCGAGCGAGGGTGAGACCGCCGGGGCCTGCGCCGATGACGGCGATGCGGGGTGTGTTCATGAGGCGAGCGTATGTGTAGTGACTATGAAAGTGAAGTCACTACACATTCTGTGTCGCTCAGCTAACATGGGTGCGTGACCGCACCCGTGCTCGGACGCCGTGAGCGCAAGAAGGCCGCCACCCGCAAGGCGCTGGCCGACGCTGCGCTCGCCCTGTTCCTGGAGCGCGGATTCGACCAGGTCACGGTCGCCGAGATCGCCGAGGCCGCGGACGTCTCGGTCACCACGCTGTTCAAGCACTTCCCGAGCAAAGAGGCGCTCGTCTTCGACGAGGACTCCGCCCAGGAGGCTGAGCTGGTGGCCGCTGTGCGGGACCGCGATCCCGGCGCCCCGCTGCTGGATGCGCTGCAGGCCTTCCTCGTCGCGCGGTTCGCCGACGCCGACAGCGTCCTGCGCGACCCCGACCTCGCGCGGTTCCGCGAGCTCGCGAGCAGCACGCCGAGCGTCCGCGAGTACGGGCGACGGATGTGGGTGCGGCACGAGGACGCCCTGGCCCGTGCCATCGCGGAGGACCTCGGCCTGGACGGCCCGACCGCGGCTGTGCGCGTCCTCGCGCACGTCGTCACGGACGTCCCGGCGCTGCTGCATGACCCCGGCGTCGACGCGCGTGAGCAGATCGACGCCCTCTTCGCGCTGGTGCGTGACGGCTGGCCGCTCTAGCTCGTAGTCGTCCGATGTGAGGGCAGCGGCGGCGTCGAGGCATCCGGGCGGACCGATTTCCTCGGTGAGCCGGGCTCGGCGAAGTAGGAGTAGCCGTGGACCGCCACGGCGCTCGGGGGAGGGATCGGGAACACTTCCCGGCGTGGACGACGTGGAGGAGAAGCCCGGTCCGCCGCCTGCCGCGCAGCGCCGCTGGCGCAAGCGGCTGGCGGACGAGCGCGAGGAGGCGAAGGTCTACCGCGACCTCGCCACGCGCCGCACGGGCGAGGAACGGGCGATCCTGCTGGGGCTGGCCGATGCCGAGGAGCGCCACGCCGCGCACTGGACGCGGCTGCTGGGCGGTGAGGTCGGCGCGGTGCGCCGGGGCTCGACGCGGATGCGGGCGCTGGCCTTCCTGGCCCGGCGGTTCGGCTCGGTGTTCGTCCTGGCGCTGGCGCAGCGCGCCGAGACCCGCTCTCCCTACGCGGACGACGCCGACGCAACTCCCGCGATGGCCGCCGACGAGCGCATCCACGAGGAGGTGGTACGCGGGCTGGCCGCCCGCGGGCGTAACCGCGTGTCCGGCACGTTCCGCGCGGCCGTCTTCGGTGCCAACGACGGCCTGGTGAGCAACCTCGCGCTGGTGCTCGGCGTCATCGGCGGCGGTGCCGGAACGAAGACCGTGCTGCTGACGGGGCTGGCCGGGATCCTGGCGGGCGCGCTGTCGATGGGCGCGGGGGAGTTCGTGTCGGTGCGGTCGCAGCGCGAGCTGCTGGCCGCGTCCGCCCCCGACACCCGCGACGCCGAGACGGTGCTGCGCCGGCTCGACGTCGACGCCAACGAGCTGGCCCTGGTCTTCCGCGCGCGGGGCATGGGGGAGGAGGAGGCGCGCATCCAGGCGGGGGCGGTGCTGAGCAGCGAGGACCCGGCCGGGGCCGTGGCCCGCGGCGTCGGGGCCGCCGAGGGGCTCGACGTGGTGGGGTCGAGCATCGGCGCGGCGCTGTCGAGCTTCTGCTTCTTCGCCACCGGCGCGGCGATCCCGGTGCTGCCGTTCCTGTTCGGGCTCGGTGAGACCACCGCGCTGGTGGTGGCGGTCGTCCTCGTCGGGCTGGCGCTGATGCTCACGGGCGCCACGGTCGGAGTGCTGTCCGGTGGCCCGCCGCTGCGACGGGCGCTGCGCCAGCTCGTGATCGGACTCGGCGCGGCGGCCGTGACCTACAGCCTGGGCCTGCTGTTCGGGGCGGCGCTCGGCTGATCAGCCGGGACGATCACCGGAGCAGGAGCGCGGCGGCGAGCACGACGACCATCAGCGCGAGCACGACGGCCGCGGCGGTGGTGCGGCTGCCGCGGCGGCCGCCCGCTCGATCGGGGTCACGAACCCTCTGTCGTTCACCGGTCGCGCTCCGTCGGCCGTCGGCCGGATCGTCCACCCCGCGGGCCGGGCCTACCCTGGGCCGGTGGCCAACCCGCGGTCCTCCCAGGGACACACGATCGTCGCCGTCCTCGTGGCGTTGACCGCCGTCGCCCACGTCGCCCTCGCGGTGGCACCAGGCGCGCCCCCGTGGATCACCGCCGTCTCGGCGTTGGTGGCGCTCGCGGCCGTCGCGCTGCTCGTGGCGGGCCTGAGCGTGCAGCGCTACCGGTTCGGCGGGCCGGAGGAGGACCTCTGGCTGGTCGCCTGCGCGATCGTGGGCATGGTCGGGGTGGCTTGCGGCCTGGTGCTGGCGGTCGTCTCGGTCGCCGGCCGTGGCGGAGTGGATCCCTGGGGCATCGGCGCGCTCCTGGTCGACGCGCTGGCCGTGCGGCTCGCGGTGTTCACGCTCCGCCGGGTACCCGCGCGGCGCTGACGTCGCCTCCTGGGACGACGTCCGCCGGATCGCGCTCGCCCTGCCGGGCACCACCGAGGGCGTTGCGCGCACGTGCCCGACGATGGCGCGAAGCAGGCCTGCTCACGGCCGATCCCGGCGTCTACCTCACGACACCGCACTTCACCGGCTACCCCGCGATCCTCGTGCGGCTCGACCGGATCGCACCCGACGAGCTGCTCGTGGAGGCCTGGCCGGCCCGGGCCCCGCAGCGGCTCGCGATCTACGACGAGGTCACCGGGCGCAACCGCGACCGCATCTGACCGCGCGGCTCTAGGGTTGTCGGTGTCGCCGTCGAAGGAGAAGCCGATGGACCAGCCCGGCCAGCCCGCACGCAACCTCTCCGACGCCGAGCTGGAGCACCAGGGCACCCGCGCGC
>NZ_JAOPWR010000305.1 GCF_025965585.1 Pseudonocardia sp.
GGCCTGCCTGGCCGCCGCGGCTGAAACCGTTGCCGCCCGCGACGGCCGGGCCGGCGGAGACCCCGGCTCCGGCGTGCGCGCTCAGCGCGGTGTCCACGGCGTAGGCCGCCGGACCCGCTGCCCCGACGACCACGGCGGCCCCGACCAGCACGATGCCGAGCCGCCCGCGCAGACCGGCAGGAGTCAGCAGGGCGAGCGCGACCAGCACCCCGAGCACCAGGACCGTCCACCGCAGCAACGGCAGGAACGCCGGGGTGCGGTCGAGCAGCTCCCACGACCACACCGCGGTGACCGCGGTGGTCAGCGCCAGCACGATGCGCCCGAAGGCCGAGCCGCGCGCCCGCCACACCTCACGACCGCCGACGACGACGAGCCCGACGATGCCCGGGACGAGCACGAGCGTGTAGTAGGAGTGGAAGGTGCCCTGCATCAGGCTCAGCACCAGTGCCCCGACGACGGTCCAGCCGCCCCACATGATCAGTGCGGCCCGCGTCATGTCGGTGCGCGGGGCACCGCGGGTGAGCCACAGCCCGGCGACGAGGAGGATCAGCGCCGCGGGCAGCAGCCAGGCGACCTGACCACCGACATCCGTCTGGAACATCCGCAGGATCCCGGCCTGGCCACCGAACCCGCCGAACCCGCCGGCACGGCCGGCGGCCGCGTCACCGAACACCCGAGCGGCTGCGCCAGGGGCGGCCGTGCCGGCGGCATCGGGGCGCGCACCGAACTCGCCGCCGAAGATCCGGCCGAGGCCGTTGTAGCCGAACGCGCGTCCGAGCTCGCTGTTGTCGGTGGAGCCGCCGATCCACGGCCGGTCGGCCGCCGGCCACAGCGCCACGGCGAGGACCCACCAGCCGGCGCCGACGACGAGCGCGACCCCGGCCCCGACGAGCTGTGCGATCCGCCGGCCCAGCGAGGTGGGCGCCGCCCACAGGTAGGCCAGCGCCAGGCCCGGCAGCACCAGGAAGGCCTGCATCTCCTTGGCGAGGAAGGCGAAGCCGACGACGAGGCCGGCCAGCAGGGTCCAGCGGGTGCTCGCGTGCTCGATCGCCCGGACGGTGCAGTAGCCCGCCACCACCAGCAGCAGCGCCAGGAACGCGTCGGGGTTGTTGAACTTGAACATGAGCGCGGCGACCGGGGTGAGCGCGAGAAGCACGCCGGCGAGCAGGCCCGCTCCCGGGCCGCTGATCCGGCGCACCGTCGCCCACAGCAGCGCCACGGCCGCCACGGCCATCAGCGCCTGCGGCACCAGCATGCTCCAGGACGAGAAGCCGAAGACCCGCGTGGACAGCTCCATCACCCACAGCGACGCGGGCGGCTTGTCGACGGTGATCAGGTTCGCCGGGTCCAGCGAGCCGAAGAAGAACGCCTTCCAGCTCGTCGTCCCCGCCTGCACCGCGGCGGCGTAGAACGAGTTCCCGTAGCCGGTGGCACCGAGGTTCCACAGGTACAGGACGGCCGTGGCGCACAACAGCACCGCCAGGCCGGGAAGCTCCCAGCGCGGGCGCTCCGCGACGGCGGAGGGTCGCCGTGGACGGGGATCCGCCGGGTGCGGCGGCCGCGGCGAGCTCAGTGTCGTGCTCATGAAGACATCTCCGAGTGGCGAGGGGCGCTGTGGGTGAGCCACCGACACTTGACGCGACCGGTGTCCGTTCCTTGTGATGTCCCTGAGTCCTGCCTGTGCAACCGGCCGGCCGACGGCGACCGGCGCACCTGCTCGGCGACGCACAGGAGCCACCCCACGGCGACCACCCCCACCAGGCTGATCAGGCGGTAGAGCACCACCACCGGCAACGCCGAGGCCACCGGGACGCCACCCGCGACGAGAGCGAGCACGAGCGTCGCGTCGACCACGCCGATACCACCGGGCAGCGGTGAGAGCCCCGAGGTCGCCATTCCGGCCGTGTACGCGACGAGCAGCAGCGGGAGGGTCAGGCCGTGCAGGTGCAGGGCCGCGGCGCAGGCGGCCAGGCAACCCATGTCGAAGGACCAGTTGAGCAGCGCGAATCCGGTGGCGACGGACCAGTCCATCGGACGCGGGCGAACCGCCTGGAGCTGGACCACCAGGTCGTCCAACGCCGCTACGCCCGCCGTGGGTGGACGGCGCCGGAGACGGTTCGCTCGGGCGAGAACACGTCCGCAGGCGGTGCGGAGCAGCTGCGGGTGCCGGACGAGGTGACGAGCCGCTCCGGCGACGACGAGGATCCCCGCGATCTCCAGGCCCTGCTGCAGCAGGCCGACCCGGCCTCCGGCGAGCAGTGTGCCCGACAGCCCCAGGGCGAGCAGGGATGCTGTCGACAGGAGGCCGCCGGCCGCGAGAACCCAGGTGATGGCGGGAGCGGTGGCTCCCCGGCCACGCATCCACCGGTAGCTGTAGGCGGTGGAGAAAGCGGCACCGCCGGGCAGGGTCGCGTGCAGCGCGTTGGCCACGTAGACCGCGACGACCGATCCGCGAGCCGGAGTGCGGACACCAGCGGCGAGCAGCAGCCGGCGACGTTCCCGGGCGAACATGCTCATCGACGCGGCTGCCGCGACGACCGCCACGCCGAGCCAGTCGACGTCGACGGCGCGGAGCGACGTCAAGGCGCCGCCGACAGCGGGCGCGACCAGCACCGCCTCGACCACGACGACCAGCGCGATCACCGCCCCGGTGACCGCGCGACGGGACAGGGTGACAGGGCGGCGCGCCGATCGACCGGCCGGCCCGAGCGGGCTCGCAGGCCCTGCCCGCGGCGGGCGGAGTGCCGGTGCGGTCATGGCCCCGAGTCTGCGACCGGAACCTGTGCGGGGACTGTGCTCCGCCGCAGAGATCGGCTCACCGGACGCTGCCGTCGGACGACCTCCGGTCGGGACGCGGACGGCCTGTCCCGGGCACGCGAGGGGTCACGGCCCGGACTCGGTCGAGCGACCCGGCGAGTGGACGAGCCGGCCCGTCGGGCTCACCTTCCGTTTCCGCGGCGACGGTGTCACCGACGACGCGAGGTCACCGACGACGCGAGGTCACCGACGACGCGACTTCACCGACGACGCGACTTCACCGACGACGCGAGGCCGGAACGCCGCGCGATGACCCGGCCCAACCGCTCGAGCATCTCGTTCACCTCGGCGGCGGTCAGAAGCCCCGCGGCGACATGAGCAGGACAGTGTTGCCGCAGGCGCCGCTCCAGCGCGCGCAGCTCGTCGAGGCTCAGCAGCAGGACGGCCTCGTCGGACTCGCGAGCCTGGCAGTCGAGGTCCATCGTCGTCTCCCCGTGAGGAATCACCACGTCACCGGGGTCCGGGGCGACCCCGGAAGGAGACCACGGAGGAGCAGGCGGAAACAGGGCCGTAGGGCCCCGCCTCGACCGTTCGGCTCAGACACGACGGTGTGCTGCTGCAGCACGCGGCGCACCGCACCCGTGCGGCACCGACCGGCCCTCCCGTGCCGGCCGCGACCACGCCGAGGAGAGTAGACCGGCGGTACGGCCGACACCAGGTCGCGCGAAGTTCACCCGGGAGATCCATCAACACCGAGCTGCACCGCCACGTCGTCGGCGCCGGCTGATCGGTGGGCCGTCCGCACGTCCGGCGGGCGCGGTCGTGGTCAGCGCATGCCCGTTGTGACGGCGCGGAAGAAGTTCCACATGAGCGTGGCCGCGGCGGCCTGCGATCCGACGTCGGTGGAGTACGGCTCGGTCGGCTTCCCCGCCACGGGCCAGTAGTGATCGAGCCCGTGGTACAGAACCGACTCCACCGCAGTGCCCGCCGAGCAGCCGGATGCGGTGCGGATCCGGGCGATGCCGACCGTCCGCGTCATCGAGCCGGTGCACCCGTCGCGGCTGCGCCAGGTCGCCGCGATCGCCGTGAGCGTCTGGGTGGCGGTGCGGGCCGGACGGGCGGAGGCCAGGTCCGGGTCCTGGTCGCCGCCCGCGACCAGCAGCGGCATCGGCTGCGGTTCGCTGCACGCCGCGAGAGGTTCGCCGCCGAAGGTCGCGAGCGCGGCGAAGACCCCGGGATGGGCGCAGACCTCGGTGAAGGCCATCTTGCCCCCGTTGCTGTACCCGACGAGGTACTCCTGGCCGGGCAGGATCGGCAGGTTCGCCCGGGAGTCGGCGGCGACCTGGTCGAGGAAGGCGACGTCGTCGACCCCCGCGGTGGCGGCCGTCCCGCAGCATCCGGAGCCGGCGTTCCAGGACTCCTGGTAGCCGATCGGGAACAGCAGCACGGCCTTGCCGGCCTGTGCCAGGGGCAGGAAACCGCTGCGGGCCGCCTCCAACTGGGCGGTGACGACGATCCCGTGCAGCATCATGATCGCGGGCAGCCGCGCGGTCATCCGCGCCGGAGCCAGGACGAGGTAGGACCGCGCCATCCCGTCGACGGTCACGCTGCGCAGCGTGGTGGTGGTACCGGGCGCCAGGCTCGGCTGCGGCATCCCCCGCACGAGCATGGCGGGGCGGACGGGCATGGCGGTGGATTCCGTCACGGAACTGACCGCCGTCACGGCCGCGACACCCAGGAACACCGCGACGGCGAGGGCCACGATCGCGATACGCCGGGGCCGCCACCCCGCGCGTCGCCGTCGACGTTCGACCACGGTAAGGACGATCTCCCTTCCGCTGTTCCTGCTGTCGGCCTGCGTCCCACTATCACGGGGCGCGGCGTACGGATCGGGTCGAAATTCCCATAGCGTGCCTATGAGGATGCTGTGAACGTGAGGACGCTGTGAACGCGCCCGGTCTGCGGCAATGCCGCGGCTCCCCGCCGGCTCAGCACCGACCTGAGCACGACGACGTCTCGGAAACGCCTTTGACAGCGCGTGTCGCTTCACGGGTCGTAACGTTCCCGATCCTCGTCGCGACGGTGTTTCCGCAACGATCGAAAGCTCCTGATCTCGGGAGAACCACTCGGCGAAGCCGGGCACTGGGGTCGAAGCGCCGGTCCAACTGCCTGCTGCGGCAGTCTCGCGGCGTACTCGCACGTCCGAGGGAGGTCCTCGATCGAAGCCCCGGACGCTCCGGTCGACCTCGCTGCCGTACGAGCGGATGAGGAACTGATCGACGCCGTGATCGACGGCCGGATCCTGCCCGCACTCGGCCCCACCGAATCCCGGTTGGTCCACATGCTCATCCAATGGCGCGCATGGAGCAACGAGGAACCTGGCGCATGATGCCGCCGCGCGCTTTCCCGGGTCGGGACGGGCCACGCCCTGGCTCGGTGAAATCGGCGCCGGACAACCTTCCTGAATCGACAGGAGACGCACAGTCAGCTCTCAGAGATCGGGCGCACGGTCAGAGCATGACCGATGTACAGAGGAAGCCGGGCCGGGACGCAACCTCCCCGACCGAGGACCCCCACCCCGACCAGCAGCAGGTCCCCGCCTACGCCGGCGCGCCCGGCCCCGAAGCGGCCGGCGGCGCAGCCGGTGCGCGCGCCACCAGCG
>NZ_JAOPWR010000337.1 GCF_025965585.1 Pseudonocardia sp.
ACCTCGTCCAGCGCCAGCTCGCCGCTCTCGTTCTCGCGGAGCACGCCGAGCAGGTCCAGTCGGCGCAGCAGGTCCGGCACCGCCGACGGCTCGGCCGCGACGACCGCGGTCACGTCGTCGCGGCGGATGTACTCGCCCGGTTCGCACAGCTCCGGCCACGGGCGCAGCACGGCGAGCAGGCCGTCGTCGACGCCGATCCCGGCGAGCAGAGCCCGCGCCTCGGGCACCGTCTGCGGCAGCGTGACGAGGCTCGCCGGCGTCGCCGTGGGGGCCGGTTCGCCGAGCTCGCGCTCGATCTCGGCGAGCAGCGCCCGGTAGCGCTGCACGAGGAACGCGGGGCCGCCGTCGGCCTCGAGCTGCGCCACGGTGGCGCGGATCCCGTCGCGGTGCTCGCGCACCACCGCGCGCTCCGCGGCCAGCCGCTGCTCCTCGGCCACCCGGTCGAGATGGACCTGGACGCCGTCGAGGTCCGACGGTACGGGCTCGTCGCCGAGCAGCGGGCCCAGGCGCTTCGCGAGCTCGGCCATCTCGGCGGCGAACCGGGCCAGCGACGCCGCGGTGGGCTCCGCGTCGACGGGGAGGGTGCCCGCCTGCACCGCGTCCGCCGCCGCCCGCAGCGCCGGCGGGAGGTCGGTGACGTCGCGGCGGAGCCGCTCGACGACGGTGGCGACGGTGGACCAGTCCCAGACGGTGTCGTGCGGGGAGGTCTCGTGCGTGGTGGCGGTGATGGCGTGCTCCTTCGGGTCCGCCCCGTGGAGGGCGGTCAGCAGTTCCGTTGCGTGCATCCGGGCCGTCGAGGACGCCGGGCCGCTGCCGATGAGCAGCGCGTGCAGGGCGAGGCGGCCGTGGGCGGGAGGCAGCCGGCCCAGCATCGACCGGAGCTGCCCGGCGTCCGGCTCGTCGATCTCCTCGTCGCCGACACCGTCGGTGCGCAGCCGTTGCACGACCCCCGCCAGGAACGCCCGGGCCAGGCCCTCGACCTGCTGGTCGGAGAACTCCCGGATCCGGGCGCGCACGCCCGGCAGCGCGTGCCGCTCGGTGCGGCCGGCGCCGTGGCCGTCGCGCGCCAGCGCCCGTTGCAGTGCGGGGACGACCTCGATGACGGACACGAGGTCGTCGTCCGGCACGGACGCGAGCCAGCCACGCATCGCCGCTGGATCGTGTCGCATGGCGGCGCAGTATGTCACCCCATCGGGTGAGGACCCACGGCACCGCTATCGTCGCCCGGGTGTCGGACCAGCCCGTCGGCCTCGTGGTCGGCACCGAGGACTCCACGCCCCTGCAGTTCTCCGTCGCACTCGCGCCCGAGCAGTACCTTCAGCTCGACGACGTGGTGGTCACCCAGCGGTCCGTGCCGGGCATCGGGGCCGTCACCACGTCCGGCGTGGTCACGGAGGTCCGCGCCCGGCACGAGGGCGCCACCTACGGCTCCGACGTCTTCCTCATCGCCGACGGCGTACTGCCCGCGCAGGTGCAGGAGATCGCCGAGATCACCACCACGCGCGTCGAGCCCGAGTGCTACGTGCCCCCCACCCCCGGCTCGCCCGCCCGCCGCGCCACCGGTGAGGAGCGGGCCCAGGCCCTGTACTTCGACAAGATGGACCGCAAGGTCCCCGTCGGCCTCGGACGCGACGGCGAGCCGATCTATGTCAACCTCGAGTTCCTCGACGGCACGCGCGGCGGCCACGTGTCGATCAGCGGCATCTCCGGCGTCGCCACGAAGACCAGCTTCGCGCTGTTCCTGCTCTACTCGATCTTCCGCAGCGGCGTGCTGGGCAAGAAGTCGGTCAACGCCAAGGCGCTCGTGTTCAGCGTCAAGGGCGAGGACCTGCTGTTCCTCGACCATCGCAACATCAAGCTGGACGGGGACCTCGTCGCCGCCTACGCGACGCTGGGCCTGCCGGCGGAGCCGTTCTCGGCGGTCGGCTTCTTCGCGCCGCCCACCCCCGACGACCCGTCGGGCCGGCCGTTCGTCACGGGCCGCACCAGCGGGGTCACGTCGTTCTGGTGGACGCTCGCGGAGTTCTGTTCCGAGGAGCTGCTGCCCTACGTCTTCGCGGACGCGGAGGACGAGCGCAACCAGTACACGATGGTGATCCACCAGGTCGCGGCCCGGCTACGGCGCGAGGCCACGCCCGTCGGGGACGGGGCGGTGTCGGTGGAGGGCAAGATCCTGCGCACCTACTCCGACCTCGTGGAGTTCGTGTCGGACCGGCTCACCGACGACGAGGCCCGCCGGGACTGGGCGGGCGCAGTCACGGGGATGGGCACGGTCAACGCGTTCCTGCGCCGCCTGCGCTCGAGCCTCAAGCCGCTGCGGACGCTCGTGCGCGGCGACCTCGCCGACACCCCCGGCCGCAGGGTCTCGACCGAGGGGCGGCAGGTCACGGTCGTCGACCTGCACAACCTGCCCGAGCGCGCGCAGCGGTTCGTCGTCGGCGTCGTGCTGGCCGCCGAGACCGCGCGCAAGGAGGCCGCGGGGGCGGCCGGGCTGCTGTTCACGATGATCGACGAGCTGAACAAGTACGCGCCGCGGGAGGGCTCCAGCCCGATCAAGGAGGTGCTGCTCGACATCGCCGAGCGCGGCCGCTCGCTGGGCATCATCCTCATCGGCGCCCAGCAGACGGCCAGCGAGGTGGAGCGGCGGATCGTCTCCAACTCCTCGATCAAGGTGGTCGGCCGGCTCGACCCCGCCGAGGCCGGGCGGCCGGAGTACGGGTTCCTGCCGCCGTCGCAGCGGCAGCGGGCGGTGCTGGCCAAGCCGGGCACGATGTTCGTCGCGCAGCCGGAGATCCCGGTGCCGCTGGCCGTCGAGTTCCCGTTCCCGGCATGGGCCACGCGGCTGTCGGAGAGTGCCGGCGACGCGCCGGTGACCAGCATCAACGGGGTGGGCCCGCGCGACGCGTTCGCCCGCCTGCCCGCGGCGTCCGAGGACGACGACGCCCCGTTCTGACGGGGCCGGCGGGAGGCGGTGGCCGATGTCGCGCGGCTGTTCGGCCCGCTCGCGTCGGATGTCCTTTTCCCTGGTCAGGGGCACGTGGCCGGAGCGTCTGGGGGCGAGCATGATCGGGGCCTCTGCAACAAAGGGAGTGCCGATGAAGTCCGCCTACCGCATCCTCGCCTACCTGATCGCGCTCGAGGTCGTCGTCCAGGCCGCGGCGATCGCCTTCGCCACCTTCGGCGTGCTCGCCTACGTCGACGGCGGCGGGGTGCTCGACAAGGCCTCCGAGGGGGAGCACGCCTTCACCGGCGCCGTGGGGTTCATGGTGCACAGCGTCAACGGGGAGCGGGTCATCCCGATCCTCGCGGTCGTCCTGCTCTTCGTGGCGTACTTCGCACGGGTGCCGGGCGCGGTGCTGTGGTCGGCGGTCGTGTTCCTGACGACGCTCGTCCAGGTGGTTCTGGGCGTCGCCGCGGGTGCCGTCCCGACACTGGGCTGGGTGCACGGAGCGCTCGCCATCGCGCTGTTCGTGGTCGCGGTGATCGCGGCGCGCAAGGCCGAGGTGCCCGCGGCCGTGGAGGCAGGGCCGGGCTGAGTCCGCCCGTCCGGCCCCCGGCGGACGCGGCCTACGATGGCCGCCCTATGCGCTTCCTGCACACGTCCGACTGGCACGTCGGCAAGACGCTCAAGGGCCACTCCCGTCTCGACGAGCAGGAGCAGGTGCTCCGGGAGATCGTCGGCATCGCGCGCGAGAACGAGGTCGACGCCGTGCTCGTCGCGGGCGACCTCTACGACACCGCGGCGCCGACGGCGGCAGCCCAGCAGCTCGTCGTCCGGACGCTGATGGGGATGGCGCGCGACGGGATCCCGGTGATCGCGATCGCCGGCAACCACGACCACGCCGCCACCATCGACGCGTACCGCCCGCTGGCCGGCGCCGCCGGGATCACGCTCGTGGGGTCGCCGCGCACGGCCGACCGGGGCGGGGTCGTGGAGTTCACCGCGCGGTCGACGGGGGAGCCGGTGACGGTGGCCGTGCTGCCGTTCCTCTCCCAGCGCTACGCCGTGCGCGCGGCCGAGCTCATCGCTCGGACACCCGCCGAGCACACCGGCGCCTACGACCAGCAGCTCCGCGACATCCTCGCCTCGCTCACCGCGGGCTTCCGCGACGACGCCGTCAACCTCGTGATGGCCCACCTGACCGTGCTCAACGGCAAGATGGGCGGCGGCGAGCGCACCGCGCAGTCGATCTTCGAGTACGCGGTGCCCGCATCGATCTTCCCGGTGGAGTCGCACTACGTGGCCCTGGGCCACCTGCACCGCCGCCAGCGGATGGAGGCGCCCTGCCCCGTCCACTACTGCGGAGCGCCGCTCGCCGTCGACTTCGGCGAGCAGGAGAACGAGCCCGTCGTCTGCATCGTGGAGGCCTCGCCCGGCACTCCCGCGTCGATCACCGACGTCCCGATCAGCGCGGGGCGCCGGCTGCGGACCGTACGCGGCACCGTCGCGGAACTGTCGGTGCTCGCCCCTAGCCTCGGAGACGACTTCCTGAGGGTGTTCGTCAAGGAGCCCGCCAGGGCCGGGTTGCGGGAGGAGGTGACGGCATTGCTGCCGGGAGCGCTCGAGGTGCGCATCGATCCGGAGTTCGCCGCGCCCGTCACGGTGTCGCGGCCCTCGGAGGCGGGCGGGGCGGAGCGCAGCCCCTCCGAGCTGTTCGGTGAGTACCTCGGCACGCGGGGCGTCGAGGACCAGCGGGTGGAGCAGCTGTTCCGGCGGCTGCACGACCGGGTCACGGGCAGCGGCTGATGCGCCCCGTCCTGCTGGAGATGAACGGGTTCGCGTCCTTCCGCGAGCCCACCGTCGTCGACTTCCGCGAGGCCGAGTACTTCGCGCTCGTCGGGCCCACCGGTTCGGGCAAGTCCACGGTGATCGACGCGATGACGTTCGCGCTCTACGGCTCGGTGCCGCGCTGGGACGACAAGCGCACGGTGTCCCTCGCGCTGGCGCCCACCGCCGGGCGCGGCGCGGTCAAGTTCGTGTTCGACGTCGGCGGCGCGCGCTACGTCGTGGCCCGCGAGCTGCGCCGCGCGGCGTCGGGCGGGGTGTCGGTGCGCACGGCCCGGTTGGAGCGGCTGCGCGCTCCCGCCGGTCTCGGCGGCGTCGACGAGGAGACCGACCCGATCGCCGACGGCGCCGGCCCCGTCACGAAGGCCGTCGAGGAGCTGCTCGGGCTGCCCTTCGGCGACTTCACCACGTGCGTCGTGCTGCCCCAGGGCGATTTCGCGGAGTTCCTGCACACCGAGCCGCGCAAGCGCCAGGAGAAGCTGGTGCGCATCCTGGGCCTCGGCGTCTACGACGTCATCGCCAAGGAGGCCAACAGCGAGGCGGCCGCCCAGCGCCAGCGCGCCGAGGTGCTCACCGAGCAGCTCGGCGCCTACGCCGACGCCACGGAGGAAGCCGAGCGGCAGGCCACCGTCCGGGTCGACGAGCTCACCGCCCTCGCGTCCCGCGTCGAGGGCGTGGTCCCCGAGCTGACGGCCGCCGGGGTCGCCCTCGACGCCGCCACCGCGCTGGTCACGACACTGCGCGCGGAGCGGGCGCAGCTGGCGGCACTGGCCGTGCCGGCGGGGGTCGCCGATCTCGACGCGCGACAGCGCGCGGCAGGGGAGGCGGCCACGGCGGCGGCGAAGGCGGCCGCCGCGGCGGAGGCCGCCGACACCGCGGTCCGTGAGCAGCTCGCCGTCGCACCCGCGCGCGGCCCGCTGGAGCAGGCCCGCCGTGACCACGCCGAGCTCGCCGCGCTCACCGCGGAGCTGCCGGGTGCCCGGGAACGGCACCTCAAGACGCTCCACGCCGACGAGACGGCCGCCCGCGAGGCGGCCGCCGCCCGCTCGGCCCTCGACGTCGCCCGCTCCGCCCGTGACGCCGCGGAGGCGGCGCTGGCCGCGGCCCGGGAGGTCGGACGCAGCCTGGTCGCCGAGCGCGACGCGCTGCGCACCCCGAGCCTGCCGCCCGGCCTCGATGCCCTCGACCAGCGCCGCTCCGGTGCCACCGGGGCATTGGAGCGGGCCGACGAGGAGCTGGCCGCGGCCGA
>NZ_JAOPWR010000344.1 GCF_025965585.1 Pseudonocardia sp.
CGGTCGAGGTGGCCGCCTACTACGTCGTGTCCGAAGCGCTCACCAACACCACCAAACACGCCCACGCCTCCCACGCGCACGTCGCGGTCGAACAGCGCGCCACCCTGCTGCGCCTGTCGATCCGCGATGACGGCGTCGGCGGCGCAGACCCCTCGCGCGGTTCGGGACTCACCGGGCTGCGCGACCGGGTTCACGCCCTTGACGGGACGATCGAGGTCGACAGCCGCCCCGGGCACGGGACGGCGATCCTCGTCGAGCTCCCGCTGCAACCCGACTGACCGCTCGACCCGCGGCCGTCTCATCGCACAGGGTGTCTGCTTGCCCGCACTCTCGATCTCGCGTGGGGCCACGCGGAACCTCGGCTTCCGCACGCCCTGGCCTGTACGGGCCTCGACCCGAAACCCCCCGTCGACGTGCAGGCAGCGTCACCGTGCTCGGTCGCCTCCCCGCGCACGGGGGGTTCGGTACGCGCGCGTTCCGGGACTGTCTGATCTTGGGGGTAACTGGTCCTGACACGCGGGCGCGCTCTCCGAGGCCGAGAACGAGGCAGCCGCCGCGTCGACGGTGGCCGCGACCGCAATGGGGCTGTGGCTTGCCACGATTGCGGCCGACCAGCAGGCGCACGGCGTGGTGTACGGGCGGCTCGCCCGAGGCGGCGAGCTGTGGTCGCTGCTTTACCGGACGAGCCCGCTGCTCACTGCCGCGATCGGGCCGCTGGTCCTCGTCGGGTTGGCGGCCCTCGACCTGCTGCCGCTCGTCACCGCGTTGTACATCGCCGTCGGCGTCGACATCGTGCTGATGTTCGTCTGGGGGCTGGGCCTCGGACGAAGGATGGGAGCGGGGTACCCGGCGGCGCTGCTGTCGGGGCTGGTCAACATCGTCATCGGGGGAGTGCTCGTGGGGTCAAGCTCTTGGCCGGTCATCAGGACGCACATGCATCCGCTGCCCTGACCGCGGGTTCCGCGACGGAGGCGCCCTGCGTGGAGAGGACCGCGCGGGCGGTGTGGCGGAGGCCGGTGGTGATGGGTCAGACGGCCTCGTCGGCACCGCCGCGAAGGACGGGTATCGCCGAGGGCGCGATGCTCGAAGCGTTCATCCGTCCCTCCAGGTGCCGCGGTGGCCCGCTCGGTGGCCGCGGCGGGCCCGGCCTCGGCTGGGCACCCCGTGCGGCGGCGAGCGCACCGCGGACCACGCGAAGGCGATCAGAAGGACGCTGATGAGAACGTCGAGCGGCTGCTCGCGGCCGGACTGATGACGCCGGCGGCCGTCCCGTGGTCGAGGCCGCCCGCCCGCCGTGGTCACGGTCCTGAAGTGGTGGGAGTCGGGTGACCGTGGCTCGCGCTGCCAGCATCGGCAGGCTTCCCTATCCGGCACTGCTACGCCGACGACTGTTACGGGGCTTCGGCCGCTCGGCAGCTACTGGCCGTGACCGCTGTCGCCGTGTTCGTGCGTTTCCTGGATGTCACCGTCGTCGACGTCGCGTTCGGAGATCCTGCACCCCATCGGCGGGGCGTGTGGAGAGCCGCGGGCGACGAATAGTGTCTCGTGGCGCACTACCGAGAAATTGGGAACTCCCATTACCGGCCCGCTCATCGGTCACGCGCCGGTGCAGCTCGGAAGTGAGCGCATGGATCTGTCGGGTGAGTTCGGTGCTGGTCCTTAGCTCCAGCTCTGCCTCGTTGAAATCGTGGTCGGCCTTGGCCTGTTGAAATGCGGCCTGCCGATTCTGTCCGATCATGACGAATATGGAAAGGAAGGTCGCTTCGAGAGACACGATCAGGGCCGGGGAGGTCGGTGATTGCGTCGGCGATGCGCAACTGGAAGTTGGCAGCCCGATGCGCCTGCTGTGAGGACGACAGGATGGTGCGGGCGGCCGCGCCTGAGATTGGGTTTCAGCTGATCTCCTAGCCGATCGTCGAAGCCCGCGACTGACCAAGGTGGTGCGTGGCCCGACCCACCTGTGGTCCACCAAACTTCGCCGCCCCACGCAGTATCGCCCTCATCGGTGGCCATTGAGCTCTGACTCGAGCACGACCCAACAGCTGCCGCGGGTCCCGTCATCCCGCCCATAGCGGTCAAGGGCAGGACGCCACCGGCAGCCAGGGCCGACGCCCCTGCCCTCTCTCGCTTCACGGTTCCGGGTCAACCGCCTGCACCCGGAACGGCATCGCGAGGGTGGTCTGGTTCGGTTCGAGCGGGGGCGGCTGTCGCTGAATCCGCGGCGGAGACAGTCGGCCGGTCACGCCTCGGGCTCGGCCTGGAAGGCAGCTGTCGACTTACGAGCGGGTCTGCGAGTCCGGACGCAGTCCCGCCTGTGGCCGGGGCTCCTCGGCAGGAGCCGGCGACGACGCGCCGACGACCACCGACTCGAGATTGTCCGGGCGGGCCTTGCCGAGCCGGCGGAGTTCGAAGGCCAGCATGATGTCGGAGATCCCTCGGAGGATGGCCATGAAACCCACCCAGAGCAGGATGAAGACCGCCCGGCCGGCGAGGCCCCACGCCCGGTCGGAGGTGGAGACCCAGAGGGCGAGCAGCACGACGAGCCCTCCGGAGACCATTCCGAGCCACCAGTAGGGGCTCTCGTCGCGCAGCGCGAGGCTGCGGGCGATGTCGAAGAAGCCCTGCAGCAACAGCAGCAGGCCCAGCATCGAGGCCAGGGCGAAGAAGGTGTTGACGGGCCGGACGAACGACCACAGCGCGCCGAGGATCAACAGCACGGCGAGCGCGTAGTGCAGCACCTTCCAGCCGCCGATCATGATCGTGCCCAGGGCTCCCTCGGTGACCGCGGCGACGAGGAGGACCACGCCGACGAGGACGCCGACCGTTGCCAGGGAGGTGACGTCGGCGCGCAGCACCAGCCAGGCGATGAGGAACCAGATGATGCCGGCCACGAGGGGCGCCCACCACCAGCGGGCCGCCTCGCGTTTGAGCAGGCGCCCGGCGAGACCGGGTAGCTGCGGGGTGTCTGTGTACATGATGGTGTTCCTTCTCTTGTGTCGGGCGGGGCGGCCCAGGTCCGGCTGAGACCCGGGCCGCTGCGCTGGAACCGGGCGGGGGCGGCTCAGCCGCTGGTCGCCTTGGCGGGTTCGTCGGCGAAGGCGCGGGCGTCGATCGCGTCGAGTACGGCCAGGCGTGCGTTGTCGACGGCCCATCCCGCGTAGCCGATCGCGTCGGATGCGGCCCGTTCCGCCCACGCCGCATCGTCGGCGGCGAGGTCGGCGTCGAGTTGCGCGTCCCGTTCGTCGACCTTGGCCTTGATGTTGTCCATCTCGGCGGCGGCGTCGGCCTTCATCTGGGCCCATTTGCTGCGTGCGCCGGTGTTCGCGGGGCCGGCGTGCTGCTCGGTGTGCTGCGCGGCGTCCTGGGCCCCGAGGTCGACCTGGGCCTGAGCCTGGTCGATGCGCTGGCGGAGTTGGTCGCGGGGCTCGGTCCCGGCGGTCTCCACCGCCGCCTTCGCCTCGGCGACGCTTCTCTGCAGCGCGTCGAGCTGCGTGGAATAGCTCATCATTCCTCCTGATTTTCCTTACTCCGGCACCGAAGCACGTTCCGTCGATGCGCCCGACGGCCGAAGGCCCCGGATCAAGGAGGCCTTGTGCCCCCGTCGTGCTGCTGTTCGGCCCAGGCAGGAAGCTCAAATGGGTGAAGGCGCTGAGTCCGGTGATGTCGCGCCCCACGATGAGGGTCTGCGGTGAGCGCAAAGGCGCCGATCCTGTCGAGCCGGGCCATCGGCGGCAGCCAGCGCTGCTTCTGCTCCTCGGAGCCGAACTCGAGGATGGACCCCATGGCCAGTCCGGCCTTACAGGACACGCCCTGGTCGCTCAAGGCGTGGTGACCGAGCAGGAGCTCGACTCCGTCGTCACCTCATCGATCGGTTTGCGCTGGGCCGTCGCCGGCCCCTGGGTGACGGCTTCGGTTTCAGGGGTGGTTGCAACCTTGATCCTCTGAGGTGCTGCGATGAGCGTTCCGTCATCCGGTACCGCAAGCAGGCCGAAACCGCCGGGATAAGTGTCGTTACGTCTGGACGGGTCGCAGCACCACCGAGCCGAGGCAGTGGCAGACCCGCAGCGCCAGCTCCACGTCACCGCGTCGGTCCTGGCTCGGGCGGCCGAGCGCTACCTGCGCCTTGCGGATCCGGTACTGGACGGTGTTCTTGTGCAGCGTCAGGCGGTTCCCGGCGGTCACATAGCTGCCCTTCGCAGCCAGGAAGACCCGCAGCGTCTCGCGGAGTCGTTCGCTGGGCTCGTCGTCTGTGGCCAGCGCGCCGAGGACGAGCCACACCCAGCCACGGGTGGCGTCGAGATCGGCGCACAGCAGGGCGACCGGGCCGACCTCGGCGAAGCTGGTGAGCTGTACGCCAGGGCGTGCCGCGACGGCGACGTCCTGCGCCCGCAGCGCCTGCTGGTGGGTCTGCCGGAAGCCGTCGACGCCGGCCGCGGGCTCGCCGACCGCGACACGCGCCGTCGAGTCCTGGGCCGCGACGGGTTCGGCCAGCCGCTCCCACGCGACGTCCGCGCGGCTGCCCATGGACAACCACGACCAGGCCACCGATTCATCGCACGGCACGAACAACGGCTTGTCCCGACAACCCAGCTCGTCGGCGATAACCGTGGTGAGCCGGTCGAGCCTGGTCAGCCCTTCGCCGCCCGGCGTCGCTTCGGGCACCCAGGAGATCAGGCCCATGTGGTGTTGACGCAGCCGATAGCCCAGCGCCGCCTCCGTACGATCGAGGTCGACCCGTTCCTGGTCCAGCAGCGCCCGCACCCGGACGGCCCGCACCGCGCCCTGGGTCAACAACCATCGGTCCCGCTCGTGCTGGTACGCCGAGATCATCTGTTCGGAGATCCGGTCGATGTAGCCGAAGCTCTGATCGAGCAGGCGGCGGATGACCGCCCGGACGACGGCGGCGTCATCGGTCTGCTGCGGGACCTCGTCCAGGCACCACTGCAGGAACCGGGCGTGACCGACGCGGTAGGCCCGGACCAGGGCGTGCAGGGGGATGCCGCGCTGGGCGAGCCGCCGGGCGTACTCGACCGCGGCCGCGGGGGCGTCGAGGGTGTCCAGCGCCATCCCGTGTTCGAGGACATCGAGCATGGTGGCCACGTTGGCCTCGACGCTGGCGGAGAGCAGGCTCACGAGAGCGTCGTCGCCGTTGAGCTCGGGGATGTCGTCGATCAGGCGCTTCCAGAGGTCGTGACTGACCTCGACGAACCGCAGGCTCACGGCCGCCATCGCGGCCGAGACCTGCCGGTCGACGGGATGGCCGACGCCGTCCACCGGACCATCCTAGGGCCGTCGGCCCGCACTCGGACCTGCTGCGCGCGGCGAACCGATGCCGGATCGCCGGCCGGGCCGACGCGGCCCCGAGGCGGCCCAGATGCTCTCCGCCTACATCGTCGAAGTGGGGCCTCTTGCGACGTCCACCGAGTGACGGGCCACCACCGACGAGCTCGTGTTCGGCGAGGTCGAGGATCGCGCCGGCGTGGCGGCGCCGGACCAGGCCCATCTGCTGGAGCCGGACCGCGACGCCGGCCGGATCGCCCGGGCGAACTCCGCGTCGACATCGACAAGGACAACGACGACGCCGCGGTCAGCCCTCGTCGCCGAACACCTCGTTGCCGATGATGCGCGCTGTGTTCGCGGCCGGGAAGCCGGCGTAGCCACTCGCGTGGTAGACGACCTCGTCGAGCTCCTCGCGCGTGACGCCGTTCTGCAGCGCGATCGCGAAGTGGATCCTCAGTTCCTCGGTGGAACCGAGCGCGATCAGGATGCCCAGCGTGACCAGGCTCCGGGATCGCCGGTCGAGCCCCTCGCGCGCCCAGAGCCTGCCGAACACGTTGACCAGGCTCAGCTCCGAGAGCTCGTGGGCGAACGCGCCCTCGGGCAGGCCGTTCTCCACGTCCGCCGCCGCGACCGGGATCATCTCCCGGACCAGCTGGATGCCTTTCTCACGGTCGTCGGTCATTGTCCGAACCGCCTTTCGTCGCTGTGTCCCAGGGGGCGCCCACGAGTGCCCGGGCGTCTCCGAGGGAACGGATGGAGTTCACGCCGACGGCGGCGTCGCCCGCCGCCCACACGCCCGGGCCCGCCCGGCGGAACTCGTCGCCCAGCACGCCGTTGCCGACCTCGATGCCGCCACTCACCGGGGACCACCGGGAAGCGTGCTGCCCCCGTCGACCGGAAGCACGGCGCCGGTGATGAACGCCGCGTCGTCCGAGGCCAGGAACAGCGCGGCGTTGGCGACGTCCCAGCTGGTGCCCTGATGTCCCATCGGGATCGTCGCCGCCCGCTGGGCGGCCACCTCGTCGCGGGGCGAGCCGGTGGCCCGTGCGACCTGGTCGACGCCCATCGGGGTGTCGACCATGCCCGGGGCGATGCAGTTGACGCGGACGCCGTGCGGGGCGTACTCGAGGGCGAGCGAGCGGGTCATCGAGTTCACCGCCGCCTTCGAGGTCACGTAGGCGATCGCCTCGCCCCCGGCCATCAGGCCGGCCATCGAGGAGAT
>NZ_JAOPWR010000351.1 GCF_025965585.1 Pseudonocardia sp.
AGGTCAGCCCGGCGTGCCACGACGCCGGGACGACGCCGAGGCTGTTGAGCGCGGCGGCGGCGACGAAGCCGACCAGGAACACCGGAACGAGCTTGCGCCAGGGGAGCGTGCGCAGGGTCGACGTGCCCGTCGCCCCGTCGGCCAGGGCGTCGCGACGGGCCGCCCACAGCGCCAGAGCCATCACGATCGGCACGATCATGAGGCTGCGGGTGAGCTTGACGACCACCGCGTAGGAGCCCGCGTCGCCGCCGTAGGCGTAGCCCGCGGCGACCACCGACGAGGTGTCGTTGATCGCGGTGCCGGCCCACAGCCCGAACGCGTGCGGGTCGAGGTGGAGCAGGTGCCCGATCTGGGGGAAGGCGAGCACGGCCACGATGTTGCAGGTGAAGATCGTGCCGATGGCGTAGGCCACCTGCGACTCCTTCGCCCTGACCACGGCCTGGGTGGCGGCGATCGCGGACGCCCCGCAGATGCCGGTCCCGATGCCGATGAACAGCTGCGTGTCGCCGCGGACGCCGAGCAGCCGCCCGAGGCCCCAGGCCCCGAGCAGCGCTGCGGCGAGGGTGCCGAGCATGACCGGCAGCGACGCCCCGCCGACCCGGGCGACCTGCTGCAGGGACAGCGTCGCCCCGAGCAGCACGATGGATGCCTGCAGGACGGGCCGGGAGGCGACGGCCAGGCCGGGCCGCAGGGTGTCGCCGGGCCGCAGCACCGTGGCGACCAGCACGCCGAGCACGATCCCGAACACCGGGCCGCCGACGACGGGCACCTCGGTGCCCGCGAGGGTGGCGACGGCCGCCACGGCGACGGCGACCGCGAGCCCCGGGACGGGCCGCCGGACGTCACCGAGCCGGTGCGCCAGGACGTGCTCGCGAGGTGCGGGTGGAGCGGGCGCCGTGTGGTCGCGGCCGACGGCGTGGGTTCGCACTGGCACCGGTCACTTCTCCTCGCTCGTGGTCGGACGGGTCAGCCGGTGAGGCCGAGCTCCTCGGCGTGCGGGAACTCGTCGGCGACGAGGACGACGTCGGCACCGTCGTGGGCGAGGTAGCCGCGGTCCCCCGGCTCCTCGGGGGCGATCACGATGACGTCCAGCATCAGCGCTCCCGTCAAATGTCCGTACATCTTGCTTCCGAACAGTAGAAGGAGAGTTCCACCGGGTCAACCGACATGGCCACTCAGCGGACTTTCGATGCTGGTAGAAGCAAATGCCCGTACATTTCTGAGGGCATCCCACTAAAGACGGCCGATCGTTGGACTGCCGGGGCGCGGTCGCCCGCCGGTTCTGGCCGCGACGCGGCCGAAAGTAACCCGATCGAATGATCTCGGTCATGAATTCGTCAAGCTCAGAGGCGTGCTCATGAGCCCAAAGGAACCGCATATGCGGATTAGGTAAGGCTGCCTTCAGCGCGTCGACCTGCATTTTGACGCGGAATGGGGCAATTGAGCGATGTTGAGGTAGGACAGTCAGCTCCTCATCGCCCACGTAACTGTCGAACGATCACGCCGTTGGGTGGTCACACAGTCCCTGTCGAGGCCCGCTCCCCCGTTCGAGGCCCACAGGCAGGTCGGAGAGGACAACGATGCCCGCTCATCGCGCATCCACCGTGGATCGGAGCCCGGACGACGAGAAGGCCGGTCTCGGTCGCGCCGACGTCAGCCGTCGGCGTTTCCTCGGGTACCTGGTGGCGGCCCCCACGCTCGTCGTGGCGGCGGAGCTCACCCGGGAGTCGATCTGGGGTTCCCCCCAGGCCTCCGCCGCGTCGATCCCGTCGGCGCCGCAGACGCCCGAGATCTACGACCTGCTCGACGCGCTCCGCGACTCGGCGCGCCCGACGGCGAACCTCATCCGGATCGAGGTGAACCGGGACGGCACCGTGTCGTTCGCGCTGCCGCGCTCGGACAACGGTCAGGGGATCATCACCTCGACCCAGATGATCATCGCCGAGGAGATGGGCCTCGAGGTCGACCAGGTGAAGGTCACCCTGGCCGACGCCCGGCCCGAGCTGCTGTTCAACCAGCTCACGGGCGGATCGAGCACGACGTTCACCACCTACACGGCGATCCGCGTGGCGGCCGCGCTCGCCCAGGGGCGGCTGCTCAAGGCGGCGGCCGCGGAGCTGGGCCAGGACGTCTCCGTGCTGACCAGCCGCGGCGGGCTGATCACGGGTGCCGGCGGCACGGCCATCCCGTTCAGTGAGCTGACCGAGAAGGCGGCCAGCCAGGTGACCGAGCAGGTCCAGGTCACACTGAAGCCGAAGGAAGACTTCCGGATCATCGGGAAGCCGCAGAACAAGACCGACGCCCGCGCCATCGTGACGGGCCGGAAGAAGTTCGCCACCGACCTGCAGATCCCCGACGCGCTGCCGACGGTGATCTGCCGGGCCCCCGACCTCAACGGCTACCCGAAGGGCGTCGACAACATCGACGAGGTCCGTTCGATGCCGGGCGTCACCGACGTCGAGATGGTCGGCACCGGCGTGGCGGTGCGCGCGGCGACGTTCGGGCAGTGCATCGACGGCGTCAACGCACTGCAGGTGAACTGGGCGCGGGGCACGGTCGCCGGTGAGAACGACGAGTCGGTGCTGGCGAAGGTCAGGAAGGCCGAGCTGCCGCTGGCCGTGCCTGCGGCGGGCGGCGCGACCGTCGAGGGCGCTTTCACGTTCTACTTCCGGAGCAACAGCTCGCTGGAGACGAACTGCGCCATCGCTGACGTCCGTGCGAACAAGGCCGAGATCTGGGGCCCGATGAAGAACCCGATCGCGGCGCAGGCCGAGATCGCGAAGAAGATCGGCCTGCCCTCGAGCGCGGTCACCGTGCACGTCACCGAGGGCGGCGGGTCGTTCGGCCGCAAGCTGTTCTTCGACGCCGCGCTCGAGGCGGCCGAGGTCTCGCAGACGATGGGCAAGCCCGTCAAGCTGATGTGGACCCGCGCCGACGACTCCCGGCAGGGCCGCGTCCACCCGCTGGCCACCACCCGCGTGCGCGCCTCGGTGGCCAAGGACTCGGTGCTCAGCTTCGAGCTGCGCCACACCAGCGTCGCCACCGAGATCAACCCGGGCCTCGGCGAGCCGATCACGGCCGCGGCGTTCAGGACGCCGGTGCTGGGAAACCTGAGCCTCTCGGAGAGCATCTTCGAGCTGACCCAGGTGACGCCGTACGACTTCGGGGTGTCGACTCGGCTGCTCAACGAGGTCGACATGAGGTTCAGCACCTCGAGCATGCGCAACATCTACTCGCCCGACGTGGCGACGGCCCGTGAGCTGATGGTCGACCAGATCGCGGCGAAGATGGGCAAGGACCCCTACGAGTTCCGCGCGGAGTTCCTCAAGAACGACCGCATGCGCGCGGTGCTCAAGAAGGTCGCCGACGAGGGTGACTGGGGCAGGTCGATGGAGGAGGGCACGGCCCAGGGCCTCGGCCTGCACGTCGAGTACAAGGGCGTGGCCGCCTGCCTGGTCGAGATCGACTGCCGTCCCGAGACGGTGAACCGGCCGATCCGCCAGGGCGTCACCGGCCCGCGCGTGACCAAGGTGACCTACGCCGTCGACGTGGGCCTGGTGATCAACCCGCGCGGGATCGAGGCCCAGATGATGGGCGGGATCAACGACGCGCTGGCGATGACCCTGACCTCCAGCCTGCACCTGGACGACGGGCACTTCGTCGAGGCCAGCTGGGACAACTACTTCTACACGCGCCAGTGGAACACGCCGCCGGAGATGAACATCTTCATCGTCGAGTCGTCGGCCGACGAGCCCGGCGGCGTGGGGGAGTTCGGGGTGGCCGCCACCTGCGGCGCGATCGCCACCGCCTACGCGCGGGCCACCGGCGGGGTCCCGGAGTACTTCCCGATCAACCACAGGGACCCGCTCCCGTTCGAGCCCTACCCGACCGTGCCGCCGATCCCGCCGTCGCCCACCAACGGCCTCGAGACCACGTACTGAGGAGCGCGACATGCCCACGCAGACCTTCAAGCTCAACGGCGAGTCCGTCACCGTCGACACCGACGACGACGTCCGTCTCCTCTGGGTGATCCGGGACCTCCTCGGTGTCACCGGCCCGAAGTACGGCTGCGGCATCAACGTCTGCAAGGCCTGCACCAGCCACATCAACGGCAAGGCCTTCAACCCGTGCTCGGTGCGGGTGTGCGACGTCGACGCCGAGGACGAGATCACCACGATCGAGGGCCTCGCCGACGGCGAGGACCTGCACCCCATGCAGCAGGCCTGGATCGACCGTGACGTGGCGCAGTGCGGCTACTGCCAGCCGGGCCAGGTCATGGCCGCGGTGGCCAAGGTCCGCCAGTGCCAGGAGGAGGGCCGCGAGATCGACGACGCCGCCATCGAGGAGATCCGCAACATCTGTCGCTGCGGCACCTACAACCGCATCCGCGAGGCGATCAAGGCCGGCGCCGAGAACATGTGACGGGCCCCGTCACCTCCGCGTCAGCCCACTCCGCTCCCGGCCGCCGGCCGGGACGACCCGAAGGAATCGACCGATGAACGCACGCACACGCCGCATCACCGTGGCGATCACCGCCGGGGCGCTGCTCCTGGCGGGCGCAGGGGCCGCCTACGCGCAGGACACGCAGAGCCCGCTGCAGGGCGTCGACGCCGGCCGGGCGACCCTGGAGACCGCCGTCCGGTCGCTGCTCGACGGGGTCGACAGGGACGACCGTCCCGACGGGGCCAACGGTCTCGAGAGCGAGTTCCCGGGAGCCGACCCCCGCTTCGTCGAGGGTCCCGCCGGTGGCCTGCTGAAGAACGGCCCGCTGGAGTGACTCCGGTGGGACCGGTTCGCCGGTTCCACCGGTGGTAGTTCCCCTGGGGAGGGGGATGACGGATGCGGCCGGGGTCCGCGCCGATGAGCCGCGGGCCCCGGCCCTCTGTCCTCGCGTCGACAAGTTGTGCCGCTCCAGGTCGGCGTCGCCCGAGCCCGGGGTGTGCCCGTCGGTGTCGGCTCAGGAGTTTGAGCGCCACCGCTGCTCGTAGCGCGCCTGGCGCTCGTGCTCCTCGTCGGGGTGTGCGGCCGCGCGGGTGGCCGCGGCGGTGCCGCGGGGGTAGCCGGCCTTCATCACGCGGTGCTCCACCGTCTCGTACAGGTACGCGGCGGAGTAGAAGTAGCCGAGGATCAGACCGGCGAGCACGGCGCACCCG
>NZ_JAOPWR010000373.1 GCF_025965585.1 Pseudonocardia sp.
CGCTGGTCGGGCACGACGAGCAGCGCGCCCCGCCCGGCGGCGACGGTGGCCGCGGTGGCCTCGGCCAGCCGCTGCGCCCAGTCCTCACCGGGCAGGGCCTGCCAGACGGCGTGCGCCGCGCGGCCCCCGGACAGGGCGTCGAGCAGCGCGGGACCCCGGGGGTAGCGGCTCCATCCCGGCTCGGCGGGCGCCGCGTACGGCGTCGGCACCGGCGGCTCGGGCGGATGACCGGACCTGGCCGCCTCGGCCTCGACGCGCGCGTGCCGCGGAGGGACGGCGAGCCGCAGGACGTCGGCCATGACCCCGGCGCTGCGATCGGCGACGGCCCGGCACAGCGCCGCCACCTCGGGCGTGAGGGCCGGCTCCGGTGACACCACCTTCTCGACCCAGGCCAGCGTGCCCGTGTGCTCGGAGTCGGCGGCCCGTTCGAGCAGGAAGCCGTCCACCAGCCGCCCGGCGAACCGGACGCGCAGCCGCACCCCGGGCACGGCGGCGCCGTCGAGGTGCTCGGGCACCCGGTAGTCGAACGGGCGGTCCAGATGGGCCAGCGCGACGTCCACGGCGACCCGCGCCACGGGCAGCGCGGCGGCGGGCCGCCACTCCCCCCGGTTGCGCGCCGCCATCACCCCTCCTCGCATCCGCCCCCGTGTCCCGGGTTCGCGGCGCATCCTTCCCGACGGGACCGACAGTCCGGGCCGGCGGTCCGGCAGAGGTCGACGTCAGAGGTTGACCTGGTCGTGCCGGGCGTAGAACGCGGTCCACTCCTGCGCCGACAGCACCCGCCCGCTCTCGCGGATCTCGGCCAGCTCACGGAAGAAGTCCTCCCGCGCGATGCCGGGTGTGAACAGGATGAGGAACTCGGTCTCGGTGTCGGCGTCGTTGCGGAACCCGTGCACACCCCCGTCGGGCACATGGGCGAAGTCACCCGGCCCGAACGCCGACCACATCGTGCCGTCGAAGATCGTCAGCTCACCCGAGACGACGTAGAAGGACTCCGAGAACGTCCGGTGGACGTGCGGGCCGGGCCCGGCCCCGAGCGCCGCCATCCGGTAGCTGAACAGGCCGAAGCGGCCGGCCGTCACTGATCCGGGTGCGACGAAGCGCACCGACGGCGGCCCCGCCAGGTCCGGCGGGTCCGCCGCGCGGTGCACCGTGACGGGCGCCCCCAGCGCCTCCGGGTAGCTCATCCGCCGCTCCGTGCCGACTCGTGCGCCGGATCGTGTCGACTCGCGGGGGTGGGCGGGACCGGCATCGTGCGACTCGCGCTCAGGCGCCCGCAGCCGACTTCAGGGCGTCGGCGCGGGCCGTGCTCTCCCACGGCAGCTCGACGTCGGTGCGGCCGAAGTGGCCGTACGCGGCGGTCTGCGCATAGATCGGGCGGAGCAGGTCGAGGTCGCGGATGATCGCGGCCGGTCGCAGGTCGAAGACCTCCGAGATCGCCGACTGGATCCTCACGGGGTCGACGTTCTCGGTGCCGAACGTCTCGACGAACAGCCCGACGGGCGCCGCCTTGCCGATCGCGTACGCAACCTGCACCTCGACGCGCTCGGCCAGACCCGCCGCAATCGCGTTCTTGGCCACCCAGCGCATGGCGTAGGCCGCGGAACGGTCGACCTTCGACGGGTCCTTGCCGGAGAACGCGCCGCCGCCGTGGCGGGCGAAGCCGCCGTAGGTGTCGACGATGATCTTGCGGCCGGTCAGGCCCGCGTCGCCCATCGGACCGCCGACGACGAACCGGCCGGTCGGGTTGACCAGCAGCTTGTAGTCCGACACGTCGAGACCGATGGCGCCCAGCTCGGGCAGCACGACGTGCTCACGGATGTCGGGGGCCAGCATGCCGTCGAGGTCGATGTCGGCGGCGTGCTGGCTCGACACGACCACCGTGTCCAGGCGCACGGCCTTGTCGCCGTCGTAGGCGATGGTGACCTGGGTCTTGCCGTCCGGGCGCAGGTAGGGCAGGACGCCGGACTTGCGGACCTCCGTGAGGCGACGGGCCAGCCGGTGCGCGAGCGCGATCGGCAGCGGCAGCAGCTCCGGGGTGTCGGTGTTGGCGTAGCCGAACATGAGGCCCTGGTCGCCGGCTCCCTGGCGCGCGATCTCGTCCTCGGACAGCTCGACGCGGCTCTCGTAGGCCGTGTCGACGCCCTGCGCGATGTCGGCCGACTGCGAGCCGATCGCGACGTTGACACCGCAGGAGTTGCCGTCGAAGCCCTTGGCCGACGAGTCGTAGCCGATCTCGAGGATCTTCTCGCGCACCAGTGTGGGGATGTCGACGTAGGCGCTGGTGGTGACCTCGCCGGCGACGTGCACCTGGCCCGTGGTCACCAGCGTCTCCACCGCCACGCGGCTGCGGGGGTCCTGCGCCAACAGGGCGTCGAGCACCGTGTCACTGATGGCGTCGCACATCTTGTCGGGGTGACCTTCGGTCACCGACTCACTGGTGAACAACCTCGCGTTCGCCACGCGGCACTCCATCTCCTGCTCGTCCCATCGCCGCGGTGCTCCGCAAGGCGATCCCGGCACGCGAGAGTAGTCGCTGGCCGGGTCTCGACCGTTAGGTGCCGCACATGTCACGTTCATGACTGTCCGTGATGTCGTGCCCGACACGGCCACCCGACGTCAACCGTTCCGGTGATGTCACAGCAGGTAGCGAATCGGTAACGGCCGCGCTCGTTGGGCGGGGGGAAGACCCCATTTCATGACGGAGGAACGCTGAACATGAACCCTCGACTGACGATCCGCCGACACGGCCGCGCCTTCGCGGTGGTCGGCGCGCTGGTCGCGGTCAGCGCCACCACCACGATGGCACTGGTCGCCGGCACCGCCGCCGCAGCTCCCTCGGCGAGCCAGCCGGGCAAATGCGTCGACAACGTGAACGTCCGCTCCGAGCCGAGCGCCGACGCGGAGATCGTCGCCGTCTGCGAGAGGGGGACGGCCGTGCAGGTCGACCAGACCCGCAACGGGTTCGTGCACCTCGTCGATCTCAAGGGCTGGGCAGCCCGGGAGTACGTCTCGGTGAACGGCAAGACCCCGCCCAACCCGTCCTCGCGCGCCACCACGACCCCGACGGCCGCACCGACGACCACCGGCGGCCAGGGCAGCGGCGAGCGGGGTTCCGCACCCACGGCCGGCGACACCCCCGGCACGAGCGGCAACGACATCGGCAACCAGAACGCCGGTGACCCGACCACCGACCCCGGCCAGAACAGCACCGGCTCCTCGGACCAGGGCAACGGCCAGAGCCCGTCCCGGGGCCTGTTCGGCTGACTGCACCGCATCTCCCGCTGAGCCTCCCCGCGGGGCGGGCCGCGCCGGGTCACCCCGATGACCTGTGCGGCGCCCGCCCCGCGGGATGCACGGCGACCGGCCTGCCCGGAGTGGTCCTTCCCGTCAGAGGCGGGCCGCGACCGCGTCCCACACGCGCGACGCGAGCAGCCCCTTCGACCCGTTCGCCAGGACACTCTCGGTGCCATCGGCACCGAGCAGCCAGCCCGCATTGTCGGCCACCTCGAACGCCCGGCCGTCGCCCACCGCGTTGACGACCAGCAGGTCGCACCCCTTGCGGACGAGCTTCTCACGGCCGTAGTGCAGGGCGTCGTGGTGCTCGTCGCCCGTCTCGGCGGCGAAACCGACCACCATCTGGCCCGGCTCGCGCCCGCCGACGAGCTCCACGAGGATGTCGGGGTTCTTCGCCAGCCGCAGGGGATCCGGCTCGGCCGCACTCTTCTTGATCTTGTGCCCGACGAGCGACACCGGCCGGAAGTCGGCGACGGCCGCGGCCATGACGACGGCGTCGGCCCCCTTCGCCGCCGCCAGCATCGCCTCGCGCAGCTCCGCCGCCGAGCCGGCGTGCACGACGTCGACGGCGGCGGGCGCGGCGAGGTCGGAGGTGTGGGCCGAGACGAGCGTGACGGCCGCGCCCCGCTGGGCGGCGACCCGCGCGAGCGCGTAGCCCTGCCGCCCCGACGACCGGTTGCCCAGGTACCGGACGGGATCGAGGGCCTCGCGCGTGCCGCCCGCGGAGACGACCACGCGGCGGCCGGCGAGATCGCGCGGCAGCGCGTCGGCGCGCTCCAGCAGCAGCCGGGCGAGATCGGCGATCTCGGCGGGATCGGGCAGGCGGCCGGGGCCGGTGTCCTGGCCGGTCAGCCGGCCGGAGGCGGGCTCCAGCACGACGACGCCGCGCGAGCGGAGCAGCTCCACGTTGGCGCGCGTGGCGGGGTGCTCCCACATCTCGGTGTGCATGGCGGGCGCGAACAGCACCGGGCAGCGCGCGGTGAGCAGCGCGGCGGTCAGCAGGTCGTCGGCCCGGCCCTGCGCCGCCCGGGCCATCAGATCGGCCGTGGCGGGCGCGACCACCACGAGATCGGCCTCCTGGCCGAGCTTGACGTGCGGCACCGAGGGCACGTCGGCGAAGACGCCCGTGCGCACGGGGTGACCGGAGAGCGCCTCGAACGTGGCGGCCCCGACGAACTCGAGTGCCGAGGCCGTGGGGAGCACGCGCACGGAGTGGCCGGTCTCGGTGAGCCTGCGGAGGATCTCGGCGCTCTTGTAGGCCGCGATCCCCCCGGCCACCCCGAGCAGCACCCGGGGCGCCTCCCGCACGGCTACTGCTCGCCCTCGGTGTGCTCCAGCAGGCCGGCCTGGATCTCGCGCATGGCGATCGAGAGCGGCTTCTCACGCGGACCCGGCTCGACGAGAGGGCCGACGTACTCCAGCAGGCCCTCGCCCAGCTGCGAGTAGTAGTCGTTGATCTGGCGGGCGCGCTTGGCCGCGTAGATGACCAGCGCGTACTTGGAGCTCACCTGGCCGAGGAGGTCGTCGATGGGCGGGTTGGTGATGCCCTCGGGAAGTGCGCCGGCGGTGACGCCGGTCAGCGGCATGCTCACTCAGAAACTCCTGTAAGGGGTGCGTGACCGTCCGGACGTGCACGGCCGACCAGCAAGTCTACCAACCGCATCGCGACGTCCTCGACATCACGGTTGACCAGCTCCACATCGAACTCGCTGCGGGCGGCGAGCTCCTCGCGGGCGGTCTCCAGGCGGCGGGCGAACTGCTCCGCCGACTCGGTGTTGCGGCCCTTCAGCCGGCGCTCCAGCTCCTCGAACGACGGCGGCTCGACGAACACCGAGATCGACTCCGGCATCGCCTTCTTCATCGAGCGGGCGCCGTGCAGGTCCACCTCCACCAGCACCGGGAGTCCCCTGGCGAGGGCGTCCTCGACGGGCCCCCGCGGGGTGCCGGAGCGTTGCAGGCCGCCGTGGATATCGGCCCACTCCAGCAGCTCCCCGCCCTCGATCATCCGCGCGAACCCCTCGGGCCCGACGAACCGGTAGTGCACGCCGTCCACCTCGCCGGGACGGGGGTCCCGTGTGGTGGCCGACACAGAGAAGTACAGCTCGGGCAGCTGCCGGCGCAGCTCCGCCACGATGGTGCTCTTGCCGACGCCGGAGGGGCCGGCCAGAACGATCAGCCGGCCCCTCCGGGTGTCGTGCGGTGAGGGTGTCACCCCTCGAAGTGGGTCAGCAGTGCCTTGCGCTGCCGGTCGCCGAGACCCTTGAGGCGCCGCGACTGCGCGATCTCGAGCTGCTCCATGAGCTGGGCCGCGCGGACCTTGCCGACCCCCGGCATGGCCTCGAGCAGTGCCGAGACCTTCATCTTGCCGAGGACCTCGTCGGTGTCGGACTGCTTGAGCACCTCGCCGATGGTGGTGCCGCCGCGCTTGAGCCGGTCCTTCAGCTCGGCCCGGGCCCGGCGCGCCGCGGCCGCCTTCTCCAACGCGGCAGCACGCTGTTCCTCGGTCAGCTGGGGAAGGGCCACGGTCTCCTCCGTCTTTCGTCCTGCGCCGCGTCTTCAGTGGCGCATTGTCACCGCCTCACGGGCTTGCCCGTTCGGTCGATCCGAACGTACTCAGGCGTACCCCCGAAGGGGAAACGGGGGGTGCCACCTGTGGGTTTGCTCTCGCACCACCCCGTCGGGGTGATACCACGAACGGGCGACGTCGACGGAGCCCGACGCGCCCGCTCACCGCACTGTGAGCACCGTCCCTGGATCGCGAGGGTCACCCCGGGTGCCCGGCCGGCCACATACCGTGCGATTCGGTCCAGCTCGTCATCGGTCCGTCGGGGGGTGTCGTGGGTCATCACGAGCCCACGCACGCCGCAGCGGGCAGCAGAGTCCACCGCATCGTCGACCGCGGCGTGCCCGAACGCGTCGGTGAGCTGCCGTTCCGACGCGGTGAACCGCGCGTCGTGCAGCAGGACGTCGACGCCGGTCGCGGGTCGTTCCGCCGAGCTGCTCCGACGCGGTCGCCGACATCGCACCCCTGCGGTACCGGCCGCCCGTCGCCTTCATCGCCGTGATCCTGGTGGCCCCGCTCGCCGTGCTGTCGGCGAACGCACTCGCCGCGCGGCCACCGCGGCACCGACGGCCCGATCGGCGGCAACGGGGCCCGCCAGGCGGCCGCGTCGCGCTCCCGGAGCGGGGATGGGGCACACGCGGTGGAGCAGCCGCCCCGGCGCTCAGACCGCCGCGCTGAGCTCGTCCCGCAGCGACTCCGCCGCCCCGCGCAGGGTGGCCACGTCCGGGCCCGCGTTCAGGACCGACCGCGACGCCGCCGGCAGCACGATCCCGGCCAGTCCGGCGAAGCGCGCCGGGATGTCGGCCGGTCCCGCGCCCTGGACGCCGAGCCCCGGGGCGAGCACCGGCCCGTTGAGGGCCGAGAGGTCGAGGCCGTGGTCCGTCGTCGCCCCGATCACGACGCCCACGTCCCCGAGCGGCTCGGCGCCGGCGTTGCGCTCCGCCGCGGCGTCCACCACGTACTGCGCGACGGTCCGCCCGCCCACCGACGCGAGCTGCACCTCCTCGCCCTCCGGGTTGGACGTGCGGGCCAGCACGAACACCCCGCGGTCCGCGTCGGCGGCCGCGTCCAGGCCCGGGGCGAGCGAGCCGAACCCGAGGTAGGGCGAGAGCGTCACGGCGTCCGCGCCCAACGGAGCCCTCACCGCGAGGTAGGCGTCGGCGTAGCCGTCCATCGTGGAGCCGATGTCACCCCGCTTGGCGTCGAGGATCGCCAGCGTCCCGGTACCGGCGAACGCCTGCAGCACCCGCTCCAGCACCGCGATCCCCCGCGAGCCGTGCCGTTCGAAGAACGCCGACTGCGGCTTCACGACGGCGACGTGACCGGCGAAGGCCTCCACGCACGCCATGGCGAAGGTCTCGAGCCCGGCGGTGTCGTCGGTGAGGCCCCAGCCGGCCAGCAGGCCCGGGTGCGGGTCGATCCCGGCGCACAGGTTCCCGTGCGAGGCGACGGCCGCGGTGAGCCGCGCGCCGAACCTGCCGGTCACCGCAGCCTCCAGACGGGCACGTGCGTGGAGCAGTCGTCGCTCACTGGGACTTCCGCAGCGCCGCGTGGGCGTCCTGCAGCGATCGGACGCCGATCTTGCCCGCCTTCATCGCCTCGATCCCCTGCACCGCCGCCGCCGCGCCCTGCACCGTCGTGACGCACGGGACGCCGCGCGACACGGCCGCCGCACGGATCTCGTAGCCGTCCACGCGGGGGCCGGAGTTGCCGTACGGGGTGTTGATGATCAGGTCGACGTCGCCGGCGAGGATCCGGTCCACGATCGTCTCCTCACCGCCGCCCGCTGTGACGTCGCTGTGCTTGCGCACCACCGTGACCGCGAGCCCGTAGCGGCGCAGCACCTCGGCCGTGCCCTCGGTGGCGAGCACCTCGAAGCCGAGGTCCGCCAGGCGCAGCACCGGGAAGATCATCGCGCGCTTGTCGCGGTCGGCCATCGAGACGAACGCACGCCCCGACGTCGGCAGCGACCCGTACGCCCCGGCCTGCGACTTGGCGAACGCCGCCCCGAACGAGGCGTCGAACCCCATCACCTCGCCGGTGGACTTCATCTCCGGCCCGAGCAGCGGATCGATGTTCTTGCCCTCGCGCGTGCGGAACCGGTTGAACGGCAGTACCGCCTCCTTGACCGCGATGGGCGCATCAGGCGGCAGCACGCCCCCGTCGCCCTCGGCCGGGAGCAGTCCCTCGGTGCGCAGCTCGGCGATCGTGGCGCCGAGCATGATCCGCGCTGCCGCCTTGGCCAGCGGCACGGCCGTCGCCTTGGACACGAACGGCACCGTCCGCGACGCGCGCGGGTTGGCCTCCAGCACGTAGAGCGTGTCGCCGTGCAGCGCGTACTGGACGTTGAGCAGCCCCCGCACCCCGACGCCGTGCGCGATGGCCTCCGTGGAGCGGCGGACCGCCTCCAGCACGGAGCTGCCCAGCGTGATCGGGGGCAGCGTGCAGGAGGAGTCGCCGGAGTGCACCCCGGCCTCCTCGATGTGCTCCATCACGCCGCCGAGGAACACCTCGGTGCCGTCGCACAGCGCGTCGACGTCGATCTCCACGGCGTCGTCGAGGAAGCGGTCGACGAGCACCGGGCGCTCGTCGCTGATCGTGGTGGCCCGCGAGATGTAACCGCGCAGCGTCTCGTCGTCGTAGACGATCTCCATGCCACGCCCGCCGAGCACATAGGACGGGCGGACGAGCACCGGGTAGCCGATGCGCGCGGCGATCTCCTGCGCCTGCGGGAACGACGTGGCCATCCCGAACGCGGGCGCCGGGAGGCCGGCCTTGCGGAGCACCTCGCCGAACGCGCCGCGGTCCTCGGCCAGGTCGATCGCGGCCGCGGAGGTCCCGACGACGGGCACGCCCGCCGCGGTGAGGCGGGCGGCGAGCCCCAGCGGCGTCTGCCCGCCGAGCTGCACGATGACGCCCGCGACGGTGCCGCTCTGCTGCTCGGCGTGCACCACCTCGAGCACGTCCTCGAAGGTCAGCGGCTCGAAGTACAGGCGGTCGGCGGTGTCGTAGTCGGTGGAGACGGTCTCGGGGTTGCAGTTGACCATCACGGTCTCGAACCCGGCCTCGCGCAGCGCCATCACCGCGTGCACGCACGAGTAGTCGAACTCGATGCCCTGCCCGATCCGGTTGGGCCCGGAGCCGAGGATGAGCACCTTCGGCTTCTCGGTCTGCGGCGCGATCTCCGACTCCGCGGACGGGTCGGTCTCGTAGGCGCTGTAGTGGTACGGGGTCTTCGCGGCGAACTCGGCCGCGCAGGTGTCGACCGTCTTGTAGACCGGCCGGATCCCGAGGCGGTGGCGCAGGGTGCGCACCCCGTCCTCGCCGGCGAACTCGGTGCGCAGCGCCGCGAGCTGGCGGTCCGACAGACCCGCGCGCTTGGCCCGGCGCAGCAGCCGCGCGTCCAGCACCGGAGCGGCGAGGATCTCCTCGCGCAGCTCGCTGAGCACGGCGATCTGGTCGAGGAACCAGGGGTCGATGCCCGAGGTCTCGGTGACCTGCGCGACCGACGCGCCCTCCCGCAGCGCCCGCTCGACGGCGTAGATGCGCCCGTCGACGGGAGTGCGGATCTCGGGCTCGCCGTCGGGATCGGGCGTGGTCCAGAAGCCCGCCGCGGTGGTCTCCATCGACCGCAGGGCCTTGCCCAGTGCCTCCGGGAACGACCGGCCCAGCGCCATCGCCTCGCCGACGCTCTTCATCGTGGTGGTCAGCTCGGGGTCGGCGCCGGGGAACTTCTCGAACGCGAACCGCGGCACCTTGACGGCCACGTAGTCGAGCGTGGGCTCGAACGCGGCGAGGGTCTCGCCGGTGATGTCGTTGCGGATCTCGTCGAGCGTGTAGCCGACGGCCAGCCGCGCCGCGATCTTCGCGATCGGGAAGCCGGTGGCCTTCGACGCCAGCGCGGAGGACCGCGAGACGCGCGGGTTCATCTCGATGACGACCAGGCGCCCGGTGTCGGGGTTCACGGCGAACTGGATGTTGCAGCCGCCCGTGTCGACCCCGACCGCGCGCAGCACGGCGATGCCGACGTCGCGCATGTGCTGGTACTCGCGGTCGGTGAGCGTCATGGCCGGGGCGACGGTGATCGAGTCACCGGTGTGCACGCCCATGGGGTCGATGTTCTCGATCGAGCAGATGACGACCACGTTGTCGTTGCGGTCGCGCATGAGCTCGAGCTCGTACTCCTTCCAGCCGAGCACCGACTCCTCGATGAGCACCTCGGTGACCGGCGACGCGGCGAGCCCGCCGCCCGCGAGGCGGTCGAGGTCCTCGTCGGTGTGGGCCATGCCCGAACCCAGCCCGCCCATCGTGAACGACGGCCGGATGACGACGGGCAGCCCGAGGTCGGCGGCGGCGGCGCGCACCTCGTCCATGGAGTGGCAGACGGCGCTGCGCGGCACCTCGCCGCCGACGCCCAGCACGATCTCCTTGAACTTCAGCCGGTCCTCACCGCGCTGGATGGCCTCGACGTCGGCGCCGATCAGCTCCACGCCGTAGCGCTCCAGCACGCCGTTCTCGTGCAGCGCGACGGCGGTGTTGAGCGCCGTCTGGCCGCCCAGCGTCGCCAGGATCGCGTCCGGTCGCTCGGCGGCGATGACCTGCTCCACGAACTCGGGCGTGATCGGCTCGATGTAGGTGGCGTCGGCGAACTCGGGGTCGGTCATGATCGTCGCCGGGTTGGAGTTCACCAGCGACACCCGGATGCCCTCGGCCTGCAGCACGCGGCAGGCCTGGGTGCCGGAGTAGTCGAACTCGCATGCCTGGCCGATCACGATCGGGCCGGACCCGATGACCATGACGTGCCGGATGTCGTCGCGCTTAGGCACGGGCGTCCTTCGTCTCGATGGCAGCGGGGCTCATTCGCCACCTCCTGCCAGGTGGTGGCGCCCCGGGGGGTTCATCAGGTCCACGAAGCGATCGAACAGGTCCATCGCGTCGTGCGGGCCCGCCGCCGCCTCAGGGTGGTACTGCACGCTGAACGCGGGCACGTCGAGCGCGCGCAGGCCCTCGACGCAGCCGTCGTTGGGGCAGGTGTGGGTGATCTCGGCCGGGCCGAACGGGGTGTCGAACCGCTCCCCCGCCTCGCCCTCGACAGCGAAGCCGTGGTTCTGCGACGTGATCGCCACACGACCGGTGGCGTGCTCGACCACCGGGATGTTGATGCCGCGGTGGCCGTAGCGCAGCTTGTAGGTGCCGCGGCCGAGCGCCCGGGCGAGGATCTGGTTGCCGAAACAGATGCCGAACAGCGGGATCCGCCGCTCCAGCACCTGCCGCGTCAGCTCCACGGGACCGTCGGCGGTGGCCGGGTCGCCCGGGCCGTTGGAGAGGAAGAACCCGTCGGGGTTGAGCGCCTCGATCTGCTCGATCGTCGTCGACGCGGGCAGCACGTGGGTCTCGATGCCGCGCGCCGCCAGCATCCGCGGGGTGTTGGACTTGATGCCGACGTCCAGTGCCGCCACCCGGAACCGCGGCGTGCCCACGGCGGGCACCACGTAGGGCTCTGGGGTGGTGACGGCGCCGTAGAGGTCGGCGCCCTCCATCGGCGGGCTGTCGAGCACGCGGGCCACGAGCTCGGCGTCGGACGCGAGGTCGTCTCCCGAGAAGACGCCGGCCCGCATCGCGCCGCGCTCCCGCAGGTGGCGGACCAGCATGCGGGTGTCGACGCCGGCGACCCCGACGATCCCCTGCGCGGCGAGCGCCGCGTCCAGGGTCCTCGTGGAACGCCAGTTCGACGGTGAACGGCTCGGGTCGCGCACAACGTACCCGGCCACCTGGATGGCCGCGGACTCGTCGTCCTCGTCGTTCCAGCCGGTGTTGCCGATCATCGGGGCGGTCTGCACCACGATCTGGCGGTGGTACGAGGGGTCGGTCAGCGTCTCCTGGTAGCCGGTCATGCCGGTGGTGAAGACCGCCTCGCCCAGGCCGGTGCCGGTGGCGCCGTAGGCCTCGCCGCGGAAGATCTTGCCGTCCTCGAGGACCAGTAGGGCGTCAGACATGCGCCACCTCTCCATCCTTAGCGGTCACGCGTCCGCGCAGCACCGTCGCGACCACCGTGGCCGGCAGCCGCATGCCCTCGTACGGCGTGTTGGACGAGCGGCTGGCCAGCTTCTCGCCCCGCACCGTCCACACGCCCTCGGGGTCGACGAGCACCAGGTTCGCGGGCTCGCCCTCCGCGATCGGACGGCCCTGGTCGGGCAGCCCGGCGATCTCGGCGGGGCGCTCGGACAGGACTCGGGCGACGCCGCGCCAGTCCAGCAGCCCCGGCTCGACCATCGTGTGGACCACCACCGAGAACGCCGTCTGAAGCCCGAGCATGCCGGGCTTGGCCGCGCCCCACTCGGTGTCCTTGTACTGGCTGGCGTGCGGGGCGTGGTCGGTGGCGACGACGTCGATGACGCCCTCGGCCAGCGCCTGCCGCATGGCTTGCGTGTCGGGCCCGGTGCGCAGCGGCGGGTTGACCTTGTTGACCGGGTCGTAGCTGGTGAGCCGGGCGTCGGTGAGCAGCAGGTGGTGCGGGGTGACCTCGGCGCTCACCCGCACCCCGGCGGCCTTCGCCGCGCGCAGCACGTCGATGGTGCGGGCGGAGCTGACGTGGCAGACGTGCAGCGCGGCTCCGGCCTCGCGGGCCAGGGCGCAGTCGCGGGCGACGATCGTCTCCTCGGCGGTGGCCGGCCAGCCGGCCAGCCCCAGCCTCGAGGCGACCACGCCCTCGTGGGCCTGCGCGCCGCCGGTGAGGCGGTGGTCCTCGGCGTGCTGGGCGATCACGACGTCGAGCGCGGACGCGTACTCCAGCGCGCGGCGCATGATCAGCGGGTCGTTCACACACTTGCCGTCGTCGGAGAACATCCGGACCTGCGCCCGGCTCTTGGCCATCGTGCCGAGCTCGGCCATCTTGGCGCCCTCGAGCCCCACGGTGACCGCACCGACCGGGTGGACGTCGACGAGCCCGACCTCCTCGCCGCGACGGCGCACGTGCTCCACCACGACGTCGGTGTCGGCCACGGGGCTCGTGTTGGGCATCGCGAAGACCGCGGTGTACCCGCCCAGCGCCGCGGCGGCCGAGCCGGTGGCGATGGTCTCGGACTCCTCGCCCCCTGGCTCGCGCAGGTGGGTGTGCAGGTCGACGAAGCCCGGCAGCAGCACGAGCCCGGCGGCGTCGATCGTCTCGGCGCCGTCGGGAGCGGTGAGGCCGGTGCCGATCGCGGTGATCACCCCGTCCTCGACGAGCAGGTCGACCGCGTCGCCCTCGCCGTAGGGCCGGGCGTTGGTCAGGAAGAGAGTCATTCGGGAGCTCCGGCCAGGAGGTGGTAGAGGACGGCCATTCGCACGTGCACGCCGTTGCGGACCTGCGCCAGCACCGCCGACGCCGGCCCGTCCGCCACGGCGGGCGCGATCTCCATGCCGCGCACCATCGGGCCCGGGTGCAGGACCACGGCGTGGTCGGGCAGCAGGCCGGCGCGGTCCTCGGAGAGGCCGTAGCCGATCGCGTACTCGCGCGAGGAGGGGAAGAACGAGCCGTGCATGCGCTCGGCCTGCACGCGCAGCATCATCACGGCGTCGAGCGCGGGCAGCTCGGCGTCGAGCTCGGGGCTGACCCGGCACGGCCACTCCTGCACCCCCACGGGCAGCAGGGTGGGCGGCGCGATCAGCACCACCTCCGCGCCGAGGGTGGCGAGCAGGAAGACGTTGGAGCGCGCGACCCGGCTGTGCAGGACGTCGCCCACGATCCCGATGCGGCGCCCCGCGATGGACCCGAGCCGGTCCCGCAGCGTGGCGGCGTCGAGCAGCGCCTGCGTGGGGTGCTCGTGCGTGCCGTCGCCGGCGTTGACGATCGACGTGTGCGTGCCGGTCATGGCCGCGTCGCGGTCGGCCCAGGCGGCCAGCCGGTGGGCCGAGCCCGAGGCGGGGTGCCGCACGATCACGCAGTCCGCCCCCATCGCCGAGAGCGTCAGCGAGGTGTCGCGCAGGGACTCGCCCTTCGCCACCGACGAGCCCGACGCGCTCACGTTGACGGTGTCGGCGCTCATCCACTTGCCCGCGATCTCGAACGAGACGCGCGTGCGTGTGGAGTTCTCGTAGAACATCGTGATGACCGTGCGGCCGCGCAGGGTGGGGAGCTTGCGCACCTCGCGGCCCAGCAGGGCCTGCTTGAGCCGGTCGGAGGTGTCGAGCAGGGCGGTGGCCGCGGCGGCGTCGAGGTCCGTCACCGAGAGCAGGTGCTTCACGAACCGCCCCCGGGGAGCCGGCCCAGCTTCACGGCGTCGCTACCGTCGATCTCGTCCAGGAGCACGAGGATCTGCTCGTCCCGGGCCGTCGGCACGTTCTTGCCCACGTAGTCGGCGCGGATCGGCAGCTCCCGATGCCCGCGGTCGACGAGCACGGCGAGCTGCACCGCGCGAGGGCGACCGTGGTCGGAGAGAGCGTCGAGCGCGGCCCGCACGGTGCGGCCGGACATCAGCACGTCGTCGACGAGGACGACGAGCGTGTCGTCGAGACCGCCCTCGGGCACCTCGGTGTCCTCCAGGGCGCGCGCGGGCCGGCGGCGCAGGTCGTCGCGATACAGCGTGGGATCGACCGAGCCGACCGCCGGCGCGCTGCCCTCGAAGTCGGCGATCGCCGCCGCGATCCGGCGGGCCAGCACGGCGCCGCGCGTGGGGATGCCGATGAGCACGACGTTCTCCGTGCCGGCGGTCTTCTCGATGATCTGGTGCGCGATACGCGCGATGGTGCGGGTGACGTCGGCGGCGCTGAGCAGCTCCCGGGCGGGAGGGGCCACGCCTGCCTGGTCCCCGCGGCGGTCGTCCGCCACGAGTAACTCCTTCCCCGCCTCACCGGACGGGCCTTAAAGGAACGGTCCTGGTTCAGGGCCGGCGACACGACCGTACCAGCGGGTCCGTGCGGCAGCCCCATCCGGAGGCCCGACATCGGGAGTGTCACACCGGTGTGTGAGCGTGGACGACACCCACTCGTACCCCACTGGCCACGGCACTGTCACCATCGCACGGTGAGTACTCGGCGTTGGCCCGGCGTAACGCCAGGCCCGCGCATGTCGATCAGCCGTTCGAGTGGTCTCGGCGCCCAGCGGCACCATCAGGGGGTACGCGGCTTGACCGATCGGCGGTGCGAGCGCATGATTACTCTCCGTATTGATTCCTTGTTCGCAGGGTGGCCGCGGAAGCGGGGGGCACCACCTGGCGGAACAAGGGCCCCGCAGTTCCCGCGCCACGGCTCCCAGCGCACCACACAGTCAGCACCAGGGTCGGTTGCCCAACGTCCGCGGCGGGCCCGACGGACCAGCAAGTGAGGAGGTCGCCAGATGGGCGACTACGCCAAAGCGCTCGGCGGCAAGCTGCGCGCGATCCGGCAGCAGCAGGGGCTGTCGCTCCACGGGGTGGAACAGAAGTCGGGCGGCCGCTGGAAGGCGGTCGTCGTGGGCTCCTACGAGCGTGGTGACCGTGCCGTCACCGTGCAGAAGCTGGCCGAGCTGGCCGACTTCTACGGAGTCCCGGTGGCCGAGCTCCTCCCCGAGGGCCGGGTCCCGTCCGGTTCCGAGCCGGCGACGAAGATCGTCATCAACCTCGAGCGGCTCCAGCAGCTCCCCGCCGACAAGGTGGGCCCGCTCGCCCGTTACGCCGCCGCGATCCAGAGCCAGCGCGGTGACTACAACGGCAAGGTCCTCTCCATCCGTGCCGAGGACCTCCGGTCGCTGTCGATCATCTACGACATGACGCCCGGCGAGCTGACCGACCAGCTCATCGACTGGGGCGTCCTGCCCCCCGAGGCGCGTCCCGCCTCGTAGCCCGACCGGGCCAGGCACCTGGGGAAGGGTGCCGGACCCGCCGGATCACCGGAGCCGCACCGGCCGTCCGCAGTGGATTCCCCCACAGCGGAGGGCCGGTGCGGCTCCGTCATGTGTGGGCCACGCCCCACATCCGACGACGGAGGCGCGCCCCCGTCAGGCCGGGACCGTGTCCTTGCGCGCCCCCGCCCGGCGGGCCAGGAGCACCATCAGCACAGCGGGCCCCAGGCCGAGGGCCGAGAGCAGCGCCCCCGCCCCGGGCGGTGCCGCCAGCCCCAGGCCCGCCGCCAGGACGAGACCGCCGAGCGAGGCTCCCAGCGCGTTGGCGAGGTTGAACGCCGACTGGATCGTCGCCGACGCCAGGGCGGGCGCGTCTCCGGCTGCGTCCATGACGACGGACTGCACCGCGGGCACCATCGCCACGCCCGTCGCCCCGACCCCGAAGACCATGACCGGGGCGAGGACGGGCGAGTGCACCGCGAACACGGAGACCGCCAGCAGCAGCGTCTGCCCGGCGAGCAGGCCGATCACCACCCGCCAGGGGTCGAACCGGTCGGCCAGACGGCCGCCCACCACCGAGCCCACGGTCATGCCCAGGCCGAACACGCCCAGCAGCACCGGGATCGCGGCCGTGCCGAAGCCCGCGAGGTCGGTCATCATCGGCGTGATGAACGTGTAGAACGCGAACAGCCCGCCGCATCCGATCACCACCGTGCCCAGCGCCAGCAGCACAGCGGGCTTGCCCAGCGCGGCGAGCTCGGAGCCGAGGCTCGGGCGGGCCGTCACGGCGTCGCGCGGCACCGTGACCAGCATCCCGGCCACGCACGCCAGCGCGAGCACCGTGATGAGGACGAACGACAGCCGCCAACCGGCGAGCCCGCCCAGCAGCGTCGCAGCCGGCACGCCGACGAGGTTGGCGACCGTCAGGCCGAGAAGCATCGACGCCACCGCCGACGCCCGGCGTCGCTCCGGCACCAGTGACGCGGCCACCAGCGCCCCGACGCCGAAGAACGCCCCGTGCGGCAGCCCGGACAGGAAGCGGGCCACGAGCAGCAGCCCGAAGCTCGGCGCCACCGCGGCGAGGCCGTTGCCCGCGGCGAAGAGGCTCATGAACAGCAGCAGCGCGGTCCGGCGGGGTAGCCGCACGGCTGCGGCGGTGAGCAACGGGGCGCCCACGACGACGCCGACGGCGTAGGCGGTGACGAGGTTGCCCCCGACGGGGAGGGTCACGGACAGCTCGGTGGCGATGCGGGGCAGCAGACCCATCACGGCGAACTCGGTGAGCCCGATGGCGAATGCCCCCAGCGCCATAGCGAGGATCGCGATCGGCACGGCGGTACTCCAGAACGGACGACAGGACGATGGACGGCCCGGACTCGTCGTTGCGGCAGGCCGAACAGAACGCTACGCCGCGCATCGAATCGATTCGACATGAATGCGGCGTGGCGCTGACCACGTACCCGGATAGACGAACGGCACCCTCGTCGGTACCTGTCCGACGAGGGCGCCGTGCGTTCGGAAGCCGTCAGCGCGTGGCGCGCAGGTGCTCCGCGATGTCGGCGATGCGGCCCAGCACGCCGTTGAGGAACCTCGGGCTGTCGTCGGTCGACAGGGTGCGCGCGAGCTCCACCGCCTCGGTGATGGCCACGGGGTCGTCGATCTCGTCGACCCACAGCAGCTCGAACACCCCGATGCGCAGCAGCGCGCGGTCGACGGCCGGCATGCGCGCCACGGTCCACCCCTCGGCGTGCTCCGACAGCAGCTGGTCGATGCGCTCGCGGTGCTCGACCACCCCGCGCACGAGCATCGCGGCGTAGTCGGACACGGGCGGCGCGTCGTCGGTCTCGCGGCGCTGCGTCAGCACCTCGAGGGGATCCTCCCGCCGCGCCTCGGACTCGAAGAGGATGTCGAGAGCGCGTTTCCGCGCCTTCGTACGCGCACGCAACATCAGCTGGAGATGCGGCCGAGGTAGCGCCCGTCGCGGGTGTCCACCTTGACCTTCTCGCCGGTGGTGACGAACAGCGGCACCTGGATCTCCGCGCCCGTCTCCAGTGTGGCCGGCTTGGTGCCACCAGTGGAGCGGTCGCCCTGCAGGCCGGGGTCGGTGTGCGAGATGACCAGCTCCACCGAGGTGGGCAGCTCGATGTAGAGCGGAACGCTCTCGTGCAGCGCCACCATGGCCGTCTGGTTCTCCAGCAGGTAACCGGCGTTGCTGCCGACCGTGATCTCCGGGATCGGGATCTGGTCGTACGTGTCGCCGTCCATGAACACGAAGTCGGAGCCGTCGCGGTAGAGGTAGGTCATGTCGCGCCGGTCGACGGTGGCGGTCTCGACCTTGGTGCCGGCGTTGAAGGTCTTGTCCACGACCTTGCCCGTCATCACGTTCTTCAGCGTGGTGCGTACGAAGGCGCCGCCCTTGCCGGGCTTGACGTGCTGGAAGGCCGTGACCGTCCACAGCTGGCCGTCGAGGTTGAGCACCAAGCCGTTCTTCAGGTCGTTCGTGGTGGCCACGTGCGTACATCTCCTGCGTCTGTGCTGGGCGCGGGGAGTCGTCACGCGCCGGGTCTGCTGATGCGCGGCGCCGTGATCGGCGCCGCTGTCTGGCGCCTCCGCGGGAAAACGTGCGTCGGCGCTGTCGTCCGATGTCCAGGGTACCGGTCCACCCCGGCTAGATCTCGAGCAGCTCCTTCGTGGTGAGCGTGAGCAGCTCGGGCCCCGCGGCGCGCACGACCAGCGTGTCCTCGATGCGCACGCCGCCCCGGCCCTCCAGGTACACCCCGGGTTCGACGGTGACGGCCATACCCGCCGCGAGCGTGCCGGCACCGGACTTGGCGAGGGCGGGAGGCTCGTGGATCTCCAGGCCGACGCCGTGCCCCAGCCCGTGCACGAACTCGTCGCCGCGGCCGGCGTCGTCGATCACGGAGCGGGCGGCAGCGTCGACGTCGGCGACGTCGGCGCCGAGCGCCAATGCCTTCCGTCCGGCCTCCTGCGAGGCCGCCACCAGCGCATACAGCTCGCGCTGCCAGCCGGCGGCGGGGCCGAGAACGACGGTGCGCGTCATGTCGGAGTGGTAGCCGCCGACGAGCGCGCCGAAGTCCATCTTCACCAGGTCGCCGCGCCGCAGCACCGCGTCGGTGGGCCTGTGGTGCGGGATCGCGGAGTGCGCGCCCGCCGCGAGGATCGTCTCGAACGACGGGCCGTCCGCGCCGTGGGCGCGCATCCGGTTCTCCAGGTCGAGCGCCACCTCGCGCTCGGTGCGGCCGGGCACCAGCCCGCCGGCGGCGATGAGGTCGCCGAGCGCGGCGTCGGCGGCGGCGCAGGCCTCCCGCAGCACGGCGATCTCGGCGTCGTCCTTTATCAGGCGCAGCTGCTGCACGAGGCCCGGCGCGCGCTCGAGCCGCGCGTGCTCCGCGGCCTCGCACAGTGCGGCGTGCTCGTCGACGGTGACGTGGCCGGACTCGAACCCGACCAGGCCCCGCGCGACCCGGGCGAGCGCGAGCGCACTGCCGCGGTCGATCACCGTCTCGAGGTCGGACACCTCCTGCGCCGACTGCGTGCGGTAGCGGCCGTCGGTGCAGAAGCGGCTGGCCGCGTCCCCGTCGACGTGGACGAGCAGCGCACCGTTGGAGCCGGTGAACCCGGTGAGGTAGCGGACGTTGACAAGGTCGGTGACCAGCAACGCGTCCAGCTCGGCGGCGCGCAGCAGGCCCCGCAGGGCGTCCCGGCGGGCGGCGGTCACTGCTCGGCGATCCAGCGCAGCGCGAGCGTGTAGCCCGTGACCCCCAGCCCGACGATCACCCCGCTCGCCACGTCGGAGATGTAGGAGTGGTGGCGGAACTCCTCGCGCTTGTGCACGTTCGAGATGTGCACCTCCACCAGAGGTGCGGTGAGCTGCGAGCACGCGTCGCGGACGGCGACCGAGGTGTGCGTCCACGCCGCGGCGTTGAGGACGACGGGCGTGCCCGCGTCGGCGGCCTCGTGCAGCCAGCCCAGCAGCTCGCCCTCGTGGTCGGTCTGCCGGACGTCGACGTCGAGGCCCAGCTCGGAGCCGATCTTCTCGCAGAGCTCGACGAGGTCCGCGTAGGTGGTGCGGCCGTACACGGTGGGCTCGCGGGTGCCGAGGCGGCCGAGGTTGGGGCCGTTGAGGACGAGGACCGGCGTGGTCACGAGGACACCGCCGCGTACGCCTGCTCCAGCAGGGCGGGCTCGGGGCCCTCGAGCCGCACGGGCTGCGCGAGGGCGTCGAGGACCACGAAGCGGAGCATCCCCGCACGGGACTTCTTGTCGCCGCGCATGCTCTCGACCAGCTCGGGCAGTACCCCGGCCTCGTACGACACGGGGAGCCCGACCGAGCTCAGCACCGCGCGGTGGCGGTCGGCCGTGGCGTCGTCGAGACGTCCGGCGGCCCGCGCGAGCTCGGCCGCGAACACGAGCCCGACGCTGACGGCGGCCCCGTGGCGCCACCGGTACTCCTCGCGGCGCTCGATCGCGTGGCCGAGGGTGTGTCCGTAGTTGAGGATCTCGCGCAGGTGCGACTCGCGCAGGTCGGCCGCGACGACGCCGGCCTTGACCCGGATCGACCGCTCGATGAGCTCGGCCAACACGGGTCCGGCGGGGTCCAGCGCGGCGGTGGGGTCGGCTTCGATCAGATCGAGGATCACCGGGTCCGCGATGAAGCCGGTCTTGATGATCTCCGCGCTGCCCGCGACGATCTCCGACGCGGGCAGCGTGTCGAGCGTCGCGAGGTCGACCAGCACAGCCGATGGCTCGTAGAACGCGCCGACGAGGTTCTTGCCGGCGGCGGTGTTGATACCGGTCTTGCCGCCGACCGCCGCGTCCACCATCGCGAGCAGCGTGGTCGGTACGTGGACGACCTTCACCCCGCGCATCCAGGTGGCGGCGACGAAGCCGGCGAGGTCGGTGGCCGCTCCCCCGCCCAGCGACACGACGACGTCCTGGCGGGTCAGCCCGACCCGGCCGCATACCTCCCAGCAGAACCCGGCGACCGCGAGCGCCTTGCCCTCCTCCGCGTCGGGGATCTCGACGCGGTGGGCGTCCACCCCGACGGCGAGGAGTGACGCGCGCACCTGCTCGGCCACATCGGCGAGCGCGGGCTGGTGGATGAGCACCGCCGACGACGCCCCGAGCTCCACCACGGTGGCAGGCAGGCGTCCGCGCACCCCGCGCCCGACCAGGACCGGGTAGGGCCGCTCGGTGGCCACATCGATCCGGACGATCTCGTCCACGCCCGCGGGCCCTGCCGTTGACGGCGCCGCGTCCGGTGCTCCGTTGTCCACGAGGCCGACCTTACCGACGTGGCCATCCGCCGCCCGCGCCCGTCACCGGGCACGATCGCCGGGCCGGGGTCAGTGCCGAGCGGTCGGGTCCGGGAGGGGGGTCGCGCCTGCGGCGTGCGCACCGAACGGGGTGGGGACGTCGAGCGGATCGTCGGGGTCCAACGGGTCGGCGGGAGCGCTCGCCGGGACCTCGCCGATGGCCTCCAGCACCGCCCGCGCCACCTGGTTGGCGCTGCGGCGGACCGTGTCGATCTCGTGGGTGGCGACCTCGCGGTACAGCGGCGCCCGCGCGTCCAGGAGCGCCTTGAACGTGGCCCGCGGGTTCACCCCGGCCAGCAGCGGGCGAGCGGTGGACATCCCGGTGCGGCGCAGCCCGTCCGACAGCCCGACCTGCAGGTGTACGACGCGGTGCCCGCGCAGCCGTGCGCGCGTCTCGTCGGCCATCACCGAACCACCGCCGAGCGCGAGGACCCCGTCGGTGACGGTGAGCGCCTCGGCCACGACCTCGCGCTCCAGCGCGCGGAACGCGGGCTCGCCGTCCTGCAGGAAGATGTCCGCGATCGGCTTGCCCGCCCGCTCGACGATCAGCGCGTCGACGTCGGTGAACTCCACCCGGAGACGGCGCGCCAGCACGCGACCGACGGTGGTCTTGCCGGCGCCGGGCGGGCCGACCAGCACGAGGATGGGACGCCTGTCGGAACTCACCGGCGACAGCCTAGCGACCTCCGGGCGAGCGTCACGACGCCATACGCTCCCGCCGGCCCGGCCGTCACGCAACCGGGGGCCGAGCGTCCCCGGACGGGCCCGATTCGATTGTCGGATACGCTCCGGCCGCGGCGCAGTAGCCGGGCCGTGACCTACATGGCACCGGCTGTCGTACGAGTTGCACGAACAGGAGTTCCGGGTTGGACGACGCAAGCGGACCTGCTCCCCGGCCCGCACCGGACCGCACGACCGTTGCCCCCGCCGCCCACGGGCCGGCACCCCGGGTGGCGCGATGACGGCCGGACGCGAGGAGCCTGCGGCCCCTCCCCTGCACCCCCGCGGCGAGGGCGACCTGCCGCAGTCTCGCGAGCAGCCCCCGCTGCCACGCCGCTCGCAGCAGCAGCACCTCGATCCCCAGCTGCGTGTTCCGGGCGGGCGCGGCGACGGCACGCCGTTCTCCGCCTTCGCCGCCCCCGAAAGGTCGACGGAGCCGGCGCGGGACGTACCAACCGGTCCCCGGGCGGCCGAGTTCCGCGACGGCATCGCGCGCGTGCGCGGCCCCGTGACCGAGGACCCGGCGACCGACGAGGGCTGAGGCCTGGCGCGGCCCGGCTGCCCGTTCCACCGGAACCAGGTCCGGCCCGGTGGGCGCGAGGTCGGATCAGGCCCTGGGCTCGTGGGCGACGAGACCGGCCTTGGCGGCGGCCTCGGTGTAGGACCGCAGGTTGCGACGCGTCTCCTCGATCGAATCGCCGCCGAACTTCTCGACGGCCGCGTCGGCCAGCACCAGCGCCACCATGGCCTCCGCCACCACGCCCGCGGCCGGCACCGCGCAGACATCGGACCGCTGGTGGATGGCCTGGGCCGCCTCACCGGTGGCGACGTCGATGGTCTGCAGCGCGCGAGGCACGGTGGAGATCGGCTTCATCGCCACGCGCACCCGCACCGGCTCGCCGTTGGTCATGCCGCCCTCGATGCCACCCGCGCGGTTGGACAGCCGCTTGACCGGGTCGCCGGGGACGATCTCGTCGTGGGCCTCGCTGCCGCGGCGGTGGGCGGTGCGGAAGCCGTCGCCGATCTCGACGCCCTTCATCGCCTGGATCCCCATGAGCACCCCGGCGAGCCGGGCGTCGAGCCTGCGGTCGGACTGGACGTACGACCCGAGGCCGACCGGCAGCCCGTAGGCGATGACCTCGACGACGCCTCCGAGCGTGTCGCCGTCGCGCTGGGCGGCATCGACCTCGGCGACCATCGCCGCCGTGGCCGCGTCCGAGAAGGCCCGTACGGGGCTGGCGTCGACCCGCTCCAGATCGTGCGGGCCGGGCAGCTCGTCGTCGGGGGCGTCGACGCTGCCGAGCGCCACGACGTGCGAGACGATGTCGACGTCGAAGGCCTGCTTGAGGAACGCCCGGGCCACGGTGCCGAGCACCACCCGGGAGGCTGTCTCGCGGGCGCTGGCGCGCTCCAGCACCGGGCGGGCGTCGTCGAAGCCGTACTTGGTCATCCCCGCGAGGTCGGCGTGACCGGGACGGGGCCTCGTCAGCGGCGCGTTGCGGGCGCGGTTCTCGATCAGGGCGGGGTCGACAGGGTCGGCCGCCATGACCGTCTCCCACTTCGGCCATTCGGTGTTGCCGATACGGACGGCGATCGGGCCGCCCTGGGTGACCCCGTGGCGGACGCCGCCGATCACCTCGAGCTCGTCGGCCTCGAACTTCATCCGCGCACCCCGGCCGTAGCCGAGACGGCGGCGGGCCAGCTCCGAGGCCAGCTCCTTGGTGGTGATCTCGACACCGGCGACCATGCCCTCGAGGACGGCGACCAGTGCGGGACCGTGGGACTCCCCGGCGGTGATCCAGCGCAGCACGGCGACCATCCTCCCACCCGCCCCGGCCACGGCCCTCACCCCGTCCCCGCTCCGACCGCCGCCGCTGTGGCCACCACCGAGCAGGCCACGAGCATGGACGGCCCGTGGGGCACGGCACCCCCGCGCCCCACCCGGCCGCGCACCATCCCGGCCACGGCTCCGGCGCCCGTGAGCAGCGCGGCCAGCACCAGTGCGAGCACCGGAGCCGACCACGACGACGCGGTGAGCACGGCGCCCAACGAGCCGGCGAGCTTCACGTCGCCCGCCCCCATGGCCCGGGGCACCACCAGGTGCACGGCCGCGTGGACGGCGACGGCGGCCACCGCCCCGATCGCGCCGCGCACCACCGGCCCGGGGCCCAGCGGGGCGAGCAGCACGAGCGCGACCGGGAGCGCCGGCAGGGTGAGGGCGTCGGGAAGCCGGCGGTGACGCAGGTCGACCACACCCGCCGCAGCGGCGAGCCAGCCGAGCCCGAGCAGCGCGGGGACCCATCCGCCCGGCACAACGCCGGCCGCCCAGGCCCCGCCGACGAGCGCCCACAGCACACCCACGGCGACCTCGCACACCGGCGCCCGGACGCGGGCCCCACGGCGCATCCGCGCGAGCAACCACCGCGCGCCGGCTCCTGCCTGGGCACCGAGGCCGCCGGCCACCACTGCCGCGGCCACGACGAACAGGCCCGGCGGGACCGCGCCGCTCACCACGGGGACCGCGCGATCGGCCCGGCCGGCTCCCGATCCCCGCCCGGCCGGCCCTTCTCCGGGACGGACCCGGCACCGAGGCCGGCCGCCTGGTCACCGCACCCGGCGATCGTGCCGGCGGCCGGGCCGGGACGCGGCGCGGTGGCCGGGCTGAACCACCGCCGCCGACCACCGCGTGCCCGTTCACCCCGGCCCGGCCCGGCCGCGGCCTCCACCAGCCGGGCGACGGGGAATGTCGGTACGGCCCGCGATCTGTGTTCTCCGGATCTCATGGCGTCGATGTTCGATGGGCACGCGCACTCCGCGCCAGCCCCACCCGGGAACTGTGGACGGCCGGCCCTCGATGGGGACAACCCGCCCACGGGCATACCGGTGACGTGCGGGAACGTTGGTGCCCGGTGATAGCCCGGTCCCCGCTACGAGGAGTACGCATGCCCGTCGACCCCGGCCTGCTCGACCTGTTCGCCACCCAGCGCGGCGGCACCCTGCTCACTATCAAGCGCGACGGCCGCCCGCAGGCGTCCGTGGTCACCCACGCCTTCGACCCGGAGACGCGGACACTGCGCGTCTCGATCACCGAGCCCCGAGCGAAGACGCGTAACCTGCGCCGCGACCCGCGGACGAGCTACATGGTGACCTCCCCCGACCTGCGCGCCTACGCCGTCGGTGACGGCACCGCCGAGCTCACGCCGCCCGCGGCCGACCCCCACGACGCGACGGTCGAGGCGCTGGTGGACCTCTACCGGGCCGTCGGCGGCGAGCACCCCGACTGGGACGAGTACCGCGCGGCCATGGTCGCCGACCAGCGAGTGATGCTGACGCTCCGACTGGACCACGTCTACGGATGGGTGATGCCCGCGTCCTGACCGCGCCACCGGCCACCGGCCACCGGCCACCGGGGCGCATGATCACCGGGAGCGGGCAGGAGCGGTCACATGTGGCGCCGCGTGCCGACTCCTGACGATCATCGAGGTGGCCCCGGCCCAGCGCGGCTCGCCACTGTGCGGCTCACCGCACCGCCGGACCGCCACACCACCGGACCGCCACACCACCGGGACAGGGCCGCAGCACCGCGACCACATGTCCCGCCGGGACCGGCACCCCGCGCGCTCAGGAACCCCGCGCGGCCTCGTCCAGCAGCGTCGTGACCGGCCCCGGGTCGCCAACGGCCAGGAGCAGCGCGCCGGGCCCGTCGAGGGCGGTCCACGCCCAGCGCACCCCGCTGACCTCCCCCGCGCCCCGCCGGTCGCCGGGGTCGCCTGCGACCAGCAGCGTCCCCACCGCGCGCGCCCCCGCGGTCACGGCCGGGCCTCGGAGGGCGGGGTCGGCACCGCCGAGCAGCGTGGTGTGGGCCAGCAGCGGATCGTCGCCGACCGTGACGTCGAGCCGGCCGCGGTACCGGCCCCCGGTCCGGCCGTGGCGGCCGAGCACGACGATCTCCCGCACGACCGCGGTGGCGTCACCGGCCAGCGCGATCCGCAGGCTCGTGTCGAAGGCGGCGCCGTCGGTGACGACGGTCGGCTCCGGGGCCCAGTCCAGCCGTCCGCCGGCACCGACGTCGACGGTGGCGTCCCAGCGGGCCGGTTCCGCGCCCCGCCCGAGCTGCACCATCGTCGCTCCGGCGCTGCGCACCCGCAGTGCCGTGCCGGCCCCCACGGTCACGCCGAGCGACAGCACGTCGCCACCGAGCGGCCCGCCCGCCCCGTGCACCAGGTGGACCTGCTCGTCGCCGGTCGGCCGCAGGACCACGGGCCAGGCGTGCGACCAGCGGATCCGTGGCCTTCCGCCGTCCCGGTCGACGGTGAGGGTCGCCGTGGCGGTCAGCCCGTCGCGGTGGGTACCCGGGGCGGGGACGACGGCCGTCACGGACGCCGGGCCCGCACCTGCGCGGTGATCCACTCCATGATCGGGGCGGCGTCCGGCTGCTCCCGCAACGAGACGAGCACTGTCGAACGTCCCTCGCGGACCTTCTCGGCATCGACCCGCATGACCTCGAGATCGGCGCCGACCAGCGGCGCGAGGTCGATCTTGTTGATCACCAGCAGGTCCGACCGCGTCACGCCGGGCCCGCCCTTGCGCGGCACCTTGTCGCCGCCGGCCACGTCGAGCACGAAGATCTGGGCGTGCACGAGCCCGTAGCTGAACGTGGCCGTGAGGTTGTCACCGCCGCTCTCGACGAGCACCAGATCGGGGTCGTGCCGTGCCTCGAGGGCCTCGACCGCGTCAAGGTTGGCGGTGATGTCGTCGCGGATCGCGGTGTGTGGGCAGCAGCCGGTGCGGACGGCGCGGATCCGGTCGTCGGGCAGGACGCCGTGGCGGCGGAGGAACTCGGCGTCCTCCTCCGTGTAGATGTCGTTGGTGACGACCACCAGCGACAGCTCGTCGCGCAGGGTGCGGCACAGGGCGGCGACCAGCGCCGTCTTGCCGCCCCCGACGGGCCCGCCGATCCCGATCCGTAGCGGTGCCGCGGGCCCGGCGGCGAGCGGAGCGTGGGCGTGAGCGGTGAGCAGATCGTCACGATGCAAAGAGAGTCGCCTCCGAGATGTCGTGGAGCTGGGCGAGGACGTCGTGCAGGGGGCTGCCGTCGGCCGGGAGCAGGCCCGGGTCGTCGGCCAGGACGGCGAGGGCGGCGTCCGCGGCGGCGTCGGCGGCCACGGGATCGGCGGACCGTCCCGCCACCACGGCCGCGGCGGCCACCGCGAGCGGGTCGAGCC
>NZ_JAOPWR010000420.1 GCF_025965585.1 Pseudonocardia sp.
GCCGTCGCGGGCGGCAACGGTTTCGGCCGCGGCGGCCAGGCAGGCCGAGGCGCCGCCACCCGGGACGGCGGGCGACAAGGGGGCGGGCCCGGCGTGGCTGCCGCCGGTGCACGCGCCGCCGGGTTCGCGGGATTCGCCGGCTTCGGCGGCGGCACGACCAGCCCCCAGCTCACCGCGCTGCTCAAGGCCGCCGGCACCACGTGGTCGGCGGCGACGGTCGGATCCTCCGCGGCGGCGTCGCTGGAGCTGGCCAGCGACACGGCGGTCATGGGCATCGGCGGCTTCACCGGCTCCGATCCGGCTCCGGCGCTGGCACAGTTCCAGGCCGACGTCGCGAGCGGTCAGGTGCGCTACTTCGTCGCACCCACCGGCGGGCGTGGTGGCGGCTTCGGCGGCGGTCGGGGCGGCGTCGGCACGACGATCACGCAGTGGGTGCAGCAGCACTACACGGCCACGAGCGTCGGCGGCGAGTCCGTCTACGACCTCACGCTCGCGAAGGCATGACCGACATCGGGCGGCCGTTCGAAGCGCCCGCACGCTGTGGGCAAGCAACTCGTCGCTGACGCCGGCACACCCGGATCGCTGTCAGGCCGCGCCGAGGAACTCCGCGAAATGCCGCACGAACGACGGCGATGCCACGTTGATCGCGTTGTGGTTCGCCTTCGGCACCACGATCCGCCGCGCGCGGGAGAGCACCGCCTCCAGCGCCTCGGCGGCACGGGTGAAGTGTGCGGGGCTGCGGCCGCCCGTGGCGAGCAGGACGTCGGCGGTGATGCTCGCGTACGCGCTCGCCGGACCGTCGTGGGCGAGCACCTCCCGCGCCTCGACCACCGCGCTCGGCACCATCCCGCGCCAGACGCGGCCCGCGGCGGTGGCCGCGAAGAGGTGTGCCACGGCGCGCTGCACCGGGATCGGGAGCAGGGAGAACGAGCCCACGGTACCGAGCCCCTTGCTGAGGATGGCCATCGCGAGCGGGAAGTCGTCGGCCGCCGCCGCGAACGGCTCGACATAGGCGGACGGAAACCCGCCGTCGATCGACACCCCCGCGTCGTAGACGGCGAGCCGGTCGATCGGCAGCCGGGACGCCCCCTGCAGCGCGACGAGGCCGCCGTAGCTGTGGGCCAGCACCGCACGCGCGCCGGTGTGCGCGAGCACGGCGTGCAGGTCCTCGACGTCGCTGGCGACGGAGTGCGTCTCGTCGACGGGGCCGCGCGTCCCGCGTCCGCGACGGTCGTAGAGGAGCACCGTGAACTTGTCGGCCAGCGCCGCCGCGAGGCGGTCGGCGATGGCGGCATCGAGCCGGTCCCGGCGGGTGAGGGTGGCCAGGACGGTGTCGTAGGCGATGTCGAAGGCCAGCCCCAGCCGGGGCTGGTCGAACACCGCCAGCCGGCGGCGGGCCTGCAGCCATCGGTCGTGGTTCGCGGTCCACGGTTTCCCGCCGTAGTAGACGATCCCCTGGCGCAGCAGCAGTTTCGACAACCGGTGCCGGGCCGCCAGCAGATCCCGTCGGACGTCCTCGCGGGCCCGCACCAGATCCCGAGCCGCTTCCTGCCCCACGCTGGGAACGGTGACCGAGACGATCTCGTCGAGGTGCACCAGCCGGGCCAGGTGCCGGGCATCACGCTTATCGGTCTTGACCCGGTCCCCGGACGGGCGCTGCAACCGCGAGGGCGCCGCCACCCGACACACCACGTTCTGCTCGGCCAGGAACCGGGCCAGCCCGAACCCGGTCGGGCCGGCCTCGTAGGCCACCTCGACCGGCCCGGGCAACCCACGAAGCCAGCTCAACAACTCGGCATGATCCGGGGTCAACCGGCGCTCGGACAGCTCCCCGGTCACCCCGTCCAGGCCGCAGGCCACCACCGATCGTGCGTGCGCATCCAGCCCGACACTCGTACGCTTGCCGTCCACTGGGGCCTCCCACATCTTGTGGCTCTACCGGCCAGGACCCGCTCCTGCCCGGCAACCCACGTTCACATGTGGCGAGGCCCCAGCCCGGACCTCCATACCGTCTAGCTAGCCCCTGTCGTCATCGCTCGTCTGATCTTTCGAGGTCGGGGTGCGGTCCCCACATCGCGCCGAAGCGCGAGGCCAGCCTCAGGTATGCGGCCGCGGTAGGGGAATCCAGGACGAGCTCGGCGGCGGCGACGGCCTTGTCGAGCTGCTCGTCGAGGCGTTCGGCGTCGTCGGTCCAGGCGAGATCGAGCAGACCGTGCAGCCTCGCGAAGGAGGCGATGATGTCGGCCGGCGTCGTGCCGGCGGCCGCAGCGGGAGGAACGGCGCCGGCGAGGTCCACGAGCGCTCCGGTGATCTGCGGATCTCCGGTCAGCAGTCCAGCACCGAGCGCTCGGATCGTCTCACCCGTGGTCGCGAGATCCGCGGCGTCGAGTTCGACCACGGAAAGCCGGAGATACTCGGCTCTCCACTCAGGGGCGAACAGCCGCGGGGCCGTGCGCTCCTGAGTCGGCTTGATGCCCCCCCAGATCCGGTCCAGGGCCTCGAGCCCGAAGCCAACTGCAAGCACCGATGGCAGCTCACTTTCCAGCGTTTCGTCGACGAGCGCGATGAGCATCTCCGTGAGGTCGCTGACGACCTCTATGACCGCGTCACCGAGGTCGGGAACGACCACACGCCTGGTATTCATCCTGGTCAGAAGCCTAGCGCCGGTCACCGACAGTCCTTAGACGCCGTTTCAGAAGTCGGCGTGTCGGTCCTGGGTGTGGTCAGCGATGAACGCCGGAACCTCGAGCGCGGTCGGGTCCAGAGTGCGGGCGCCGAGACGCTCGATGGACTCGCGCCGTGTCTGCGAGGGCTCGACGACCATCCGATCAGCGAGGCGACGAGCTGCTCGATGGCGGTGCCGCGGTCGGTCTCGCTGAGTCATTTGGTCTATTGCGCGGGCACGGTGGACGGGCGGTCTCGCCTTTGGGGGGCCGACCCGTCCATCGCGGGTACACGTGGGGCCGTTCAGTGCGTGCGCGCTCAGCGGCGGAAGCCTGCAAGGCCCTGCTCGGTGTAGTAGCGGCAGGTGCGGGTGGCGATCGGCAGGGGCACGCTGGCCGGAGCGGGGTAGAGATCGTGCTCGACGATCGCGGTGAGGGGGACGCCGAGCGCGTCGAGGTCGCGGAGCAGCTCGGGCATGCTCGGCTCGCCGGCGTCGGGCTCTACCATCGCGCCCGCTTGAACGGCCTGGGCGAACGGCATCCTCTCCGTGCGCACGCGCTCCATCACCTGCGGGTCGACGGACTTGAGGTGGACGTAGCCGATGCGGGAGGGATGCTTGGCAACGATGGCGCGGTTGTCGCCGCCGGCGTAGGCGATGTGGCCGGTGTCGAGGCAGAGCCAGACCGTGGTCGGGTCGGTGACCTCGAGGAAGTGGTCGACGCGCTGATCGGTGTCGACGTGGGCGTCGGCGTGCGGGTGGAACATCTGCCGGACGCCGGACTCGTCGAGCAGCACCCGGCCGAGCTCGGAGTGACCGCGTCCGAGGGTGGTCCACTCCTCGGCGGTGAGCTCGGCGGGCTCGAGCAGCTCGCCGGTGTACATGTAGGCGTACATCGCGGGCAGGGTGACCAGGTAGGGCGCGCCCATCTCGACGAGCAGTGCCGCGATCTGGCGGCATTCGGCGAGCGCGGCGTCGAGCGCGTCGGGTCCGCGGTGCAGGGCGGTGCCGGCGGTCGCGCCGGTGAGGGTCAGTCCACGACTACCGAGCTCATCGCGCAGCTGCTCAGGGTTGGTCGGCAGGTAGCCGTAGGGGCCGGCTCGACGGCGGTGTAGCCGGCCTGGCGGCTTCGTCGAGGAACTGCGGCCAGGGCACCTGGCGCGGGTCCTCGGGGAACCAGACGCCCCAGGAGTCGGGGGCGGTGCCCAGCCGCAGGTTGGCCAGAGCCGGTGTGGCGGAGGGCGTGTCGGTCAGGGTGCGTGCGTCACTCATGAAGATCCTTGGAGGTCGCAGGAGACGAGTGGTTCCCGGGCGGCACACGGGGCCACCCCTGCGAGCGCGGGACGACGGCGGGCGCACTTCTTTAGCGCAGCGCTGATCACCCGGCCCACTTGGCGCTGTCCCTGGACCTGCCACACCAGCCAAACTGGCCCCTGACCAGGCAGGACTCGGTCCGGGTACACTCGCTGTGATGGCTGTATTGCCGGGGCGAACCGGCGAAGACCGGATCACAGGGGAGCAGGCGGCGCTGCGACGGGTGGCGACGCTGGTGGCCGGCATGCCGGTCCGCGGCGTGACGATTCTCGCCCCAACGACCAGGACCGGTTCGCAGGCGTCGCCATCCACCACC
>NZ_JAOPWR010000465.1 GCF_025965585.1 Pseudonocardia sp.
ACCGTCTGGTGGTTTCACCAGGATCCTCCCGACCTCTTCGTCGGGCTCGACGAAGCCAGCGCATCGGTCGCGCGCCAACAATCTGCCCTACGTCACGACATCGGAGGCCGCATGGCGCAGACCGGGACCGATTCGGTCGCACAGTCGGAGTGGACGCCGTCCCGAGTACGTCGAACGGCGACGGTCACCGTGGGACTGCTCATGGGCGTCTACGTCATCGACTACATCGACCGCGTCATGATCGCGGTCGCCCTGCCCTTCATCGGCGGGGACCTCGGCCTCAGCAAGACCGGGCAGGGCTGGCTGATCACGGTCTTCGCGCTCGTCTACATGGTGTTCCAGATACCCGGGGGGTACCTGGCGGACCGGTTCGGGTCCCGGCGGCTGCTGCTCACCTCGTTGCTGCTGTGGTCGGTCTTCACCGCGCTCAGCGGTCTGGTCTGGGGCTTCGTCGCCCTGCTGGTCGTCCGTGCCCTGTTCGGGGCCGGCCAGGCGTTGTTCCCCGGCGCGTCGTTCAAGGCCATCGCCGAGCGGACGGTGCCGGGCAGCCGGGCGACCGCCACCGGCTTGATGCTCTCCTCCAACTTCCTCGGCGCCGGGCTCGGGCCGCTCGTGGTCGCGCCGGTGCTGCTGCTGCTCGGTTGGCGCCACACGTTCTGGGCAGTCGCGCTCGCCGGCGTGCTGATCGCGCTCCTGCTCGTCACGCTGCTGCCCCGGGCGCTCCCGCCACACCTGACCGCGGCCGAGCCCACCGTCGAGCCCGCAGCCGGGCCGGGCGACGAGCCGAGCGGTGCGGCGGCCGGGCCCGGACCGGCCGCGTACTCGATGCGCACGGTGCTCCGGACCGGCGCGGTGTGGAAGTTCGCGGCGCTGTTCTGCGCGACCAACATGCTCAGCTACGGCATGATCACGTGGATTCCGAGCTACCTGCTCGAGGTGCGCGGGATCTCCCTGCTGCAGACCGGCGTGGCGGCGGCGATCCCGTTCCTGGTGATGAGCCTGTGCGTCTTCCTCGGCGGCTGGTTGTTCGACCGCTACTTCGCCCAGCGCGCCCGGATCTTCGCGATCCCGGTGCTGCTCGCCGCGGCGGTGATGCTGGTGCTGATGCTGCGTGCCGAGACGACAGTGGAGTTCACGCTGTATCAGACGCTGGCGATGGGGATCGCCGGTCTGTCCTTCATGTGCGTGCTGGGGATGCCGATCCGGGCGCTGCCGACCGCCGTGGTCGCATCGGGCATGGGGGTGGTGAACATGGGTGGCCAGCTCGCCGGTGTGCTCGCGCCTGTGGTCATGGGCTTCCTCGTGGACCGGTTCTCCTACACGGCCGCGTTCGGTTTCCTCATCTTCTCGACCGTGGCGGCGGCGCTGATCGCGATGTTCGTGCCCCAGCGTCCCGCCGACTTCACCATGGCGACCGAGCCTGGTGCGAAGGGAGCTTCATGACCAGCTACGACCTCGTCCTGACGGGCGGGCACGTGATCGACCCGGAGACGGGACTGGACGCGGTGCGCAACGTCGGCATCTCGGGCGGGACGGTGTGCGCGGTCACCGAGGCGCCGCTGACGGGAACGACCACGGTGGCAGTGCCGGGGCTGGTGGTCGCCCCCGGCTTCATCGACCTGCACAGCCACTGCCACGACGTCGCCGGGCAGCGCCTCCAGGCGCTCGACGGCGTCACCACGGCGCTGGAGCTCGAGGCCGGGGTCCACCCGGTCGGGGCCGCCTACGACCGTGCCGCCACGGAGGGGCGCCCGCTCAACTACGGCTTCTCCACCTCCTGGGCCGTCGCCCGGATGCACGTGCTCGCCGGCGCCCGTGCGACGGGCGAGCTGAGCGAGTTCTTCGCCAACATCGCGAGCCCCGAGTGGCAGCGCCCCGCGGCACGGCCGGACGTCGACCGCATCCTGGGGCACCTGGAGGCCGACCTGGCCTGCGGAGCGCTGGGCATCGGTGTCGTCGTCGGTTATGCACCGCAGATCGACCCGAGCGAGTACCTGGCGGTCGCTGCACTGGCCGCGCGACACGGGATGCCGACCTACACCCACGCGCGTGAGCTGGTCGAGCTCGACCCGCACACGCCGATCGACGGGGCCGAGGAGATCGCCCGAGCGGCGGGCGAGACCGGTGCACACATGCACTACTGCCACCTCAACAGCACGTCGCTACGTCAGGTGGACCGCGTGCACCAGCTCGTGGAACGGGTGCGGCAGGAGGGTTCGCGGGTCACCACCGAGGCCTACCCATACGGGGCCGGGATGACGGGCATCGGCGCGGCCTTCCTCGCTCCCGAGCTGCTGCACCGCCGGGGTCTCACCCCGCACTCGATCGGCTACCTGGCCACCGGCGAGCGCGTGACGGACGCGGACGAGCTGCGCCGGATCCGGCAGCAGGACCCCGGCGGCCTCGCGTTCGTCCACTTCTTCGACGAGGAGGATCCCGCGGAGTTCGAGTTCGTGCGGCGGGCGATGACGTTCACCGACGCCGCGGTGGCCAGCGACGCCATCTCCCCGCTGTGGCGCACCACGCCGCGGGACCCGCTGCTGTGGCCGCTGCCCACGGACGTGGTCAGCCACCCCCGAACCTCGGGAACCTTCGGGCGGACCCTGCGGGTGCTCGTGCGGGAGCAGGGGCACCTCAGCCTGGCCGAGGCGGTGCGCCGCTGCAGCCTGGTGCCCGCGCAGGTGGTCGAGGCCGCGGCACCGGCGATGCGGCGCAAGGGCCGCATCCAGCCGGGCAGCGACGCCGACCTCACGATCTTCGATCCGGCGGTGGTCTCGGACCGGGCCACCTACGCCGAGACCATCCGCCCGTCCGTCGGGTTCCGGCACGTGCTGGTCGGGGGCGAGTTCATCGTCCGCGACGGCGAGCTCCGAACCGACGTGCTGCCCGGACGGCCGGTGCGGGCGGCCTGACCCGCCGTCACGGCGCTGCGCACCGCTCCAGGATGAAGTCGTTGACGCGGCGGCAGGCCTTGCGGCCGAGCTCGGTGGGGAAGTAGTTGAAGCCGTGCGAGCCGCCGGGGTGGACGTCGAGCCTGCCCTCGTTGCGTGCCGCGGTCCAGCGGACGTACATGAACGCGCTGTCCTCGAACAGGGGGTCCACCGTGCCGACGGTGAACAGGGCGGGCGGCATGTCCGTGAGATCGGCGAACAACGGCGAGACGTCGGGGTCCTCGCGGTCGGCGGGGCCCAGATAGCGGTCGTAGTGGCGCTTGATCGTGGGGGTGTTGATGATCAGGCGGCGGCGGCCCCACGCGCGGGCCCCCGGGGTCATGCGCATGTCGTAGGCGCCCTGGGACAGGTTGAGCCCGGCCAGGCCCGTGAAATCGTGGCGGTCCCGCAGCCGCAGGGCCGTCAGCACGGCCAGGGTGGCGCCCGCGGACTCGCCGCCCACCACCATTCGGGTCGTGCCGAACTCGGCCTCGCCGTTCTGCAGCACCCACATGGCGGCGGCCTCGGCGTCGGCCGGCCCCGCGGGGTAGGGACTCTCGGGGGCGAGCCGGTAGTCGACGCTGAGCGTCACCACCCCGGCCTCACGAGCCGTCTCGGCCAGCATCGCGTCGTGGTGGCGGGCGGCCCCCATCGCGAAGCCGCCCCCGTGGAAGTGGAGATAGACACCCCGCGGCTCCCCCTCCGACGGGATCATCCGCATCGGGACGGT
>NZ_JAOPWR010000466.1 GCF_025965585.1 Pseudonocardia sp.
GCCAGCTCCACGGCGAGGGCGCGCACGCCGTCGACGCCGTTCTCCTCCGCCGCCGTGACGAACGCGGAGCCGACGATGACGCCGTCGGCGAACGCCGCGACCTCCGCCGCCTGGTCGCCCGACCGCACGCCGAGCCCGACACCGATCGGCATCGTGGTGTGGGCGCGGCAGCGGCCGACGATCTCCGGAGCGGCCGCGTCGACGGCGCCGCGGGCACCGGTGACGCCCATCGTCGAGGTGGCGTAGAGGAAGCCGCGGGACGCCGCGGCCGTGGAGACGATGCGCTCCTCCGTGGACGACGGCGCGACGAGGAAGATCCGGTCCAGCCCGTGCTGCTCCGACGCCGCGATCCAGTCGTCGGCCTCGTCGGGTATGAGGTCCGGGGTGATGAGGCCCAGCCCGCCTGCGGAGGCGAGGTCGCGCGCGAAGGCGTCGACGCCATAGCGCATGACGGGGTTGAAGTACGTCATCACGACAGCCCTGCCGCCGGCGGCGGTGACCCGCTCCACCACCGACAGCACGTCGCGCAGCTTCGTGCCCGCGCGCAGGGCGGTCTCGGCGGCGGCCTGGATGGTGGGGCCGTCCATCACGGGGTCGGAGTACGGAACACCGACCTCGAGCAGGTCGCACCCGCCCTCGACCATGGCGGTAAGCAGGTCCGTCGACCCGTCGACGGTCGGGTAGCCGGCCGGGAGGTACCCGATCAGCGCGCCCCGGCCCTCGGCGCGGCACCCGGCGAAGATCGACTCGACTGCGCTCATCGCTGCACCCCGACCGTGTCCGAACCGGCGGGCGATCCGCCCACACCCGGGGCGGGGACGGTGCCGCTCGGGCGGTCCTCCGGCGTGTCCGTCCCCGGGAGCGTGGCCTCCGCGATGGCGGTGCCGCTCGCGCTCTCGGCGCTCTCGCTGTCGGCGATCATGCCGAACCACTTGGCCGCGGTGTCGACGTCCTTGTCCCCGCGCCCGGACAGGTTCACCAGGATGACGCCCTCGGGTCCGAGCTCGCGGCCGAGCTTCAGCGCGCCCGCGATCGCGTGCGCCGACTCGATGGCCGGGATGATCCCCTCGGTACGGCACAGCAGCGCGAACGCGTCCATGGCCTCGCCGTCGGTGATCGGCTGGTACTCGGCGCGCCCGAGGTCCTTGAGCAGCGCGTGCTCCGGGCCGACGCCCGGGTAGTCGAGCCCCGCGGAGATCGAGTGCGACTCGGCGGTCTGGCCGTCCTCGTCCTGCAGCAGGTAGCTCATCGCGCCGTGCAGCGCGCCGGGCGAGCCCGCGGTGAGGGTGGCTCCGTGACGGCCGGTCTCGACGCCGTCGCCGCCGGGCTCGAAGCCCACCAGCCGGACGCCGGGGTCGTCGAGGAACGCGTGGAAGATGCCGATCGCGTTGGACCCGCCACCGACGCACGCCGCGATGGCGTCGGGCAGGCGGCCGGTGCGGTCGAGCACCTGCTCCCGCGCCTCGAGGCCGATGATGCGGTGGAAGTCGCGCACCATCATCGGGAACGGGTGCGGGCCGGCGACGGTGCCGAGCAGGTAGTGCGTCTCGTCGACGTGGGTGACCCAGTCACGCAGGGCCTCGTTGATGGCGTCCTTGAGGGTGCGGGAACCCGTCTTCACCGGGATCACAGTGGCGCCGAGCAGGCGCATGCGGGCGACGTTGAGGGCCTGCCGCTCGGTGTCGACCTCGCCCATGTAGACCACGCACTCGAGGCCCATCAGCGCGCACGCGGTGGCCGTGGCGACGCCGTGCTGGCCCGCGCCGGTCTCGGCGATGACGCGCGACTTGCCCATGCGCTTGGTCAGCAGCGCCTGCCCCAGCACATTGTTGATCTTGTGGGAGCCGGTGTGGTTGAGGTCCTCGCGCTTGAGCAGGATCCGCGCGCCGCCGGCGTGCTCCGACAGCTTGGCCGCGTCCGTCAGCGGGGACGGGCGGCCCGAGTAGTCGCGGTGCAGGCGGTCGAGCTCGTCGAGGAACCCGCGGTCGCCGCGGGCCTTCTCGTACGCGGTGGCCAGCTCGTCCAGCGCCGCGACGAGCGCCTCGGGGACGTAGCGGCCGCCGTAGCGCCCGAAGTGACCCTTGTCGTCGGGTTCGTGGCCGGACGGCGTGAAGATGCCGTCGCTGGCCTTGGCCGAGGGCTGAGTACTCACCGCATTATTCTGCTGCACGATGGATGGAAACCTGCGGCCACCAGGCTGCGGACCGCCCCCTGGGGGTCGCCGCTGGTCACCAGGCTCTCGCCGGTGAGCACCGCGTCGGCACCCCACCCGGCGTAGGTGAGCAGGTCACCGGGGCCGCGGACGCCCGACTCGGCCACCCGCATCACGTCGCTGGGCAGGCCCGGTGCGATCTGGCCGAAGATGCCGCGGTCGACCTCGAGGGTGTGCAGGTTGCGCGCGTTGACGCCGATGACCTTGGCCCCCGCCTCGAGCGCGCGGTCGGCCTCCTCCTCGGTGTGCACCTCCACCAGCGCCGTCATCCCGAGGGACTCGACACGGTCGAGCAGCGAGTCGAGCGCGTTCTGCTCCAGCGCCGCGACGATGAGCAGCACCAGGTCGGCGCCGAACGCCCGCGCCTCGTGCACCTGGTACGGCGTGACGACGAAGTCCTTGCGCAGCACCGGGATGTCCACCACCGCGCGCACGGCGGCGAGGTCGGCGAGCGACCCGCCGAACCGGCGCTGCTCGGTGAGCACGCTGATGACCCGCGCGCCACCCTCGGCGTAGGACGCCGCGAGCACCGCGGGATCGCTGATGGTGGCCAGGTCGCCCTTCGACGGGCTGCGCCGCTTGACCTCGGCGATCACCCCGATCCCCGGGGCGCGCAGCGCCGCCATCACGTCGCGCGGAGGCGCAGTGGCGGCTGCCCGGCGCTTGATCTCGGCGAAGTCGACCTCCGCCTCGCGGACCGCGAGATCGGCTCTGACGCCGTCCACGATGGAATCGAGGACGCTGCCTCCGCTGTGATCCATGCGGTGGTCCTCCCCTTCGGTTCGACGGGCTCGACGGGTCATGTTAGTCAGCCCCGCGGCCGGCCCCGTCGCCAGGACCGTCCCCGGAGCCCGGGCCGGTCCCCGCCGCGCTGTCCGTCCCGGCCCCGGGCCCGGGAGCCGGATCCGCCGTGGGGTCGCGTCCCGCGTCGAGGTCCTGCCAGGCGGCACGGTCGGGATCGAGCTCAACGGTGCGTTTGCTCGGCGCGGCATAACGGGCCCCGAGCCGCGACAGCCGCGGCTCGCGCAGCACCACCAGCACCCCGATGACGACGAGCAGCAGCCCGCCCGCCACGGCCAGCAGCGGCGCCGCGGTGGTGACGGTCGGCTGGTGGCGCAGCGCGTCCACGCTCACCCCGGACGGCGGCTGCGGCAGCCCCGCAGCGGGGCCGTCGGTGGCGAACGGGGAGCGCAGCAGCGCGGTGACCGCGATGACGGCCACCACCGCGCCCGCCACGGCGAGCAACCCCGCCAGCACCCGGCGTACCACGCCGCCGGTGGCCACGAGCGCGGCCACTCCCGCGAGCGCCACCAGCGCGAACCCCGTCAGCGACGGCGAGACCTGCGCACCGGTGAACGCGACCGCCGAGCGCCCGGCCGGGGTCACCTCGTACCAGGTCAGCGCGGACGCGCCCCACGTCAGGCCGGCCGCGGCGGCCAACCCGAGGCAGGCCAGCCCGAGGGCCCGCCCGCTCCGCGCGGGAACGACGACCGCGGCCGTCACACCGACGCCCCGGTGACGTGACCGGCCCGAAGGCGGTGATCGAGGCGCAGGCGTCGCGGACGATGATCCGCTCGCGACATCAGCGCCGTGGTCGGCGTGGCGGTGGTCGAGCGGCCCGGGGCGGCCGGTCGAGCGCAGGTCACCGGGCCTGCCCGGGCGTGGTCATCGTCGCCGCCGTCGCCACCGCCGAGAGCACCGCGCGGGCCTTGTTGAGGCACTCGGTGTCCTCCGCGACGGGGTCGGAGTCGGCCACGATCCCGCCACCCGCCTGCACGTAGGCGACGCCGTCGCGCACCAGCGCCGTGCGGATCGCGATGGCGGTGTCGGCGTTGCCCGCGAAGTCGAGGTAGCCGACGATGCCGCCGTAGAGGCCACGGCGGGTGGGTTCCAGCTCCTCGATGATCGCCATGGCCCGCGGCTTCGGCGCCCCCGACAGCGTGCCGGCGGGGAAGCACGCGGTGACGGCGTCGTAGGCGTTGCGGCCGGCGCGCAGCATTCCCGTCACCGTCGAGACGAGGTGCATGACGTGGCTGTAGCGCTCGACCGAGAAGAAGCTGCGCACCTTGACCGTGCCGGGCTCGCAGACGCGGCCGAGGTCGTTGCGCCCGAGGTCGACGAGCATGACGTGCTCGGAGCGCTCCTTCTCGTCGGTGCGGAGGTCCTTCTCCAGGAACTGGTCCTCCTCCTCGGTGGCGCCGCGCCAGCGCGTGCCCGCGATGGGGTGCGTGGTGACCACCCCGTCGAGCACCGTGACCAGGGCCTCCGGGCTGGAGCCGACGATCTCGAACCGCTCGCCGGCGGCGGACTCCAGCCGCAGCAGGTACATGTACGGGCTCGGGTTGGTGGTGCGCAGGACGCGGTAGACGTCGAGCGGGTCGGCGTCGCACGCGGTCTCGAACCGCTGCGACACCACCACCTGGAACGCCTCGCCCGCCCGGATCTGCTCCTTCGCGATCTCGACGGCCGCGTGGTGCTCGGCCGGGCTGCGGCGGCGCGTGAACCGCGGCTCGGCCGGTGAGTAGACCGCCACCGTGGACGCGGCCGGGGCGGCGAGATCCTCGGTCATCCGGTCCAGCCGGGCGACGGCGTCGTCGTAGGCCTCGTCGACGCGCTCGTCGCTGGCGTCCCAGTTGATGGCGTTGGCGATGAGGGTGATGGTGCCCTCGTGGTGGTCGACCGCGGCGAGGTCGGTGGCCAGCAGCATCACCAGCTCGGGGATCCGCAGGTCGTCCTCGGTGAGCAGCGGCAGCTTCTCCAGCCGCCGCACGATGTCGTAGCCGAGGTAGCCGACCATGCCGCCGGTGAGCGGGGGCAGCCCCGGCAGCGGCTCGCTGTGCAGCTCCTCGACCACCGTGCGCAGGGCGCTCAGCGGGTCGCCGCTCGTCGGGAGCCCGGCGGGCACCTCACCGGTCCACGTCAGCCGGCCGTCCACCACCGTCATCGCCGCAGCGGACCGCGCCCCGACGAACGACCATCGCGACCACGACCGCCCGTTCTCCGCCGACTCGAACAGGAACGTGCCGGGGCGGTCACCGGCCAGCTTGCGGTAGACCCCGACCGGGGTCTCGTCGTCGGCGAGCAGCCGTCGCGTCACCGGGATCACCCGGTGCCCGACGGCCAGCGCGCGGAACTCCTCGCGGCTGGGCGTGACCGCGCCGAGGGTGCCCGGGGGCGCGATGGCGTGGACGGTCATGACGCCATCCTCTCAGGCGCCCTGCCAGGATGGGGGGCGTGGTCGCAGCGGGAGCACAACCCGGTCCCCGGCGCCGCGGACGGCGTCCTGGAGGGTCCGACACCCGCGGGCAGCTGCTCGAGGCCGCTCGCGTCGAGTTCGCCGAGCGCGGGTACGAAGGCGCCACCGTCCGGCGCATCGCCGACCGCGCGGGCGTCGACGCCGCGATGGTCAACCACTGGTTCGGGGGCAAGGAGGCGCTGTTCACCGCGTCTCTGGACATCCCCATCGACCCCGTCGAGCTCCTCGCCGACATCCTGCCCGGCGATCCCGAGAAGATCGGCGAGCGCGTGGTCGAACGGTTCCTCACGGTCTGGGACGCCACCGGCGGCGGCCCGCTCGCCGCGATGATCCAGAGCATCGCCAGCCACGACGCGGCCGCCCGGATGATGCGGGAGTTCATAGGCAACGTGCTGGTCGGCCGGATCGTGGCCGCCGTGTCGCCCGACCAGCACGAGCTGCGCGCCGGCCTGTGCGGGGCGCAGGTGTTCGGCATGGGCATGGTGCGGTACGTGCTGAAGTTCGAGCCCCTGGCCTCGGCCGACCACGCCACGCTCGTGGCAGCGGTCGCCCCGAGCATCCAGCGCTACCTGACGGGCCCGCTCCCCTGACGCTCCCGGCCACCGCACCGGCCGGAGGAGATCAGGAGTCGACCGGGCGGTGCGGGTCGATGAAGCCTGACTCGTAGGCGCGCACCACCGCCTGCGTCCGGTCGCGGGCGCCGACCTTCGCCAGCACGGTGCCCACGTGGGTCTCGACCGTCTCGACGCCGAGCACCATCTCCCGGGCGATCTCGGCGTTGCACAGCCCGCGGGCCACCCAGCGCAGCACCTCGCCCTCCCGCTCGGTGAGGCCGGCGCCGCGCAGCGCGTCACCGCCGCAGCGGCCGCGGGTGGCCACGAGGTCACGCACCGCCGCGGGGAACAGCAGCGACTCCCCCGCCGCGACCGTCCGCACCGCGCGCACGATCTCCACCGGCCGGGCGCGCTTGAGCAGGAACCCCGCGGCCCCGGCCTGCAGCGCGTCGTAGACGTGGCCGTCGTTGCCGAACGTGGTGAGCACGAGGACGCGGGGCGGCCGGTCCATCGTGGACACGAGGTGGCGGGTGGCGGCGATACCGTCGATCTCCGCCATGCGGACGTCCATCAGCACGACATCGGGCCGGTGCGTGCGGACCAACCCGGGCACGTCGGCCCCGTCGGCACCTTCCCCGCGCACCTCGATGTCGGGCTCCGCCTCGAGGACTGCGCGCAGCCCGGCGCGGACGAGCTCCTCGTCGTCCACGAGCAGCAGACCGATCACGACGACGATCCTGCCAGCGGCAGGCGGTGTGCACCCGCCCACACGCCTGAACCGGGTACCGATATCAGTGCTGTGGCTGGGCCGGCTCGTGGGCAGGTGGGTGAGCGGCTCAGGCGAGCGGGAGGAGGACGTCCGTGTCGAAGCAGGTGCGGGTGCCGGTGTGGCAGGCGGAGCCGGTCTGGTCCACCGTCACCAGCAGCGTGTCACCGTCGCAGTCCAGGCTCACGCCGAGCACCTGCTGGGCGTGGCCCGAGCTCTCGCCCTTGACCCAGTACTCCTCGCGTGACCGCGACCAGTACGTCGCCCGGCCCGTGGTGAGGGTGCGGTGCAGCGCCTCGTCGTCCATCCACGCCACCATCAGCACCTCGCCGGTGCCGTGCTGCTGGGCGACTGCGCACACCAGCCCGTCGGCGTTGCGCTTGAGTCGGGCGGCGATCGCGGGGTCCAGCGCCGAGGTCTCCACGCGTGTCATCGCGCCTCCACGCCCGCGACCCGCAGGCTGTCCTTCACGTCCTTGATCCGGAAGTGGCCGAAGTGGAACACCGTGGCGGCGAGCACCGCGTCGGCCCCGGCCCGGACGGCGGGCAGGAAGTGCTCCACCTCGCCCGCGCCACCGCTGGCGATCACCGGCACGTCCACGGCCTTGCGGACGGCCTCGATCATCCGCAGGTCGAAGCCCGCGCGGGTGCCGTCGGCATCCATCGAGTTGAGAAGGATCTCGCCCACACCCAGCTCCTGGCCGCGGACCGCCCACTCCACGGCGTCGATCCCAGTCCCGCGACGGCCGCCGTGGGTGGTGACCTCCCACCCGGACGGGGTGGGCTGCTCGCCGTCGGGCACCGTGCGCGCGTCCACCGACAGCACGATGCACTGCGCCCCGAACCGGCGGCTGGCCTCGTGCAGGAGCTCGGGGCGCAGGATCGCGGCGGTGTTGATGCTGACCTTGTCGGCGCCCGCCCGGAGCAGGACGTCGATGTCGTCCGTCGCGCGGATGCCGCCCCCCACCGTGAGCGGGATGAACACCTGCTCGGCGGTGCGGCGCACGACGTCGAGCATCGTGGCGCGCTCCCCCGACGACGCGGTGACGTCGAGGAACGTCAGCTCGTCGGCACCCTCCGCGTCGTACACGCGGGCCATCTCGACGGGGTCGCCCGCGTCGCGCAGGTCAGCGAAGTTGACGCCCTTGACGACACGCCCGGCGTCGACGTCGAGGCAGGGGATGACACGCACCGCAACGGACACGCTACGAGCCTACGGCGCACGCCTTGGCGGCCGCGACGGCCGCGTCGTCACCCGGGAAGGTGCTGGTGACGACCGTGGTGCCGACCGCGTCGGACGTGCCGCCCGTACCACTGACGAACGTGGCGCTGCCATCGGAGAAGGACGCGGCGGCCGTGTCGGTGCTGAACGTGGCGACGGTGATGCGGTTGACGCCCTTGGGAAGGTCGGTGCGCGGGACGTCCACGGCCACGGCGGCGACGCCTCCCGGTGGGGCGTCGGGCAGCTGTTCCACGGTGGCACCGGGCGCGGCGGCGGTGAGACAGCGCACGAGCGAGGTGGCGTCGGGTGCGGCCGGGTCGGCGCTGGCCGGGGCGGACACGGCGGGCGCGGGCACGGCCGGTGGTGACGCCGCTCCGGACCCGCAGCCCGCCAGCACGAGCGGCGCGAGCAGGAGCAGGCAGACGACGGGGCTCCTGCTCATCCGGCGTGCCGGGCTCCGGCCCGGGCCTCGACGTCCCGCATGGCGGCCAGCGCCTCCGGCAGCGTGAAACGGCCGGCGTAGAGCGCCTTGCCGACGATGGAGCCCTCGATGTTGGCGCCGGCGGCGGCGGCCTCGGCGAGCGCGACGAGGTCGGTGACCTCGGCGATGCCGCCCGACGCGATCACCGGCGCGGGCGTGGCCGCGGCGACGTCGCGGAGCAGGTCGACATTGGGACCGCGCAGTGTGCCGTCCTTGCTGACGTCGGTGACGACGTAGCGGGCGCAGCCATCGCGGTCGAGGCGGGCGAGGGTCTCCCACAGGTCGCCACCGTCGGTGGTCCAGCCGCGGGCGGCGAGGCGGTGGTTGCCGTCGACGATGCGCACGTCCAGCCCGACGGCCACGCGGTCGCCGTGCCTCGCGATGGCCGAGGCGCACCACTCGGGGTTCTCCAGCGCGGCGGTGCCGAGGTTGACGCGCGTGCAGCCGGTGGACAGGGCCCGTTCCAGCGAGGCGTCGTCGCGGATGCCGCCGGACAGCTCGACCGACACGTCGAGCTCCCCCACGACCCCGGCCAGCAGCTCGGCATTGGAGCCCCGGCCGAAGGCGGCGTCGAGGTCGACGAGGTGGATCCACTCGGCGCCGTCGTTCTGCCACTGCAACGCGGCCTCGCGGGGCGCGCCGTAGCCGGTCTCGGTGCCCGCCTCGCCCTGGACCAGGCGCACGGCCTGGCCGTCCGCGACGTCGACGGCTGGAAGCAACGTGAAGCTCACGGTCGGTCACCCTACCCAGCACACGCGGCAGGATCGCCGCACGGCCCGAGTGGTGCGGTGACCCGTCCCGAGCGCACGACGATCGGCGCACCGGACCGCGCCCGCCGCCCTACGTTGATCGGCATGGAGCGCAACGGTGCGCGCACGCTGGTGGCCGGTGTGACCGGAGTGCTCGGCGTCGGCACCGCCCGCGCGCTGCACGACCGGGTCGCACGGCTGGTGCCGGCCGGCCGCGACGGCGACCGGCTCGGGAAGCCGGCTGCGGAGCTGGGCGACCGCGGCCCGGTCGGCCCCCTCGCGGCGTTGCCGGCGTTGCGAAGACTCCCGGTATCAGCTCCGAGCGGCGCCCTGCGGGAACCACCTGGACCCCGCGATCAACCCGGCGACGCCCGTGGCCACCGCACTAGCCGACGATGTCGCGAAGCCAGTTCTGCAGCACGGTGGCGCCGGCGTCGCCGGACTTCTCCGGGTGGAACTGCGTGGCCGACAGCGCCCCGTTCTCGACGGCGGCCACGAAGTTCTCTCCGTGGTGCGCCCACGTGACGAGCGGCGGCCGCAGGATCTCCGACGGCTCCATCTCCCAGCGCCGCACGCCGAAGCTGTGCACGAAGTAGAAGCGCGTGTCGGCGTCGAGGCCGTTGAAGAGCGTGGTGCCTGCCGGGGCCGTGACGGTGTTCCAGCCCATGTGGGGCAGCACGTCGGCCTTGATCCGCTCGACGGTGCCGGGCCACTGTCCGCACCCCTGGGTGCGCTCGCCCCACTCGACGCCGAGGTCGAACAACACCTGCATGCCGACGCAGATGCCCAGCACCGGACGGCCCCCGGCGAGCCGGCGCTCGATGATGCGCGGTCCGTCGACGCTGCTCAGCCCGGCCATGCACGCCGCGTACGCCCCGACGCCCGGGACGACGAGCCCGTCGGCGTTCAGCGCGGCGTCGCGGTCGGCCGTGACCGTGACGTCGGCGCCGACGCGGCGCAACGCACGTTCCGCGGAGCGCAGGTTGCCCGACCCGTAGTCCAGCACGACGATCGACGACACGGGACCAGCCTATCGGGCGGTAGCGCGGTCAGGTCGGAGGCGGTTCGGGGAGGACCGGACAGATCGGGTGCTACCGCTACAGCGTGCCCTTCGTGGAGGCGATGCCGGTGATCCGCGCGTCCGGCTCCACCGCCGCGCGCAGGGCGCGGGCGACGGCCTTGAACTCCGCCTCGGTGATGTGGTGGGGGTCGCGACCGTCGAGCACCCGGACGTGCAGCGCGAGGTGGCCGTGGAAGGCCAGCGACTCGAACACGTGCTTGTTCAGCACCGTCGGGTAGTGGCCGCCGACCACGAAGCCCTGCATGACCTCGGGCTCGCCGGTGTGCACCGTGTAGGGCCGCCCCGAGACGTCGACGACGGCCTGGGCCAGCGTCTCGTCCATCGGGATCATGGCGTCGCCGAAGCGGCGGATGCCCTTCTTGTCCCCCAGCGCGTGGCGCAGCGCCTGGCCCAGCACGATCGCGACGTCCTCGACGACGTGGTGGACGTCGATGTGGACATCCCCCTCGGCCCGAACGGTCAGGTCGAACGCGCCGTGCTTCCCCAGGGCGTCGAGCATGTGGTCGTAGAACGGCACACCGGTCGAGATGTCGGTGATGCCGGTGCCGTCGAGGTCGATCTCGACGACGACCTTGGACTCCTTGGTGACCCGCTCGACGCGGCCGATCCTGGTCACGCGACCTCCTCGTCCACGACGTCCACTGCGACCTGCAGGAACGCGTCGTTCTCCTCCGGTGTGCCGACGGTGACACGCAGGCGCCGGGGGATCCCGACATCCCGGATGAGCACGCCGCGGTCCAGGAAGCTCCGCCATGCGCGGGGCGCGTCGGTGAACTTCCCGAACAGCACGAAGTTGGCATCGCTGGGCACCACGTCGTAGCCGGCGGCGGCCAATGCTGCCACGACCCGGTCACGTTCGGAACGCAGCAGCGCCACCGAACCGAGCGTGGCGCCGGCGTGTCGCAGGGCGGCGCGCGCGGCGGCCTGGGTGAGGACCGACAGGTGGTAGGGCAGCCGGACGAGCTGCAACGCGTCGACGACGGCCGGCGCCGCGGCGAGGTAGCCCAGCCGCCCGCCCGCGAACGCGAACGCCTTACTCATGGTGCGGCTCACGACGAGCTTGTGGCCGTGCGTGGCCAGCAGCGTGATGGCGCTGGGCCGGTCGGAGAACTCGGCGTAGGCCTCGTCCACCACGACGATGCCCGGTGCGGCGTCGACCAGCCGGGCCAGGTCGGTGGGCTCCATGGACTGCCCGGTGGGGTTGTTCGGGCTGGTCAGGAACGTGACGTCGGGGGCCCGCTCGCTCAGCAGCGCCGCGGCGGCGTCGACGTCCACCGTGAAGTCGTCCCGGCGCGGCGCGGGCAGCCACTCGGTGCTCGTGCCGCCGGCGATGATCGGGTGCATCGAGTACGACGGCTCGAACCCCACGGCCGTGCGCCCCGGCCCGCCGAACGCCTGCAGGATCTGCTGCAGCACCTCGTTGGAGCCGTTGGCGGCCCACACGTTCGCGCTGGAGAGGACCACCCCGGTGGCACTCGTCAGGTAGGCGGCGAGGTCGGTGCGCAGCGCGACGGCGTCACGGTCGGGGTAGCGGTGCAGCTCCGCGGCCACCTCGTGCGCGGCGGCCGTGACGTCGTCGACGAGCCCGGGGGGCGGCGGGTACGGGTTCTCGTTGGTGTTGAGCCGCACCGCGACGTCGAGCTGCGGGGCACCGTAGGGGCTCTTGCCGCGCAGGTCGTCGCGCAGCGGGAGCTGCTCGAGCGTGACCTCGGCCCCCACCGTCTCGAGGGTGCCGGTCATGACGCCGCATCCGTGGGGAGGACCACGTCGGCGGTCATCGCGCGAACCGGGCCGTGACGGCCTGTCCGTGCGCAGGGAGATCCTCGGCGGTGGCCAGCGTGACCACCGCGTCGGCCGTGTCGCGCAACGCCTCTTCCGTGTACTCGATCACGTGGACGCCACGCAGGAACGTCTGCACCGACAGCCCCGACGAGTGCCGGGCGCAGCCGCCGGTGGGCAGGACGTGGTTGGAACCGGCGCAGTAGTCGCCGAGCGACACCGGCGCCCAGGGGCCGACGAAGATCGCCCCGGCGTTGCGGACGCGCAGGGCCACCGCGCGGGCGTCGGCGGTCTGGATCTCCAGGTGCTCGGCCGCGTAGGCGTCGACCACCGCGACACCGTCGTCGAGGTCGGAGACGAGCACGGTGCCCGACTGCGGGCCCGACAGCGCGGTGCGGATGCGTTCGAGGTGCTTGGTCTGCGGCACCTGGCGCTCCAGCTCGGCGTCGACGGCGGCGGCGAGCTCCTCCGACGTCGTGACCAGCACGGACGCCGCGTTGGGGTCGTGTTCGGCCTGCGAGATGAGGTCGGCGGCGACGTGCACCGGGTCGGCCGTGTCGTCGGCGAGCACCGCGATCTCGGTGGTGCCGGCCTCGGAGTCGATGCCGATCAGGCCGCGCAGCAGGCGCTTGGTGGCGGTGACGTAGATGTTGCCCGGGCCGGTGACCATGTCGACCGGCTCGAGATCGGCGCCGTCGGTGTCGGTGCCGCCGTACGCGAACAGTGCCACGGCCTGCGCGCCGCCGACCGCCCACACCTCGTCGACGCCCAGCAGCGCGGCCGCGGCCAGGATCGTGGGGTGCGGGAGCCCGCCGTACTCGGCCTGCGGCGGCGACCCGAGCACGAGCGACTCGACGCCCGCGGCCTGCGCCGGCACCACGTTCATGATCACGCTGGACGGGTAGACGGCCAGGCCGCCGGGTGCGTAGAGCCCCACGCGGCGGACCGGCACGAACCGCTCGGTGACGGTGCCGCCCGTGACCACATCGGTGACGACGTCGGTGCGGCACTGGTCGGCGTGCACCTTCCGGGCGCGCTCGATCGACAGCTCCAGTGCCTCGCGGACGGCCGGGTCGAGCGCGGACAGCGCGCCCTTGAGCGTCTGCTCCGGCACGCGGACGGCCGCCGAGCGGACCTTGTCGAACTGCTCGCCGAACTCCAGCACGGCCTCGACGCCCCGGTCGCGCACGGCCTCGACGATGGGCCGCACCCGGTGCAGCACCGCGTCCACGTCCATCTCGGCGCGGGGCAGCAGGCCCCTGAGCGTCGCGGTGCGGGGCAGCGGTTCGGCGCGGAGGTCGAGTCGGCGGAGCATGGCCCCAGGGTACGGGCCGCGTAGCCGCCGCCCGTGCGCGGTGATCGTGGCCGGGGCAGCGGTATCCGCGCACGACCCGCCGCCGCGGGCGTCGCCGCCGGGACCGCGCCGTCGCGGGGGCCGCGGGGGCCGCGGGGGCCGCGGGATTAGCCTGACGTCCACACCGGAGACCGGTCGGGGGCCGTCGATGAGTGACTACCTGTTCCTGCCCATGCCCGCCCACGGGCACGTGAACCCCACGCTCGCCGTGGCCGCGGAGCTCACCGAGCGCGGACACCGCGTCACGTACCTGCTGCCCGAGGCGTTCCGCGGCGCCGTCGAGGCCGCGGGGGCCGGCCTGGTCACGTTCGACCAGCCCGACGGCGGGCCGCCACGGTTCGCGGCGGGCTCGCCGCCACCCATCGGAGCGCTGATGGAGCGGCTGCTGAGCACGGCCGAGACCGTCGCCGAGCCCCTGCGGTCCCTGTACGACGAGATGGCTCCCGACCTCGTCGTGGGCGAGACGATGTCGCTGTGGGCCACGATGCTCACGGCGTCGCGGTCGGCGGCCTCGGCCCGGATCTCGCCCTCGTACGTGTTCGGACCGAACTCCCCCGCGATGGCGCGGATGGCTCACGGACGCGGGACGGACAGGCCGCCGTTCGACGTCGAGCGCATGGCCGCCGTGGCGCGCAGCTACGGCCTGCCGGGCGCCGACCCGGGCCTGGTGTGGGCACCCGGCCCGCTCACCGTGGTGATGATGCCCGCCGAGTTCCACCCCGGCCGTGAGCTGTTCGACGACACCGTGCACTTCGTCGGGCCCGCGCTGGGGCGCCAGGAGGAGACGAGTGGCTTCCCGCTGCCCACCTCGCCCGCGCTGTACATCTCGCTGGGGACCGTGTTCAACGACCGCGCCGACTTCTTCCGCGACTCCCTCGACGCGTTCGGCGGCCAGGAGCGGCCGGTCGTGATCAACCACGGCAGCCGGCTCGGCCCGTCCGACTTCCCCGTCGTCCCCGCGAACGTCACCCTCGCCCCGCACGTGCCGCAGGTGGAGGTGCTCGCCCGCAGCGCCGCGTTCGTCACGCACGGCGGGATGGGCAGCACCATGGAGGCGCTGGCCGCGGGGGTGCCCATGGTGGTCGTTCCGCAGATGGTGGAGCAGGAGGTGACGGCCGACCGCGTCGCGGAGCTGGGCGCGGGCGTGCGGCTCGACCCGGCGGACGTCACGCCGGCGCGGCTGGCCGAGGCGGTCGACCGCGTGACAGGCGACCCCTCCTTCGCTGCCGAGGTGCAGCGGTTGGGCAAGACCGTGCGGGAGGCCGGTGGCGCTCCCGCCGCGGCGGACCTGCTGGAGCGGGCTGCGGCTCGGCCGTGAAGCTCAGGCCGCGGCGGTGACGAGGCCCTTGAGCAGACCGCGCAAACGGCCCGACGTCGACGTCCGGGACTGGACGACGTCGGTGGCGCTGTCCACCAGGCCCCCGTCGGCCGTCAGCTCCGCGGCCGCGTGCTGGCGACCGCCGGCCCGAGCGGCCCGGGGCGGGCACACCCCGGGCCTTCCGCGGCGGTCAGGGTGTGGCGAGGTCGAGGCCCAGGTCCAGCGCCGTGACGGAGTGCGTGAGGCCGCCCACCGAGAGGTAGTCGACTCCCGTCTGCGCGTACGCGCGGGCGTTGGCCAGCTGCAGCCCGCCCGACGACTCCAGCCCGGTGGGCAGGCTCCCCCGCCGCCGGACGGCCTCCGCCGTGGTGGCGACGTCGAAGTTGTCCAGCAGCACCAGCTCGGCGTTCAGGGCGAGCACCTCGTCGAGCTGGTCGAGGGAGTCGACCTCCACCTCGCACGGCAGGTCGGGTGCGTGCGCGCGGGCCGCGGCCAGCGCCGCCCCGACCGAGCCGGCCGCCGCGACGTGGTTGTCCTTGATGAGGACGGCGTCGCCGAGACCGAGCCGGTGGTTGGCCCCGCCCCCGCAGCGCACGGCGTACTTCTCCAGCAACCGCAGCCCCGGCAGCGTCTTGCGGGTGTCGCGGATCCGGGCGTGCGTGCCGGCCACGGCGTCCACCCAGGCCGCGGTGGCCGTGGCGACCCCGGAGAGGTGGCACAGGAGGTTCAGCGCCGTGCGCTCGGCCGTCAGCAGGCTGCGCACCGGCGCGCGGACGACCAGCGCGGCGTCGCCGGCGGCGAGCCGGTCGCCGTCCGCCCGCTGGGAGAGCACCTCGTAGTCCCCGACGACGGTGTCGAGCACCGCCAGCGCGACGGGCAGCCCCGCGAGCGTGCCCGGCTGCCGGGCCGCGAACGACCCGACGGCGATCGCGTCCGCCGGCACGGTGGCCGCCGTCGTGGCGTCGGGCCCGTAGCGCAGGTCCTCGGTGAGCGCGGTGTCGACGACGCGGCGCAGGTCGTCGAGGTCGGGCCCGATCAGTGTGACTGTCATGATTCCGCCTCCGCGGGCAAGGCAACGTCGGCGGTCATGCCGCCCCCACCTGGACGTTGCTGGTCTGCACCACCGGACGGCCGGTGGCGTCGAGCGCGATCTCCAGGCTCTGGCGCTGCCAGACGTCGTCGCGCTCGGGGAAGTCACTGCGCACGTGGCAGCCGCGGCTCTCGGTGCGGGTGCCCGCGGCCGCGAGGACGGCCTGCGCGATCAGCGTCAGCGCCGCGTCCTCGACGCCGGCGCGGTCGACGGGCACTCCGATGCCGGTGGCGGCCTCGATCGCGTCGGACGCCCCGGCGAGCCCGGCCCCGTCTCGGCCGATGCCGGCGGCGCCGGTCATGGCGCGCTGGACGACGCCGCGAGGCGCGATGGGCACCACGGGCGACGGCGCGAGGGTCGGCGCTTCGCGCAGGACGCGGCGGTCGGCGGCAACGGCCCTGGCCACCCGCGCCCCGACGACGAGGCCCTCGAGCAGGCTGTTGGAGGCGAGCCGGTTGGCACCGTGCAGGCCGGTGCGGGCCACCTCGCCCGCCGCGTAGAGCCCGGGGGCGACCGTGCGACCGTTCGCGTCGGTGACGACGCCGCCGCACGCGTAGTGCGCCGCGGGCGTCACGGGGATGGGCTCACGGACCGGGTCGATCCCGGCCTCCCGGCACGCCCCGAACACGGTCGGGAAGCGGCGGGCGAAGTCCTCCAGCGCACGGGCGTCGAGATAGACGCAGTCGGTGCCGGCCTCGAGCATCCGCCGGGTGATGGCCGCGGCGACGACGTCGCGCGGGGCCAGGTCGGCGAGCGGGTGCACTCCCGTCATGAACCGCGTGCCGGCGCGGTCGAGCAGCACCGCGCCCTCGCCGCGGACGGCCTCGGTGACGAGCGGACGCCGGCCGGTGGCCGGCCCGTCGTAGAGCACCGTCGGGTGGAACTGCACGAACTCCAGGTCGGCCGCCGTGGCACCGGCGCGCAGTGCGAGCGCGACGCCGTCGCCGGTGGACGTCTCGGGGTTGGTGGTGGAGGCGTACATCTGGCCGTAGCCGCCGCTGGCCAGCAGCACCGCGGGGGCCCGCAGCACGCCGGGGCGACCGTGGTCGTCCAGCACTGCCAGACCGGTGACGTGGCCGCGCTCGTCGCGCACGGCGTCGACGGCGAGGTGGCCGGTGAGCAGTGGCAGCCGGCTGTCCGACGCCGCGGCCACGAGCGCGCGCTCCACCTCCGCACCGGTGGCGTCGCCGCCCGCGTGGACCACGCGGAAGGCCGAGTGCCCGCCCTCGCGGGTGCGGGCGAGCCGGCCCCCCGCTGTGCCGATGCCCGGTCCCACACGCGGATCCTCCGTGTCGAAGACCGCTCCCCGCGCCCGCAGCCGGGCCACGGCGGCGGGTCCGTCGCGCAGGATCGAGGCGACGGCGGCGGGATCGCACAACGCGGCGCCGGCCGTCAGGGTGTCGGCGACGTGCGCCTCGACGCTGTCGCCCGGCACGTCCCCGACCACGACCGCGACCCCGCCCTGCGCCCAGCGCGTGGACCCGGAGTCGACGGCGTCCTTGGTGACGACGAGAACGCGCAGCCCCAGAGCGGCGGCGTCGAGCGCGGCGGTGAGCCCGGCGACCCCGGACCCGACGACGACGAGGTCGGCCTCGGCCTCCCAGGTGCTCATTCCCCACCGCCGGGCTGACCGATCGCGATCATCCGCTCCACGGCGCTGCGGGCGCGGGCCGCGAGCTCGGGGGCGACCGTGACCTCGTCGCGGTCCTCGCGCAGCGCCCGGAGCAGCTTCTCCGGCGTGATCATCTTCATGTAGGTGCAGCTCGCGCGGTCGTTGACGGCGCGGAAGTCGATCTCCGGCGCGGCCTTGCGCAGCTGGTGCAGCATGCCGACCTCGGTGGCCACCAGGACCTGCTTCGACGTGGACGCGCGCGCGGCGTCGAGCATGCCGCCCGTCGAGAGGATCTTGACGCGGTCCGCGGGTACCGCACCCGTGCCGGTCAGGTAGAGCGCCGACGTGGCGCAGCCGCACTCCGGGTGGACGTAGAGCTCGGCGTCGGGGTTCTCCTCGGCCTTGCGCGTCAGCGTGGCGCCGTTGATGCCGGCGTGGACGTGGCACTCCCCCGCCCAGACGTGCATGTTCTGCCGTCCGGTGATGCGGCGGACGTGCGCGCCCAGGAACTGGTCGGGCAGGAACAGCACCTCGCGGTCGGCCGGGATCGACGCCACGACCTCCACCGCGTTGGACGACGTGCAGCAGATGTCGGTCTCGGCCTTCACCGCGGCGGTGGTGTTGACGTACGACACGACCACGGCGCCGGGGTGCCCGGCCTTCCACTCCCGCAGCTGGTCGGCGGTGATGGAGTCGGCCAGCGAGCAGCCCGCGTTCGCATCCGGGATCAGCACGGTCTTCTCCGGGCTGAGGATCTTCGCGGTCTCGGCCATGAAGTGCACGCCGCAGAACACGATGGTCGACGCCGGGGACTCGGCCGCGATCCGCGAGAGCGCCAGGGAGTCCCCCGTCACGTCGGCGACGTCCTGGATCTCCGGCAGCTGGTAGTTGTGCGCCAGCAGCACGGCGTCCTTCTCGCGCGCCAGGGCGCGCACCTCGTCCGCCCAGCCGGGTTCGAGTCCCGTGGGCAGCAGCTCCGACATCGGCATGTGGTCTCCCGTCGTTTTCGACTGCGAGTCGTAAACAGGTGTGAGGCTAGCAGCCGGGCACCCCTCGCCACATCCCCCACGTGACCGGAACCTCACCGCCCGGCAATCCCCCGTTCACCGGTCCCACCCACGAGTCGACATGTCCGAGATGTACACGAGCGCGCACGAGTGCGTCCGCGTGCGCGAGTCATGTTCCGCGTGCGCGGGTCGACCCGGACGGCGGCCCGGGTCGGCACGATCCGGCGCCGGGAGCGGGATGCCGCGCGGCGGTGCACGGCCGGTCCCGGTGATCCGCCTACGATCCGCCCCATGGGGCGACACAGCGAGCACGAGGTGCTGGCCGCCGTCCTGCAGATCCGCGGCGGCGCCCTCCAGGTGCTCGCCTGGCACCGGGCGATGCCCCCCGACGCCGGACGGTGGGCGCTCCCGGGCGGCCGCCTGCGCGACGACGAGGACGTCGAGGCGTCGGTGCGCCGGCAGCTCGCCGAGAAGGTCGACGTGCGCGAGGTCGCCCACGTCGAGCAGATCGCGGTGTTCTCCGCCCCCGACCGCGTGCCCGGCACCCGGACGATCGCGACGGCGTTCCTCGGGCTGGTGCCGTCCGACGCCGACCCCGCGGTCCCCGACGACACCGCCTGGCATCCTCTGCGCCGGCTCCCCGACACCGCTTTCGACCACGCCACGATCGTCGACGCCGCCCAGGAGCGGCTGCGCGCGAAGCTCTCCTACACCAACCTCGGCTTCGCGCTGGCCCCCCGCGAGTTCACGATCTCGGCCCTGCGCGAGCTCTACGCGACGGCGCTCGGCCACACCATCTCGGCCACCAACCTGCAGCGCGTGCTCACCCGCCGGGCCCTGCTCGAGCCGACGGGTGCCGTCGCCCCTCCGGGGCCGTCCGGCGGCCGGCCCGCTGCGCTCTTCCGGTTCACGGACCGATCCCTTCGGGTGACGGACGCGTTCGCGGTGCTCCGGCCGCCGGGCGAGCACGCACGCGGAGCCGTACCGTAGGCGTGTGGCCGAGACCCTTCCGCTGTTCCCGCTGGGAACGGTACTGATGCCGGGGGCCTCGCTGCCGCTGCACATCTTCGAACCCCGCTACCGGCAGCTCACCGTCGACCTCGTCACGGGCGCCGTCCCGGGCAAGGAGTTCGGTGTCGTGGCCGTACGCGAGGGCTGGACCGCCGACGACGACGGCATCGACGGACTGCACGCCATCGGCTGCACCGCCGAGCTGCGCGACGTCCGCCGGCTGCCCGACGGCCGCTACGACATCGTGACGCGCGGTGCCCGGCGGTTCCGGCTGCTCAGCCTCGACGCGGAGTCCAAGCCGTACCTGATGGGGTCGGTGCAGTTCCTGCCCGACGTCGAGACGGACGCCGACAAGGGCGCCGACGCGGCCGACATGACACGGATGCTCAGCGCCTCGGCGCGCGACGCCCACCGCCGCTACTGCGCCACGGCGTGGAAGTCCGGCGACTGGTCCGAGCCGGAGGCCGACATCGGGGCCGGCAACCTCCCCCACGTGCTGGCGGCCGACTGCCTGCTGCCGATGTCCGACCGTCAGCGGCTGCTCGAGATGACCTCCCCCACCGAGCGGCTGCGGCTGGTGCGCGTCCTGCTCGCCCGGGAGACGGGCCTGCTCACGCAGCTGCGCGCGGTGCCCGCCCCGATCACGACCTACGCGGTGGAGCACAGCTTCAACTAGCAACGCCCCCCGCGAGTCGCGGCACGGATGCCGCGGGTCGGGGGCGGAGTGCGCGCGAATCGCGGCGCGCGTGTGTCAGCTCCAGCCGTACCGGCTCCGCAGCTCCCCCGCCACGCGCTCGAAGCGGTCGCGGTCGAGCACCGCACCCTCGCGGCGGATGGCGTGCTCACCGATCTCCAGCACGCGGTCGAGCCGGACGAACGACTCGCGCCCCTCGCGGTCCCAGACGCCGGAGCCGATGGAGATCCAGTCGCGGTCGTCGGCGCGGCTGTGCCGGCTCGACAGCATCAGCCCGAGCAGGTCGCCGTCCCCCCGCCCGACGACGAGCAGCGGCCGGTCCTTGCCCCGCCCGTCGTTCTCCTCGAACGGCACCCACACCCACACGATCTCGCCGGGATCGGCGGCGCCGTCGAGGTTCGGGGTGTAGGAGACGGCGCGGGCCCGCTCACCGGCGGGCGCGCTGCGGGCCTGCGTCCGCGGCGGGGCGGCGACGGTGCCCTGCTTCTGCTGCGACGACGACAGCAGGTCCATCCCGATCTTGACCACCTGCTGCAGCAGGCTCCCCCAGTTCGCCATGGGCGACAGCATGGTGCACCGCGGTGCGGCGGGCGTTCCGGGGTCGGCTCGCGATCATGACGGGCCCGTGCGCAGGGCCAGGGGGCGGCTACACCTCCAGGCCGTTGCGGTCGATCTTCTCCCCTGCCGGCCAGTCCTCCATGGGTGAACACACCGGCAGCACCATCGACGCGCCGTCGTAGACCTGCACCTGCCCGTCGGCGCGCACCATCCGCGTCGGGTTGGGGACCCGCACCCAGCCGCCGCGCTCGTAGAACGCCGCCACCGCCTCCCCGCAGGTGAGGAAGCCGAACGGCATCCCCAGCCCGCGCAGCGTGGTGGCCGCGCGCGCCAGCAGCTCCGCGCCGACGCCGTTCCCCTGCACCGACGGGTCGGCGGCCACCAGACCGACGTCCCCGAGGAGCAGGGACGCCTCGCCGGCCCGCACGAACCGGCGCAGGATCCCGAGGTGCGCGACGATCCGCGGCCCGTCGCGGCCGATGAGCCGCAGCTCGGGCCGCCCGCTCGACCAGCTGCGGAACCCGGTGAACGGCGTCCGCGAGTACGGGAAGCAGCGCGCGAACAGCACGGCCAGCGCCGCATGCTCGTCGGGGGTGACGTCGTCCTCCCAGGTCTCCGACCACGAGATCGGGGCCCAGGAGACCTCAGCCGGTGCGCTCACCGTGCCGGCTGCAGCGCGCCGTCCACCCGGTCGGCGTGACCTGGACGACCATGCGCCGCGCGCAGTCGGCGCAGTAGCGCGGTGGCTCCAGCTCCCGGCGCGCGGCGCAGCGCGGGTGCTCGTCCTCCTCGGACGGCTTCCCGCACTGGTCGCAGAACATCAGCAGGGTCACAGCGTGTCGTTCAGGGCCTTGATCGGCATCTGCAGCTCGCCGAGCAGGTCGATGTCGGACTCCGCGGGGCGGCCCAGCGTCGTCAGGTAGTTGCCGACGATCACGGCGTTGACGCCGCCGAGCATGCCCCGGCGTGCCCCGAGGTCGCCGAGGGTGATCTCGCGGCCGCCTGCGAAGCGCAGCACCGTGCGCGGCATCGCCAGCCGGAACGCCGCGACGGTGCGCAGCGCGTCGGGTCCGGCCATCGGCTCGAGGTCGCCGAACGGGGTGCCCGGGCGCGGGTTGAGGAAGTTCAACGGCACCTCGTCGGGCGTGAGCGACGCGAGCTGTGCGGCGAACTCCGCACGCTGCTCCAGCGACTCCCCCATGCCGACGATGCCGCCGCAGCACACCTCCATGCCGGCCTCGCGCACCAGCCGCAGCGTCTCCCAGCGCTCCTCCCACGTGTGCGTGGTGACCACGTTGGTGAAGTGCGACCTCGCCGTCTCGAGGTTGTGGTTGTAGCGGTGCACGCCCATGGCGGCCAGCTGGTCGACCTGCTCGGGGGTGAGCATGCCCAGCGAGCACGCGATGTTGATGTCGACCGCGTCCTTGATCGCCGCGATGCCCGCCGCGACCTGCGCCATCAGCCTCGCGTCCGGCCCGCGGACGGCGGCGACGATGCAGAACTCGGTGGCCCCGGTCTTGGCGGTCTGCTTGGCCGCCTCCACCAGCGACGGGACGTCGAGCCAGGCCGAGCGCACCGGCGACTCGAACAGCCCCGACTGCGAGCAGAAGTGGCAGTCCTCGGGACAGCCGCCGGTCTTGAGCGAGATGATCCCCTCGACCTCGACCTCCGGGCCGCACCAGCGCATGCGCACCTCGTGGGCGAGCTCCAGCAGGTCGTCGAGGGCGTCGTCGGGGAGACGGAGCACGTCGAGCACCTGTGCCTCGGACAGGCCGACGCCCTCGTCCAGTACCTGGGTGCGGGCGAGGGCGAGGATGTCCGACTGCGTTGTGGTCACGGCTTCGGAGTGTGCCATTCGCCCCCCAGCTCCGCCGCCAGGGTGTGACGCGCAACCCGGAGGAACTCGTCGGGCGCGAGCACACCGGCACCGTCGGGCACCGCCCCGAGCAGCGGGACGCCGGTGACGACAGGCAGGTCGGCGAGGTTGCACTCCGCGGCGAGGTCGGGCTCGGCCGGCCACGCGCCGACCACCACGCCCGCACACTCCAGGCCGCGTGTGCGCAGCGCCTCGGTGGTCAGTGCGGTGTGGTTGAGCGTGCCCAGGCCGGCAGCGGCGACGACGAGGACGGGCACGTCCAGCGCGGCGGCGACGTCGGCCAGCGTGCCGTCGTCGTCGAGACGGACGAGCAGCCCGCCCGCCCCCTCGACGATGACGAGGTCGTGGTCGGCCGCGAGGTCCGTCGCGGCCCGTGCCGCCTCCCCCGGTGTGACGGGCGCGACGCCGGCGCGACGCGCGGCCGTCGCGGGGGCGAGCGGGTCGGGGTAGCGCGCGAGCTCCCGCCCGGTGACGCCCGGGACGAGCCGTGCGACGTCGGCGAGGTCCCCCGGCTCGCCGGGGCCGACGCCGGTCTGAGCGGGCTTGAGCACCGCCACCCGCGCCCCGCGGGCCAGGGCCAGCGCGGCGACGGCGGCGGTGACGACCGTCTTGCCGACGCCGGTCCCGGTGCCGGTGACGACGAGCACCCGCCCGCTCACGCGTCCACCGTCCCGCGCGAAGGGTGCTGCCGTGCGTCCCGCGGCGATCACCGCGCCACCGCCGGAGCCAGTACCTCCGCCAGCACCGTCCGGACCAGCGCCAGGTCGTCGTCGGTGAGCGTCGCGCGGGCCGTCAGCCGCAACCGGCTCGTGCCCTCCGGCACCGACGGCGGCCGGAAGCACCCCACCCGCAGCCCCCGCTCCGCGCACCGCTGCGCCGCCGCGAACGCGACCCCCGGCTCGCCCAGCACCACCGACACCACCGCGGACGGCGGCGCCGGCACCCCGGCCGCGTCGGCCAGCGCGGCAGCCGCTCGCAGCACCCGCGCCGGACGCCCGGGCTCCTCGCGCAGCACCCGCAGAGCGGCGAGGGCGGCACCCACGCTGGCCGGGGCGAGGCCGGTGTCGAAGATGAACGAGCGGGCGGTGTCGACCAGGTGTGCGGTGACCGCGGCCGGGCCCAGCACCGCCCCGCCCTGGCTGCCCAGCGACTTCGACAGCGTCACGGTGGCCACCACGTCGTCCGCCCCGGCGAGGCCGACGTCCGCGAGCAGGCCCCGCCCGCCCGGGCCGCACACGCCGAGCCCGTGCGCCTCGTCGACGACGAGCAGCGCCCCACGCGCCCGGCACACGGTGTGCAGCGCGCGCAGCGGGGCGAGCCCGCCGTCGACGCTGTTCACCGAGTCGGTGACGACCAGCGCGCGCGTCTCGGAGCGGGCGGCCAGCGCAGCCTCGACCGCGGACACGTCGTCGTGCGGCACCACCACGACCCGGGCGCGCGAGAGCCGGCAGGCGTCGACGAGCGAGGCGTGGTTGGCGGCGTCGGAGACGATCAGCGCGTCCGGTCCGGACAGCGCGGTGAGCACCCCGAGGTTCGCGGCGTAGCCCGAGGAGAACACCAGTGCCGACCCGGCGCCGCAGAACGCGGCGAGCTCGGCCTCCAGCTCCGCGTGCAGGGACGTGGTGCCGGTCACCAGACGCGACCCCGTCGAGCCCGCCCCCCACGTGCGCAGCGCCTCGACGCCGCCCTGCACGACGCGGGGGTCGGCGGAGAGGCCGAGGTAGTCGTTGCCGGCGAGGTCGAGCAGCGGCTCCCCCGCCCGGCGCGGGCGCAGCTCACGGCGCAGGCCGGCCTCGCGGCGGCGGGCGGCGTGGGCGTCGAGCCAGGCCAGGGGGTGGGCGGGAGGAAGCGACGACGGCGACACACTCGACACGCTAGGCGAGAGCGTCCGCTGGGGATGCGCCCGGCCACCGCGACCGCCCCGGACCCGCGCACACCCGCCCCGCGACTCGCGCGGACCAGAGCCCGACTCGCGCGCCCGGGGACCGACGCGCGGAGCGTGCGGTCAGGCCGTCGGCGTGCAGCTGATCGCGCGGCGGCACTACTCGCGCGCCCGGCCGTGTCGACTCGCGGGAGCCTCAGCCGAGGGCGCGGAACTCGTCGCCCTCCAGGACGAGCACGCGGGCCGTGGGGATGTCGAAGAACAGGCCCAGGAGCTCCGTCCGTACCCCGTGGTCGCGCAGGACGTCCAGCTGCAGGGCGACGTTGACCATCGCCAGCGCCTCCGCATCCCCGAAGCCCGCTGCGAGCGCCGAGCGGCCCACCGGGTGCCCGGCGTGGAAGGCCTCCACGCTGGGCGCCCCGCTGCGCAGCCAGTCGCCGAGCGCGCCGTCGACCCCGCCGCCCAGCAGCCCGCGCATCGCGCCGCAGCCCGAGTGCCCACAGACGGCGACGACCGGCACGTCCAGCACCGTGGTCGCGTACTGCACCGCCGCCCGGACGGACGTGCCCGCGACCATGTTGCCGACGTTCTGGACGGTGAACAGGTCACCGGGACCGCTGTGCGTGATCACGTTGGGCACCACGCGCGAGTCGGCGCAGGCCAGCAGCAGGCCCGACGGCGCCTGGCCCGCGGCCAGCTCCCGGAACACCGGACGCATCAGGGGCGCCGCGTCGGAGTGGTAGGCCGCGACGCCCGCCAGCACCGGCTGGACCGGCCCCGCCTCGCTCTTCTGCCAGTGCGACCACGTGGCGTACCGGCCACGCCGCGACGGTCCCGTGGCACCGGGCTCGGACACCTCGACCGTCGTCCCGTCGGCGCGGTGCCGGGCGGTCCAGGCCTCGAGCTGGTCGTACGCGGTGTGGTCGAGGTAGTCGACGACGAGCTCGACGCGCGCAGGCGCGCCGGCCGGCACGCGGGACAGCACCCGCGACAGCGTCGGCACGGCCAGGAAGCTGAGCATGCCCTCGACCACCAGGCGGTACGGCTCGCCGTCCCGGTCGGGTTCCTCCAGGCGCACCTCGGCGCGGATCACGCGGCTCAGCATCATCAGCCCGGCCACGGCCAGCCCGACGCCCACGCCCTCGATCAGGCCGAGCACCAGCACGCCGGCCACCGTCACGAGATAGATCGGCAGCTCCCCGTGCTGCGAGGCGGTGCGCATGTCGACGGGCCTGACCAGCTGCAGACCGATCACGACGAGCAGGCCGGCCAGCGCCGCGAGCGGCACGAGCTCCACCAGCCCGACGAGCGCGATCGCGAACACCGCGACCCACACGCCGTGCAGCACCGCCGACGCGCGCGTGCGCGCCCCGGCCGCCACGTTGGCCGAGCTGCGAACGATCACACCGGTCACGGGCAGGCCGCCGAGCAGGCCGGAGACGCTGTTGGCGGCGCCCTGGCCGAGGAGCTCGCGGTCGGGGTCGGTGGGCGGGGTCTGCCGGCCGTCCGGGCCGCGCATGCGGTCGACGGCCACGGCGGAGAGCAGGCTCTCGACGCCGGCCACCAGCGCGACGGTCAGCACGCCGCCGGCGATGGCCGCCCACTCGCCGTCGGGCAGCAGGGTGGGCAGGGTGATCGCGTCGAGCAGGCCGCCGGGCAGGTCGACCCGCGGCACGTCGATGAGCGCGACGGCCAGCAGCGTCCCGACGACGACGGCCACCAGCGGTCCCGGCACCACCCGTACCTGCTTCGGGAGCCGCGGCCACAGCACCAGCAGGGCGATCGTCAGCACACCCACCGCGAGCGCGGCCGGGTTCAGTCCGGCGATCTGCCCGGGGAGCAGCAGCAGGCTGTCGATGACCCCGGTCGGCGGGTCGCCGCCCAGCACGACATGGATCTGGGCGAGCGCGATGGTCAGGCCGATGCCGGCGAGCATCCCGCGCACGACGGCGGGCGGGACGGCCTGGGTGAAGCGGGCCACGCGGAGCAGCCCGAACGCGATCTGCAGCAGGCCCGCGCCGATCGTGATCAGACAGGTGACCTGCCAGCCGAACCGCCCGATGAGCTCGGCCACCACGACCGTCAGGCCGGCAGCAGGCCCGCTGACCTGCAACGGCGAGCCCCCGAGAAGGCCGGCGACGACACCGCCGACCACCGCGGCGATGAGCCCGGCCATGATCGGCGCGCCGGACGCGAGCGCGATGCCGAGCGACAGCGGCACCGACACGAGGAACACGACGAGCGACGCGCTGATGTCGGCGCGCCACCGCCCGGCGGTGGGCGGGGCGTGCTGGGTCGGCTGGCCGTCGGCCGGGCGGGCGGGGGACAAAGTCATGATCAGCTCCGGGGCAGGGTCGACTGTGCGGGCACCTCGCTGCACCGCGACGGGCCAACGTGCGGCCGGCCCTGCCCGTTCCGTCCGTTTTGGGCCGTCCGGCCTGGCCACCCTGCGTTCACGTTCGTCTGATCGGGACCATCGTCGCTGGTCGTCGGACCGCGCATCCGGGCCGACGCTCCACAAGCTCCCGTCCTGGCGGCACCGACGTGTCACACGCACGAGTGATCCGCCGTGCGGCTCCTCACAGTCGTGCGCCGCCGCTCGGCGCCACACCCCGCGTCACCCCGCCGCTGCGGCCGCGAGCACGCCCCGCGTGATCGTCGCGATCTCGTCGGCGGTGCAGACGTAGGGCGGCATCGTGTAGACGAGGTCCCGGAACGGCCGCAGCCACACCCCGGCCTCGACGGCGGCGGCGGTGGCCGCGGCCATGTCGATCTCGTGGTCGAGCTGCACCACCCCGATCGCGCCCAGCACCCGCACGTCCGCGACCCCGGGCAGCGCCCTCGCCGGAGCGAGGCCGTCCTTCAGCGCCGCCTCGATCCCGCGCACCTCGGCGCGCCAGTCGCGCTCCTGCAGCAGCCCCACGGACGCCGCGGCGACGGCCGCCGCCAGGGGGTTCCCCATGAAGGTCGGCCCGTGCATCAGGACGCCCGCCTCGCCGTCGGAGATGCCGCGGGCCACCTCGGTCGTGCACAGGGTGGCCGCCATCGTGAGGTAGCCACCGGTCAGCGCCTTGCCGACGCACATCACGTCGGGCGCGATGCCGGCGTGGTCGGCGGCGAACATCTCCCCCGTCCGCCCGAAGCCCGTGGCGATCTCGTCGAACACGAGCAGCACGTCGTTGGCAAGACACAGCTCGCGCAGCACGTGCAGGTAGCGGGGGTCGTGGAAGCGCATGCCGCCGGCGCCCTGCACGACCGGTTCGACGATCACCGCGGCGAGCTCGTCGGCGTGGGTCTCCACGAGCTCCGCGAGCTCGGCGACGTACGCGGTCTCGAACGCGCGCGGCGGGGCGGGGGCGAACAGCTGCTGCGGCAGCACGTCGCGCCAGAGGGAGTGCATGCCGCCGTCGGGGTCGCAGATGCTCATCGCGCCGAACGTGTCGCCGTGGTAGCCGCCGCGCCACGTCATCAGCCGGTGCTTCTCCGGACGCCCGCGCGAGCGCTGGTACTGCAGGCACATCTTGATCGCGACCTCGACCGACACCGACCCGGAGTCGGCGAGGAACACGTGCTCCATCCCGGCGGGCGTGACCTCGACGAGCAGCCGGGCCAGGTCCACGGCCGGCCCGTGGGTGAGGCCGCCGAACATCACGTGGCTCATCACGCCGAGCTGGTCGCGCACGGCGGCGTCGAGCACGGGGTGGCGGTAGCCGTGGATGGCCGCCCACCACGACGACATGGCGTCGACGAGCTCGCGCCCGTCGTCGAGCCGCAGGCGCACACCCTGCGCCGACTCCACCACCAGCGGGGCCACCACCCCGGGCATCGGGGCGTAGGGATGCCAGACGTGGGCCCGGTCGGCGTCTCGAAGCGTCGCAGTGCTGAGGTCGCCCATGATTCGCGAGCCTAACGATGGATCCGACCCCGTCCGACTAGGCTGGGAGGCCATGTCCGCCGCCGAGTCCCTGACCCCCCATCCCGCGCTGTCCCGGCGCCGGGAGCTGGGGGCCACGAGCGCGCGGTCGCTGCTGCTCACGGTGCTCGGCGAGTTCGTGCTCCCCCGCGGTGAGCCGGTGTGGACGCAGGTGCTCATCGACGTGCTCGGCCTGCTCGACGTGGAGAACAAGTCGGCCCGCCAGGCCCTCGCCCGCACCGCCGCCGAGGGGCTGCTGGTCTCCGACCGCTCGGGCCGACGCGTGCGCTGGTCGCTCACCGACCAGGGCGTGCGGCTGCTGTCGGACGGCGCCGCGCGCATCTACGGCTTCGGCGCCGCGTCCCGGCCGTGGGACGGGCGCTGGCTCGTGCTGCTCGTCAGCGTGCCCGAGGCGCGCCGGCAGCTGCGCCACCGCCTGCGCACCCGGCTCGCGTGGGCCGGGCTCGGCTCCCCCGCCCCCGGCGTCTGGGTCACCCCCGACCCCGGCAAGCAGGACGAGGCCGCGGGCGTGGTGGCCGACCTCGAGCTGACCGAGGTCACCAGCTCGTTCGTCGGGCCGTTCGGCGACATCGGCCGCCAGCACGCCGTGGTGGAGCAGGCCTGGGACCTCGCCGATGTGGAGGAGGCGTACGAGGAGTTCCTCGTGTCCTTCGCCGACGCCGCGCCCGCAACCCCCGCCGAGGTGCTGGCCCACCAGATCCACCTCGTGCACGCCTGGCGCCGCTTCCCGTTCCTCGACCCCAAGCTGCCCGCCGAGCTGCTGCCCGAGCGCTGGGCCGGCACCCGCGCCGCGGAGCTGTTCGACACCCTGCACAGCCGGTGGGAGAAGCAGGCCCGTCAGCACTGGCAGCATCTGGTGGGCACGGCCCGCTGATCCGCCGTCAGCCGGGACTGCCGGCGAAGGGACGCAGCCGACGGCCCAGCTCGAACGCCGGTCCCACCTGCACCCCGGACGCGAAGGCCGCCGACCCCGCCGACAACCAGCTGGCCCCTCCGCTGCCCCACCCGGGTTCCCGAGCAGACGGACAGCGTCACCGCGTTCATCAGGCCGAGCCGCGCCAGGCGAACCGCAGGGCTCGCCCCTCCGGTTCGGGGTAGGACACCCGCGCGGGGGCCGGTGCTGGGCACAGCGCGAGCTGCGGGAGGGCCAGAGCGAGACGCTTCAGCCCAGGCACCCCGGCCCCAGCAACGCCTTCAGATCCCCCATCAACGACGGGGAGTGCGTCACCTTCAGCGCGTCGTCGAGCCGCAGCACCGTGGTGCCGTTGCCCCCGACGAGCGCAAGGTGCACCTCGGACGAGCCGGGGTGGTTGGTGAGCACCTCCTTGAGCTTCGTGACCCGCTGCGGGGTGCACAGCTCCGTGCGCATGTGGACCTTCACCGGGGCGCCGGTGCCGCCGCCGGCGTGGGTGAGGTCGGGGACCGCCAGGTCGTTGACGATCAGCGAGACGCGGTCGTCGCGACGGTTGACGCGGGCCTTGACCAGCACGATCGCGTCCTCGGCGACGTCGACGCCCACCACCTGGTAGCAGCGCGGGAAGAACAGCACCTCGATGCCACCGGCGAGGTCCTCCAGCTGCGCGGACGCCCAGGGCTCGCCGTTCTTGTTCACCCGCCGGTTCACGTTGGCGAGGATGCCGCCGATGGTGACCTGGTGACCGTCGGGCACCGTGCCCTCGAGGATGGTGGCGATGGCCATGTCGGACTTGGCCGACAGCGCCTGCTCCACGCCGTGCAGCGGGTGGCCGGAGACGTAGAGGCCGAGCATCTCGCGCTCGACGGCGAGCAGGTGCTTGGACTCCCACTCGTCGGTGGGCACCTTGACGTCGAACACCGAGTCGAGTTCCGACGGCCCGGAGCCGTCCATCGAGCCGAACAGGTCGAACTGCCCCATCGAGGCGGCCTTCTTCGTGCTCATCACGGCGTCGATGGCGTCGGCGTGGACGAGGAGGAGCCCCTTGCGGGTGTGGCCGAGGGAGTCGAACGCGCCGGCCTTGATCAGCGACTCGATGACCTTCTTGTTGCAGACCACCGCGTCGACCTTGCGCAGGAAGTCGGAGAAGTCGGTGAAGGCACCCTTCTCCTTGCGGGCCTTCACGATCGCGTCGACGACGTTGACGCCGACGTTGCGGATGCCGCCGAGGCCGAAGCGGATGTCGGTGCCGACGGGCGCGAAGTTGCGCACCGACTCGTTGACGTCGGGCGCCAGCACCGTGATGCCCATGCGCCGGCACTCCGACAGGTAGACCGCGGCCTTGTCCTTGTCGTCGCGGACGGACGTCAGTACACCGGACATGTACTCGGCGGGGTAGTTCGCCTTGAGGTACGCCGTCCAGTAGGAGACGACGCCGTAGGCGGCCGAGTGGGCGCGGTTGAAGGCGTAGTCGGAGAACGGGAGCAGGATGTCCCAGAGCGTCTTGACGGCAGCGGCGGAGTAGCCGTTGTCCTTCATGCCCTGGGCGAAGCCCGCGTACTCCTTGTCGAGGATCTCCTTCTTCTTCTTACCCATCGCGCGGCGCAGCAGGTCGGCCTTGCCGAGCGTGTAGCCGGCCAGCACCTGCGCGATGGCCATGACCTGTTCCTGGTAGACGATCAGGCCGTAGGTCTCGCCGAGCACCTCCCTGAGCGGCTCCTCCAGCTCGGGATGGATCGGCGTGACCTCTTGCCGCTTGTTCTTGCGGTCGGCGTAGTCGTTGTGGGCGTTGGCGCCCATCGGACCCGGCCGGTACAGCGCGCCGACGGCCGAGATGTCGTCGAACTCGGTGGGGGCCATGCGGCGCAGCAGGTCGCGCATCGGGCCGCCGTCGAGCTGGAACACCCCGAGCGTCTCGCCCTTGGACAGCAGGTCGTAGGTCTTCTGGTCGTCGAGGCCGATCTCCTCGATGACGAGCTTCGGCTTGCCGTTGAGCTCGATGTTCTCGAGCGCGTCGTCGATGATCGTGAGGTTGCGCAGGCCCAGGAAGTCCATCTTGAGCAGCCCGAGGGTCTCGCAGGCGCCCATGTCGAACTGCGTGATGATGGCGCCGTCGGAGTCGCGGCGCTGGATCGGGATGACGTCGATCAGCGGCTTGCTCGACATGATCACGCCGGCCGCGTGCACGCCCCACTGCCGCTTGAGGCCCTCGAGCCCCCGCGCGGTGTCGATGATCTCCTTGACCTGGGGGTCGGCCTCGTAGAGGGCGCGGACCTCGGTGGCCTCGGAGTAGCGCTTGTGGGCGGGGTCGAACACGCCCGAGAGGGGGATGTCCTTGCCCATGATCGCGGGCGGCATGGCCTTGGTGATGCGGTCGGCGACGGCGTAGCCGGGCTGGCCGAACAGCACGCGCGCCGAGTCCTTGATCGCGGCCTTCGCCTTGATCGTGGAGTAGGTGATGATCTGCGCGATGCGGTCCTCGCCGTACTTCTCCGTGGTGTAGCGGATCATCTCGCCACGCCGACGCTCGTCGAAGTCCATGTCGATGTCGGGCATCGAGATGCGCTCGGGGTTGAGGAAGCGCTCGAACAGCAGCTTGTGCTTGATCGGGTCGAGGTCGGTGATGCCGAGGACGTACGCGACCAGCGAGCCCGCCGCGGAACCACGGCCGGGGCCGCAGCGGATGCCGACCTTCTTGGCGTGCTGGATGAGGTCGGCCGTGACGAGGAAGTAGCCGGGGAATCCCATCTTGATGATGACGCCCAGCTCGTACTCGGCCTGCTTGCGGTACTGCTCGGTGACACCGTTCGGGAACCGCGTGTGCAGCCCCCTCTCGACCTCCTTGACGAGCCAGCTCTCCTCCGACTCGCCCTCGGGAACGGGTGCGCGGGGCATGAGGTCCTGGCCCTCGGTGAAGTCGATGCCCACGCGCTCGGCGATGGCGAGCGTGTTGTCGCAGGCCTCCGGGAACTCGCTGTCCCACTGGGCGCGCATCTCGGCGGGGGACTTCAGGTAGAAGTCCTGCGCGTCGAACTTGAAGCGGTTGGGGTCGGCCAGGGTCTTGCCGGTCTGCACGCAGAGCAGCACCTCGTGCGGCTTGGCGTCCTCCGCGTAGGTGTAGTGCAGGTCGTTGGTGGCGAGACCCGGCAGGTCGAGCTGCTTCTTGAGCCGGTAGAGGTCGTCGCGGACCTGACGCTCGATGCCGATGCCGTGGTCCATCAGCTCGCAGAAGAAGTTGTCCTTGCCGAAGATGTCGCGGTAGTCGCTTGCGGCCTGGCAGGCGGCGTCGTACTTGTTCTGCTGCAGCAGCCGCTGCACCTCGCCGGACGGGCAGCCGGTGGTGGCGATGATGCCCTTGCCGTAGGTCTCCAGCAGCTCGCGGTCCATGCGGGGCTTGTAGTAGTAGCCCTCCAGCGACGCGAGCGACGAGAGGCGGAAGAGGTTGTGCATCCCCTCGTTGTTCTCCGCCAGCAGCGTCATATGGGTGTACATCTCGCCGGGGTTGTCGGTCTCGTCAGCCCCCGACGCACCCCTCGCCAGCACCGCGCGCTTGCGCTCGTGGCGGCTGCCCGGCGCGAGGTAGCCCTCCATGCCGATGATCGGCTTGACCCCGGCGGCCTTGGCCTTGCGCCAGAACTCGTAGGCGCCGAACACGTTGCCGTGGTCGGTCATGGCCAGCGCCGGCATCTCCATGCGGGCGGCTTCCTTGAACAGGTCGTCCAGCCGGGCCGCCCCGTCGAGCATCGAGAACTCGGTGTGGGTGTGGAGGTGGACGAAGCTGTCGGTGCTGCCGGAGGTGCTGTTCGGGCTGGCCATCGGGGTGGAAAGCTCCCTTCCGGCGCGGCCCGCGGGGCTGCGCACGTACGCCTGTACATCGCGCGGCGACCGGCCCGGGAACCGCACCCCGCGATGGGGACGAACCGGATCGGCGGCGCCGCTGGACGGCCAAGATTAACCCTGGCCACCGACAGTTCCCGGCACCCGGGTGGGCAAGCGCCGAACGCGCTGCTCACCCCGTCGGGCGGCGTGTCGGTCCGGATCCGACGAGCCGGGACGGCGTCCCGGGGACGACCACACCATGATCCTCGGCCGGGTGCGCGGACGGCCACATGCGGCCGGGAACGCACCGGAACGGTGATCATGGCCGAGGCCCGGTGGCGGTGCGGGCGGTCCTAGACTCCGGCCGGTGACCGCGCGCTCGCCCTACGCCTCGCTCGTCGGGAGGATGCCGGTGCGCCGCGAGGAGCGGGAGCTCCGGGGCGGGACCACCCGGACCTGGACCTACGGCCCCGACGACGCCGCCGGCACGATCGTCTTCCTGCACGGCCTGCGCGGCGACCACCACGGGCTCGAGCCGATCGTCGCCCATCTGGACGGCGTGCGGGTCGTGGTGCCCGACCTGCCCGGGTTCGGGGAGTCGCCACCGCTCCCCCACGACGCCCACGACATCGCCGGCTACGCGTCCTGGACCGGCGACCTGCTCGAGTCCCACAGCGCTGAGTACGGCGGCGACGTCGTGCTCGCCGGCCACTCCTTCGGCTCGGTCATCGCCGCCGCCGCGCTGGCGGGAGGGGCCCGCGCGAGCCGGCTGGTGCTCGTCAACCCGATCGCGGCGTCGGCGCTGGCCGGGCCGCGGCAGGGCATGACGAAGCTGACCGTGATCTACCACCGGGCCGCCGCCGCGCTGCCCGAGCGGGCGGGCACGGCGCTGCTGCGCAACCCGTTGGTCACGCGCATCGCCAGCGTCGCGATGGTGACCACGCCGGACCGCGCGCTGCGCGGCTGGATCCACGCCGAGCACGACCGGTACTTCTCGACGTTCGCCGACCGTCGCGTGCTGCTGGAGGCGTTCCACGCGTCGATCGGGCACGACGTCGCCGAGTCCGCCGCCGAGGTCGCCGTGCCGACGCTGCTGGTGGTGGCCGAGCGCGACGACATCGCCCCGCCCGCGTCCCAGCACGCGCTCGTGGACCGCTTCCCCGATGCCCGGCTGGTGATGGTCCCCGGCGCGGGCCACCTCGCCCACTACGAGGCACCGGCCGCCGTGGCCGCGGCGATCACGGGGTTCCTCGCGTGAGGCGGATCCTGGTCGACTGCCGCTACACCACCGTCCCGCAGCACAACGGCATCAGCCGCTACACCGCGGGACTCGTGGCCGCCCTGGGCGAGCTGGTGACCGAGCGGAGCGCAGGCGGAGCGCGCATCGGCACCGTCGAGATGCTGGTCAACGACCGGCGCCAGCTCGCCCAGCTTCCCGACCTGCCCTGGCACCTCGTCAGCGGCCCCACGAGCGTGCTGGAGCCGCTGGTGGCCCGGCAGGTCAACAGGCTCGGCCCGGACGTGGTGTTCTCCCCCATGCAGACGATGGGCACGTGGGGGCGCCGCTACCCGCTGGTCCTGACGCTGCACGACCTCATCTACTACCGTCACCCCACGCCGCCGCCGGAGTTCGCGGCACCGATCCGGGCGCTGTGGCGGCTCTACCACCTGGCGTGGTGGCCGCAGCGGCTGCTGCTCAACCGCGCCGACGCCGTCGCCACCGTCTCCGACACCACGGCGGCGCTGATGGCCGAGCACCACCTCACGCGGCGGCCGGTCACGGTGGTGCCCAACGCCCCCGACCCCGTCCCGGACGACTCGCGCCTGCCCCGGACGAACGCGCTCGTCTACATGGGCTCGTTCATGCCCTACAAGAACGTGGATGTGCTGGCACGCGTCATGGGCGGGCTGCCCGACCACGAGCTGCACCTCATGAGCCGCGTCCCGCCCGGTGAGCGCGAACGCCTCACCGCACTGGCCCACGGGGGGCGGCTGGTGTTCCACGACGGCGCCGACGACGCCGCCTACCGCGAGGTGCTGCGCGGGGCGACGGCGCTGGTGTCGGCGTCGGGCGACGAGGGCTTCGGGATCCCCCTGGTGGAGGCGATGGGCGTCGGCACACCGGTGGTGGTGAGCGACATCCCCGTGTTCCGCGAGGTGGGAGGGACGGCGGCCACCTACGTGGCCCGGGGCGACGTGAACGGGTTCCTCCGCGCGATCCACGACCTCGCCACCCCGGGCCGCTGGGAGGAGCGCTCCGCCGCGGCACGGGAGCGGGCCGCCCACTACAGCTGGGAGCGCTCGGCCCGCATCCTGCTGGCACTCCTGGAGCGGGTGGCCGCGGACCGCTCGACCTGATCGCTCCCCGGCCGAACAGGACGGCCCCCCGCGAGGCCGCTGACGCGCGGCGGACGCTGATCGTGCCCACTCCACCCGAGCAGCCGTCAGGGGTGATCGCCGGGAGCCGCCCAGGAGCGCCCGGCGAGGACCGTGGTGTGCGGTCCGAACGATCATCGAGGGGAGCGTCAGGCCGCCCGGCGCAGCTCCACGCGGCGGCGGTCGGCCAGGCGCCGGTAGAGGTCCTCGAACGTGTCGAGGGTGGCGCCGATGGCGTGCTCGGCCACGATGTCCAGGCTCGCGTGTCCCATCCGGCGCCGCAGCGCCGGGTCGGCGAGCAGCGCCGTCAGGCGGGTGGTGAGCTCGGGGACGTCGCCAGGGGTGTAGAGCCAGCCGTTGCGCCCCGGCCGGACCAGGTGCGGCAGGGCCATCGCGTCGGCGGCCACCACGGGGGTGCCGGAGGCCATCGCCTCGAGGGTGGCCAGGCTCTGCAGCTCCGCGATGCCCGGCATGCAGAACACGGACGCGTGTGCGTAGGCCTCGAGCAGCTCGTCCTCGGAGACGAACCCGCGGAACCGCACGCGATGGCCGATGCCGAGGCTCTCGACCAGCCCCGTCCACGTGCCGCGCTCGGGCCCGTCGCCGACCAGCTCCAGCGCGGCCGGCACGTGCGCGGGCAGCGCCGCCATCGCCCGGATCAGCTCGTCGACGCGCTTCTCCTGGTCCATCCGCCCCACGAACAGCACCGTCGGAACGGCGCCGGGCTCCTCCGGGGCGGCGTGGTACCGCTCGGCGTCGATGCCGCACGAGACGGGGAACGCGTCGCGCAGCCCGGCCGCGCTCTGGAGCAGCTCCACCGCACGGGGTGTGGGGGCGGTGACGGCATCGGCCTTGCCGAACACGCGCCCGAGGTCCCTCCACGCGATGCGGTAGCCGATGCGCTGCAGCGGGCGAGGGATCGGGGCGTGCGCGGCGAGGTTCTCCGGCATGAAGTGGTTGGTGGCCACGAGCGGGCGGCCGGTGCGGCTGGCCGCGTTGACGATGCCGCGGCCGACCACCATGTGCGCCTGCGAGTGCACGACGTCGGGGTCGATCTCCTCCAACAGCGCGGCGGTGGCCGGGAGGCACTCCCAGGGCATGCAGACCTGGAAGTCCGAGCGCATGAAGTACCGGTGCGAGCGGACACCGTGCACCGTGACGCCGTCGGTGACCGTCTTGCTGGGGGGCCCGGTGGGCGACGGGGCGACGACGTGGATCTCGTGTCCGCGCCCGGCGAGGCCGATGGCCAGCCGCTCGGCGAAACGGGCAGCGCCGTTCACGTCGGGCGGGTAGGTCTCGGCACCGATGAGGATGCGCAGCGGCTTTCCGGAACGGGGCATCACAGGAGGGGTTCCTCTCAGATGAGAGTAGGGACCACGCGGTGCTGGGGTCACCGGCGGTGGATGAGGTCCGACCGCCACGACGACAGGGTGGCGAGGACACGGCTCTCCGAGGCGTCGCTCGGGTTCTCGGCGCGACGGGCCGCGGCATCGGGGTGGTGACGGGCGAGTGCGAGCACACCGATCGCGGCGACGAGGCCGGCGAACACCAGGAGCAACCAGGTGCCGGTGGGCGTGTGCGCACCCTCACCGAGCAGGAAGATGCCGAGCAGCACGGCCACGATGGGGTCCACCACGGTGAGGCACGCGACGACGACCTCGGGTGGGCCGGAGGCGAAGGCCTGCTGCACCAGCCAGCCCCCCACGACCACTGCGGCCACGACACCGAACACGGCGGCGATGACGGCGGGGTCGAGCACCTCGCTCTCGCCGGAGGTCACGGTCTGGGACACCGCCCGGACCAGCGCCGACACCAGCCCGAACGCGACGGCCCCGGCCATGGCGCAGGCAACGCACCGCATCCAGCCGTTCCGGGCGTAGCCCAGCGTGGCGAGCAGCAGCACGACGCCTGCGACGACGACGCCCGCCGACAGCGTGGCCCCGTTGGGCGCCGGGGTGCTCACGGCGGTGCCCGCCGCGGTGCCGACGAACAGCGCGACGCCCGCCACGCAGACGGCGACGCCGAGGAGGACGCCGCCCGACGGCCTGCGGTGGGTGCGGAACGCCGTCAGCACGACGGCGATCGGCACGGCCAGGACGCCGACGGGCTGCACGACCGACAGCGGGGCCAGCACGAGCGCCATCGCGTGGATCGTGGAGCCGCCGGCCGCCAGTCCGAGTCCGAGCAGCCAGCCCGGGCGCTTGCTGACGTCGCGCATGCCGCGCAGCGACAGTGCGTCGCCCGAGGTGTCGTCGACGCAGGTGCCGGACCGGGCGGCCACCGCGCGGTGCTGCAGCACGGCGGCCGCGGCGAAGCCGAACGACGCCACCACGGCGAGGCCGATGGCGAGGGCGGGCGCATGGGTGAGGGAGCTCATGCCGAACATCCGAGGTCGGTGGGCCGGCCGTCGAGGGTGCCGGTGGCAGCGCGGGCCCGGTTCCGGGCACCGTCGAGGGCGAGCCGGGCGGCCCGGGCGGCGGCGTGCGGAACCGACATCACTGCCGTAGAGGAAACACCGTCCACCCCACCGAGGAGGGAAAATCCCGATGACGTGCCGATAACGATCAGAGCATGACTGAGGGAGCGGGCATCGGTCGTCTCCCCGGTCGTCGTCATGCGTCCACGGTGCCAGCCCGCGGCTGAGACGAACATCAGGATCCCCACCCAACCCATGGTGGGGGAAACCCTGAGACCGGCAGTGGTGGTTCTACCCGGGTGGGTGGACACGGTCGCATCACGATCGGTGCTCACGACGCGGGCACGCTCCCGTCGTCGGGCAGGGGATCCGCCCGGTCGGTCTGCTCGGGCAGCAGCGGGGAGAGAGCGAGCTCGCGGCTGGTGGTACCGGGTGGAGCCGCGTCCACCCCCCGCACGCCCGGCCGCGCGGCGAGCGCGGCCAGCGCGGTCCCGTCACCGTCGACGACGAGGGCGAGCACGCACGCGCAGGCGGGCGACCCGAGCGCCGCCGCCTCCGCCGCGGCGATGGCCTGCGGCCGG